>NZ_JBPDVG010000046.1:0-252 GCF_051851525.1 Lonepinella sp. BR2357 | reverse complement strand
GGAGGAATAGCCAATCACGTTTTTCTTTATTGTGTTTTTTGTCATAATCACTTTCTTTCCTTTGATCAAAATACATCCAATCATCGTTTTTTGCTAAATAAGCTGACAGCAGATCCTTTAATGTTGGCTGATCCTCAAATTCGTTTCGCTTATTCCATCCAAGCCACCCCAAATCTGAATTAATGTTTATTAGTTTATTGATTCCCTGTTGCCAATTAATATTTGCCCATTCTTGTTCCACAGGTTGAAGAA
>NZ_JBPDVG010000045.1:0-256 GCF_051851525.1 Lonepinella sp. BR2357 | reverse complement strand
AACGCAGTTTAACGCTTAGATTGTGTGACGTTATGATCGACAAGGCAAAAAAACCAAGAGGGGGAAGCCTGAATGGCTTTACAATGCAAAAACTAGGTGGGGCGAAAACGCCAGAAGAGGCAGGAGAAAAGTTAGTCCAGCAATTTAAACAACAGTTTGTCAAATTTGATGAAAATTGTGTGAATGCGGCGAATGCTCAACTCACTTTTTTGAAAGAGCCGACTAAATATGAGGGGGATTGTGGTTCGGAATTGGG
>NZ_JBPDVG010000044.1:0-264 GCF_051851525.1 Lonepinella sp. BR2357 | reverse complement strand
GTTATTTAACTGGTTTTAATAATGATATGGAACAATATAAAGCCTTAATGAACGCAGGGGTAAAATATGCCAAAGACTTTAATTTGTCCGTAGGCGTTGGATTAACGGCCAAACAAATGTCAGAATTAACCACAGATATGGTGTGGTTGGTCAACAAAGACATCACCCTAAAAACAGGTGAAAAAATCACCGCACTTGTGCCACAGGTTTATTTGGTTGCCAGTGATGCAGATATTGATAGCCGAGGTGCGGTAATTTCTGCGA
>NZ_JBPDVG010000043.1:0-266 GCF_051851525.1 Lonepinella sp. BR2357 | reverse complement strand
CGCAATCAAGATTATTTATTTACCTTTGAGAAATATCCTGAATTAAATATGGATAAGACAACGAATCGTATAGAAAATTTATTTGATAAACTGAAAGAAAAACTTATTGTTCATCACGGATTATCTAAAAAGAATAAGATTATGTTTATAAATGATTTTTTGAATAAATATAGTTGATTCTAATTATTAAAAATAACCAAAACCAACTATTTTGTCTACTAGAGCATAGTGTATAAAAAAGTGCCAACTATTTTGTCTACTATGCC
>NZ_JBPDVG010000042.1:0-266 GCF_051851525.1 Lonepinella sp. BR2357 | reverse complement strand
AGCGGATGACTTGTGGCTGGGGGTGAAAGGCCAATCAAACCGGGAGATAGCTGGTTCTCCCCGAAATCTATTTAGGTAGAGCCTTGAGCGAACACCTTCGGGGGTAGAGCACTGTTTCGGCTAGGGGTCCATCCCGGATTACCAACCCGATGCAAACTGCGAATACCGAAGAGTGATACTCAGGAGACACACGGTGGGTGCTAACGTCCATCGTGAAGAGGGAAACAACCCAGACCGCCAGCTAAGGTCCCAAAGTACTAGTTAAG
>NZ_JBPDVG010000041.1:0-276 GCF_051851525.1 Lonepinella sp. BR2357 | reverse complement strand
AGCCATCTATGCCGTTTTCTTGTAGATTTTTATATAAATCCTTTCCCTGTTCATAGGTTCTTACTGCACCAAAACCCACATTCGCCGCCGCTAACGCATTAATTCGGTCATCTTTGCTTTGCCCAACGGTTTTTATTGATTTCACCGTAGCAATGGCACTTTGCAAGGCTTGTAAAGCTGGAATGTTTACCGCTACCGTTAACCCACTTTGTTTCATTTGATATTTGTAGTTGCTTTCGTAATCGCTTTCTACCCCTGTGATATTGGCATTTTTAG
>NZ_JBPDVG010000040.1:0-279 GCF_051851525.1 Lonepinella sp. BR2357 | reverse complement strand
AAAAATTGGGGATATAGCTCAGCTGGGAGAGCGCCTGCCTTGCACGCAGGAGGTCAGCGGTTCGATCCCGCTTATCTCCACCAAAAAACTTGTTGTCATCATCATTGTTAAGTAAATTGTAGGGGCGTATTGCATACGCCCTAATAAAAACAGTTGATTTAACAATGATGATAGGCGAAAGCCGATAATCTTATTGTTCTTTAAAAATTTGGAAACAAGCTGAAAACTGAGAGATTTTCGAGTTAATTTGTATAAAAATAAATTAACACAAGAAAGTCT
>NZ_JBPDVG010000039.1:0-297 GCF_051851525.1 Lonepinella sp. BR2357 | reverse complement strand
ACCACGGTATGATTCATGACTGGGGTGAAGTCGTAACAAGGTAACCGTAGGGGAACCTGCGGTTGGATCACCTCCTTACCGAAAAACGAGCGACAATAAGTGTCCACACAGATTGACTGATAGAAAGTAGAAAAGAAAGAAAAAAAGACCGCACTTTAAACTGTTGCTTACTAGGTCGAGCAAGATAAACGAATGAATGAAAAAGAAGTGCGAAGACAACAAATTATCTTTACCTGTTGTCCCCATCGTCTAGAGGCCTAGGACATCGCCCTTTCACGGCGGTAACCGGGGTTCGAA
>NZ_JBPDVG010000038.1:0-297 GCF_051851525.1 Lonepinella sp. BR2357 | reverse complement strand
AGCGGTGCGAGCCGTTGAGCTAACACATACTAATTGCCCGAGAGGCTTAACTATACAACGCTCAAGTGTTTTTGGGTGAAGTAAGTAAAACTAAATCAAAATTAAATAAACTAAAACACAGACAAAAGAGAAAAGAATCAGTAACAGCTTGTTTCGAATTAAAGAAGATTGAAAAATCGAAAAGAGAAGAACGAAGAATAAGAAATAGAAAGTCATCAAAGGAATAATCCTGATGGTCATAATGCAGTAGCCCCACCTGACGCCATGCCGAACTCAGAAGTGAAATGCTGTAATGCC
>NZ_JBPDVG010000037.1:0-298 GCF_051851525.1 Lonepinella sp. BR2357 | reverse complement strand
TGATGATTTGAGTGTTGCCATGCAGACTACCAACTTGACTGCCCACCGCACTGTATTGTGTGTTATCGGTGTCAACATCTTCTTGCTTTTTCCCAACAGTAAACCCAATTCCACCTGAACTCATTAAGCCTGATTTGGTTTTCTGTTGATAATTTTCTTCGTAATAGCGATTGCTATCTGCGGTGATATTTACGCCATTTTTCGCTTGAATCCGTAAACTCTGATTGGCGACAACATTGGAGCCGTTGATATTGACGCTTTTATTTTCAGAGAAAATAGACACATTTTCACCACTGAT
>NZ_JBPDVG010000036.1:0-300 GCF_051851525.1 Lonepinella sp. BR2357 | reverse complement strand
ATAAAATACCGTTTGAATACTCTGAGAGAAAATTATCTTTCTCATAATTGTCATTCCACCAAGTGTTAAATTGTTGATAAGTATTTCTTTCTGCTGTTTTCGGGAAAACAGGCTCGGCAAGTAGCCATGCCACCATAGCATTGGCACAATTTTCCAAAAAATTATAATATTTATGACTTAATGCAATGGTATCAATGATTAATTTAGGATTCTCTTCCACTTCCCTTTCGTGTCGTTGTTGTTTAAAAAGTTGACCTACAAGTTTCTCATTCGTTTTTAAAACTTGCTTACATTGTTGAT
>NZ_JBPDVG010000035.1:0-315 GCF_051851525.1 Lonepinella sp. BR2357 | reverse complement strand
CCAAAGATAACCTTACACTCATTGGCAAACAACAAGTCGATATAAGACAAGCGGAAATCAATAGTGAACAAGGCAATGTGGTTATTGGTTCACAGGGAGAAGTGAATATCCATGCAGGCAAGCAACAAGAACAAGTGGCGAGTGCAGTCAAAACCACGCATAAAGGCTGGTTGAGCAAAACCACAGAAATAAAACGGCATTATCACAATATCAGCCAAGTTGAATCTAGTGATATCAGTGGTGAAAATGTGTCTATTTTCTCTGAAAATAAAAGCGTCAATATCAACGGCTCCAATGTTGTCGCCAATCAGAGTT
>NZ_JBPDVG010000034.1:0-328 GCF_051851525.1 Lonepinella sp. BR2357 | reverse complement strand
CAGCAGACAGTTCAGCTTCAGCAGCAAGTTCTTCAGCAAGTGCGGCAGATAGTTCAGCTTCAGCAGCAAGCTCTTCAGCAAGTGCAGCAGATAGCTCCGCATCAGCGGCAAGTTCTTCAGCAAGTGCAGCAGACAGTTCAGCGTCAGCGGCCAGTTCTTCAGCAAGTGCCGCAGACAGTTCAGCGTCAGCGGCAAGTTCTTCAGCAAGTGCAGCAGACAGTTCAGCGTCAGCAGCAAGTTCTTCAGCAAGTGCAGCAGATAGTTCAGCGTCCGCAGCAAGCTCCTCTGCGTCTGCAGCAGATAGTTCAGCCTCAGCGGCAAGTTCTTC
>NZ_JBPDVG010000033.1:0-358 GCF_051851525.1 Lonepinella sp. BR2357 | reverse complement strand
CGTTAATCGGGGCAGGGTGAGTCGGCCCCTAAGGCGAGGCTGAAAAGCGTAGTCGATGGGAAACGGGTTAATATTCCCGTACTTGTAATAGATGCGATGTGGGGACGGAGAAGGTTAGGCAAGCAGCCTGTTGGATGGCTGTTTAAGCGTGTAGGTGGGGGATTTAGGCAAATCCGAATCCCTGATAACACTAAGGCGTGATGACGAGCTCCTAAGGGAGCGAAGTTGTTGATACCACACTTCCAGGAAAAGCCACTAAGCTTCAGTCTATTATAAACCGTACTGAAAACCGACACAGGTGGTCAGGTAGAGAATACTCAGGCGCTTGAGAGAACTCGGGTGAAGGAACTAGGCAAAA
>NZ_JBPDVG010000032.1:0-426 GCF_051851525.1 Lonepinella sp. BR2357 | reverse complement strand
GATGATTGGATGTATTTTGATCAAAGGAAAGAAAGTGATTATGACAAAAAACACAATAAAGAAAAACGTGATTGGCTATTCCTCCGTGCTCTTTACGCTAAATATTATCAAGCAGGCTTAAAAGAACTGTTAGCTAAATCCTATCCTGATTTACTCAAGGACAACAGCTATTGCCAGTTGGATCAACGAGAAGGTTCTGTTTGTTCCATTTATAAAACAGCGTTACAGCAAAAATGGCAACAGCAAGAGCGTGATTATATGATGAATTTTGATCGCTTAAAAACTGATTTCAATCAATGTGTGGCGAAAATGGAAAGTTATATCACGGAGAATAATCTTCCTAAACGTTCTGAAGATCTTTCTGGCCAGCAAATTCAACAGTTGAGAGAGAAGAAAGAGCAAATTTATCAAACCTATCCTTGTAAT
>NZ_JBPDVG010000031.1:0-476 GCF_051851525.1 Lonepinella sp. BR2357 | reverse complement strand
AAAGATATTACCATTAATGGTACTGATGGCAATGAATTATTGATTGATGTCAGTGATGCCGAACATACGATTGATTTGGGCTCAAATCAATTTAAAGACAATGGTAAGGTAAACTATAAATCAAGCAATGTGATGCAAGCCGCAGAACTTAAAGACGGTAAATTACATGTATTTGTCAAACCAACTACACCACCAGAAGATGAATCAGAGCCTAGCAAAGATGATGATCAAACCGCTGGCACTGAACCGAGCAAAGATGATAATCAAACTGCTGGTACTGAACCGAGCAAAGATGATAGTCAGACCGTTGGTACTGAGCCGAGCAAAGATGACAGTCAAACCGCTGGTACTGAACCGAGCAAAGATGATAGTCAAACCGCTGGTACTGAACCGAGCAAAGATGATAGTCAAACCGCTGGTACTGAACCGAGCAAAAATGACAGTCAAACCGCTGGTACTGAACCGAGCAAAGATGA
>NZ_JBPDVG010000030.1:0-530 GCF_051851525.1 Lonepinella sp. BR2357 | reverse complement strand
ATTTTTAGCTAAGGCATGTTGATAGCTATCATCATCAACTTTATTCACTTGATAAACTAATTTGCCATTTAAATCAATGGTATCGACACCTCGAATCGCAATATCAGGATAAAGTTCAGTTAAAGCATTGATGACTAATTTTTCGGTATTGAGAATATCGTAATTAACACGGATTGGTGTACCTGATGTTGAAACTGTTTCACCAAAGGTAACGGTATCTGTACCCTCATTCATATCAATTTTGCTACCGTTCATCTGTATATCGCTAGAAGCAATAGTGAGTTGGTCGTCACCCGCTTTAAGGTCGATATTGCCATTCACAACAGTTTTTCCATTGAGATTGACGGTGTTTTTGTTTTCATCACCGACAATGGCTAAAGGATCATAGTTTGTTGTTGCACTCGTTTTGATTTTGGATCCATTGGCATTGATAGTACTGTCTTTGGCGGTAAATGTGCTTTCATTTTTCACTTTTACGCCGTTCGCAAAGCCATTGACGACACTGTTATCAAGGGTAATGTTTTTGTCAG
>NZ_JBPDVG010000029.1:0-546 GCF_051851525.1 Lonepinella sp. BR2357 | reverse complement strand
TGTT
The DNA here is from genome assembly GCF_051851525.1 of Lonepinella sp. BR2357. Lineage (NCBI taxonomy): Bacteria > Pseudomonadati > Pseudomonadota > Gammaproteobacteria > Pasteurellales > Pasteurellaceae > Lonepinella > Lonepinella sp. BR2357. Next base: position 542 of record NZ_JBPDVG010000029.1, on the reverse strand, counting down.
CATATTTCAAAAAATTAGGTTAAAGCCAATTACTATAAGGCTTTAACCTGTTTTTTACCAACTATTTTGTCTACTATGCCTGTTATAATCGCCCGTGGTTGGTCGGGTGTGTTATCGCTTTCCCGACTGGAACTCGGGTTAGCGATATCCTCCCAAATCTTACCGATCTAAGGAGGTGATGATGTATGAAATGGTTGAAGATTTTACTCATCTTGATCATTATCTTCATGCTAACTGCTGATACCCCTATCGTCAGATAGCAACCCAACCAAGGGCGGATTTCGGTTCGCCCTTTCTTGTATTATAAATCTTTCTATAAATCTTTCAACTGTATTTTTATCACAAAATACTATACAAAAAAACAAATAGCCACTTTCAAAAGTGGCTATTTGTGTTATAATCGCCCATGGTTGGTCAGGCTCACGTGGTCTGATTGCCGTCAGACCGCTGAAAGCCCGGCATAGTAGACAAAATAGTTGGTAAAAAACAGGTTAAAGCCTTATAGTAATTGGCTTTAACCTAATTTTTTGAAATATGAACAA
>NZ_JBPDVG010000028.1:0-554 GCF_051851525.1 Lonepinella sp. BR2357 | reverse complement strand
CAAGGTAACCGTAGGGGAACCTGCGGTTGGATCACCTCCTTACCGAAAACGAGAGACAATAAGTGTCCACACAGATTGGCTGATAATTGTAAACAAAGAAAGAAAAAGACCGCACTTTTCATTGCTTACTAGGTCGAGCAAGAGAAACGAATGAAACGAAAAAAGAAGTGCGAATAATAAAAGACAACAAATTATCTTTACCTGTTGTCCCCATCGTCTAGAGGCCTAGGACATCGCCCTTTCACGGCGGTAACCGGGGTTCGAATCCCCGTGGGGACGCCAATTAAAGATGATTTGGTAGATAGACGAAACATTGTTTATCTATTTAAAATTTCTTATTGTTCTTTAAAAAATTGGAAACAAGCTGAAAACTGAGAGATTTTCGAAAGAAAGTCTGAGTAGAAGAAAAAATCTTGACTGAACAAAAGCAGTCAAGTGTTTAGTTGAAACAGCAACATCATTTGTTTTGGAAAACATTTGAGGTTGTATAGTTAAGTGACTAAGCGTACACGGTGGATGCCTAGGCAATCAGAGGCGAAGAAGGACGTGCTAAT
>NZ_JBPDVG010000027.1:0-620 GCF_051851525.1 Lonepinella sp. BR2357 | reverse complement strand
CTCCCACCTATCCTACACATCAAAATTCAAGGTTCAGTGTCAAGCTATAGTAAAGGTTCACGGGGTCTTTCCGTCTAGCCGCGGGTACACCGCATCTTCACGGCGATTTCAATTTCACTGAGTCTCGGGTGGAGACAGCCTGGCCATCATTATGCCATTCGTGCAGGTCGGAACTTACCCGACAAGGAATTTCGCTACCTTAGGACCGTTATAGTTACGGCCGCCGTTTACTGGGGCTTCGATCAGGAGCTTCTCTTTCGATTACACCATCAATTAACCTTCCAGCACCGGGCAGGCATCACACCCTATACGTCCACTTTCGTGTTTGCAGAGTGCTGTGTTTTTAATAAACAGTTGCAGCCAGCTGGTATCTTCGACCGGTTCAACCTTCATCTGTAAAAGACTACAATCTACGCCGGCGCACCTTCTCCCGAAGTTACGGTGCTATTTTGCCTAGTTCCTTCACCCGAGTTCTCTCAAGCGCCTGAGTATTCTCTACCTGACCACCTGTGTCGGTTTTCAGTACGGTTTAGATAAATCTGAAGCTTAGTGGCTTTTCCTGGAAGTGTGGTATCAACAACTTCTTTCCCTTGGGAAATCGTCATCACGCCTTAGTGTTA
>NZ_JBPDVG010000026.1:0-817 GCF_051851525.1 Lonepinella sp. BR2357 | reverse complement strand
CCTTTTTGCCAAAATTCATCAATTCAGAAATATGGCACTCAAAACAATATTCAACGCTATAAATGTAGTACTTGTCATAAAACTTTTACGCTTACTAAGAAATTAGAATCAAGTAATATTTGGCAAGATTATACTGTTGGAAAACAATCCTATAAACAATTAGCAGAAAAATATCATTGTTCAGTCAGAACTATTCAAAGATATTTATTAAAAGCGCCTAAAACCCCATTAAATCCATCCGAAAACAAATATCTAAACTTGATTATTGATACGACATTCTTTGGTAGAAAGTTTGGTGTAATGGTCTTTATGGACTCACATACGAAGAAAGTAATTTATCATCAGATTGTGAAAACAGAGAAAGCCATATATTACGCAGTAGCAATCAATCGTCTTAGAGAAAAAGGTCATATAATACAATCGATTACCTGTGATGGAAAACGTGGATTATTGAAAGATATTTTTGATACACCCATTCAATTATGTCAATTTCACCAAGTTGCTATTGTGACCAGAAAATTAACAAGAAAGCCTAAATCAAAAGCGGGTATAGCATTAAAAGAATTAGTAGCTAGATTAAAATCAAGTTTAAAAAATGAGTTCTATCGTGAATTACATCATTGGTATTTAAATTATAAAGATTATATTGATGAACGGTCTGAATATCCTAATGAAAAAGGTCATTATCTATTTAAACATCGTAAATTAAGGAGTGCTTATACGAGTTTATTGCGCAATCAAGATTATTTATTTACCTTTGAGAAATATCCTGAATTAAATATGGATAAGACAACGAATCGTATAGAAAATTTATTTG
>NZ_JBPDVG010000025.1:0-1177 GCF_051851525.1 Lonepinella sp. BR2357 | reverse complement strand
GAAAGTACGATTTAAAAGCAAGCAGTTTATTGAGCGATCGAACTTAAATTGAAGAGTTTGATCATGGCTCAGATTGAACGCTGGCGGCAGGCTTAACACATGCAAGTCGAACGGTAACAGGAAGTGCTTGCACTTTGCTGACGAGTGGCGGACGGGTGAGTAATGCTTGGGAATCTGGCTTATGGAGGGGGATAACGACGGGAAACTGTCGCTAATACCGCGTAAAATCGCAAGATTAAAGTGTGGGACCTTCGGGCCACATGCCATAGGATGAGCCCAAGTGGGATTAGGTAGTTGGTAGGGTAAAGGCCTACCAAGCCGACGATCTCTAGCTGGTCTGAGAGGATGACCAGCCACACTGGAACTGAGACACGGTCCAGACTCCTACGGGAGGCAGCAGTGGGGAATATTGCGCAATGGGGGGAACCCTGACGCAGCCATGCCGCGTGAATGAAGAAGGCCTTCGGGTTGTAAAGTTCTTTCGGTGATGAGGAAGGAGTTGTTTTTAATAGAAACAGCAATTGACGTTAGTCACAGAAGAAGCACCGGCTAACTCCGTGCCAGCAGCCGCGGTAATACGGAGGGTGCGAGCGTTAATCGGAATAACTGGGCGTAAAGGGCACGCAGGCGGTTATTTAAGTAAGATGTGAAAGCCCCGAGCTTAACTTGGGAATTGCATTTTAGACTGGATAACTAGAGTACTTTAGGGAGGGGTAGAATTCCACGTGTAGCGGTGAAATGCGTAGAGATGTGGAGGAATACCGAAGGCGAAGGCAGCCCCTTGGGAAGATACTGACGCTCATGTGCGAAAGCGTGGGGAGCAAACAGGATTAGATACCCTGGTAGTCCACGCTGTAAACGATGTCGATTTGGGGATTGGGCTTTAGGTCTGGTGCCCGTAGCAAACGTGATAAATCGACCGCCTGGGGAGTACGGCCGCAAGGTTAAAACTCAAATGAATTGACGGGGGCCCGCACAAGCGGTGGAGCATGTGGTTTAATTCGATGCAACGCGAAGAACCTTACCTACTCTTGACATCCATAGAATTTTTCAGAGATGAAAAAGTGCCTTCGGGAGCTATGAGACAGGTGCTGCATGGCTGTCGTCAGCTCGTGTTGTGAAATGTTGGGTTAAGTCCCGCAACGAGCGCAACCCTTATCCTTTGTTGCCAGCATGT
>NZ_JBPDVG010000024.1:0-2632 GCF_051851525.1 Lonepinella sp. BR2357 | reverse complement strand
AAATCTGAAGCTTAGTGGCTTTTCCTGGAAGTGTGGTATCAACAACTTCTTTCCCTTGGGAAATCGTCATCACGCCTTAGTGTTATCAGGAATTCGGATTTGCCTAAATCCCCCACCTACACGCTTAAACAGCCATCCAACAGGCTGCTTGCCTAACCTACTCCGTCCCCACATCGCAATTTATCCAAGTACGGGAATATTAACCCGTTTCCCATCGACTACGCTTTTCAGCCTCGCCTTAGGGGCCGACTCACCCTGCCCCGATTAACGTTGGACAGGAACCCTTGGTCTTCCGGCGAACGAGTTTTTCACTCGTTTTATCGTTACTTATGTCAGCATTCGCACTTGTGATACGTCCAGCAAACCTCTCGATTCACCTTCTTCCGCTTACACAACGCTCCCCTACCCAACAGTGTTACCACTGATGCCGCAGCTTCGGTGACTAGTTTTAGCCCCGTTACATCTTCCGCGCAGGCCGACTCGACTAGTGAGCTATTACGCTTTCTTTAAATGGTGGCTGCTTCTAAGCCAACATCCTAGCTGTCTAAGCCTTCCCACTTCGTTTCCCACTTAACTAGTACTTTGGGACCTTAGCTGGCGGTCTGGGTTGTTTCCCTCTTCACGATGGACGTTAGCACCCACCGTGTGTCTCCTATGCATTACTCTTCGGTATTCGCAGTTTGCATCGGGTTGGTAATCCGGGATGGACCCCTAGCCGAAACAGTGCTCTACCCCCGAAGGTATTCACATAAGGCTCTACCTAAATAGATTTCGGGGAGAACCAGCTATCTCCCGGTTTGATTGGCCTTTCACCCCCAGCCACAAGTCATCCGCTAATTTTTCAACATTAGTCGGTTCGGTCCTCCAATTAGTGTTACCCAATCTTCAACCTGCCCATGGCTAGATCACCGGGTTTCGGGTCTATACCTTGCAACTATTCGCCCAGTTAAGACTCGGTTTCCCTTCGGCTCCCCTATTCGGTTAACCTCGCTACAAAATATAAGTCGCTGACCCATTATACAAAAGGTACGCAGTCACAGAATAAATCCGCTCCCACTGCTTGTACGTACACGGTTTCAGGTTCTATTTCACTCCCCTCGCTGGGGTTCTTTTCGCCTTTCCTTCACAGTACTGGTTCACTATCGGTCAATCAGGAGTATTTAGCCTTAGAGGATGGTCCCCCTATCTTCAGACAGAATTTCTCGTGTTCCGCCCTACTTAGTGTTAGCTTAGTACTATCAGTGAATTTTGGAATACGGGGCTATCACCCTGTGTCGCTAGACTTCCCAGTCTATTCTTCTAATTCACTGACTATCACTAACGGCTCCTCCGCTTTCGCTCGCCGCTACTCACAGAATCTCGGTTGATTTCTTTTCCTCGGGGTACTTAGATGTTTCAGTTCTCCCGGTTTGCCTCATTTACCTATGTATTCAGTAAATGATAGTAGATTCTTCATCTACTGGGTTTCCCCATTCGGATATTTTGGATTAAACGCCTCTTATCGACTCATCCAAACTTTTCGCAGATTAGCACGTCCTTCTTCGCCTCTGATTGCCTAGGCATCCACCGTGTACGCTTAGTCACTTAACTATACAACCTCAAATGTTTTCAAAAACAAATGATGTTGCTGTTCAACTAAACACTTGACTGCTTTTGTTCAGTCAAGATTTTTCTTCTACTCAGACTTTCTTGTGTTAATTTATATGATTAAATTAACTCGAAAATCTCTCAGTTTTCAGCTTGTTTCCAAATTTTTAAAGAACAATAAGATTATCGGCTCTCGCCTATCATCATTGTTAAATTAACTTTATTAAAATCAACTAATTTTTTGTTTTTTTAATTCAGTTAACTTAACAATGATGACGACAACAAGATTTTTGTTTGGTGGAGATAAGCGGGATCGAACCGCTGACCTCCTGCGTGCAAGGCAGGCGCTCTCCCAGCTGAGCTATATCCCCAATTTTTTCCTACGTCACTCTCTTGAGTGGTGGGTCTGAGTGGACTTGAACCACCGACCTCACCCTTATCAGGGGTGCGCTCTAACCACCTGAGCTACAGACCCGTAGGGTAATTCTCGTTGCTTTCTTTTTTCTTTTCTATCAGCCAATCTGTGTGGACACTTATTGTCTCTCGTTTTCGGTAAGGAGGTGATCCAACCGCAGGTTCCCCTACGGTTACCTTGTTACGACTTCACCCCAGTCATGAATCATACCGTGGTAAACGCCCCCGTTTCCGTTAAGCTATCTACTTCTGGTACAACCCACTCCCATGGTGTGACGGGCGGTGTGTACAAGGCCCGGGAACGTATTCACCGCAACATTCTGATTTGCGATTACTAGCGATTCCGACTTCATGGAGTCGAGTTGCAGACTCCAATCCGGACTACGATGCACTTTCTGAGATTCGCTCCAGGTCGCCCTTTCGCCGCCCTCTGTATGCACCATTGTAGCACGTGTGTAGCCCTACTCGTAAGGGCCATGATGACTTGACGTCATCCCCACCTTCCTCCAGTTTATCACTGGCAGTCTCCTTTGAGTTCCCATCATAACATGCTGGCAACAAAGGATAAGGGTTGCGCTCGTTGCGGGACTTAACCCAACATTTCACAACACGAGCTGACGACAGCCATGCA
>NZ_JBPDVG010000023.1:0-2804 GCF_051851525.1 Lonepinella sp. BR2357 | reverse complement strand
TCAGTGTTTCCATTACCTATGGCAAACAAAAGAACACGCAAACCCAACATACTGATGGAAATAAGGTTGAAAAAAGCCAAATCAACGCTGGCGGTAAAGTTAATATTATCACCACAGGTACAGAGAAAAACGATGATTTAACGATTATGGGTTCTGATGTCAGTGGCAATCAAGGTACTCACTTAAGCAGTCAAAATAATGTCAATATTTTAGCCATGGATGAAAATCACCATGAACGCAGTAAAAATAAATCTAGCGGTTGGAATGCAGGTGTTGCGGTGAGTTATGGACAAAGTGGATTTTCCTTTGGCGTGACCGCAGGTGGGAATGTGGCAAAAGGTTATGGCAATGGTGATAGTAAGGCTTGGGTGAATAGCTATGTAGGTAGTCAAAATAGCCAAACAACCATTGATAGCAAAAAAGACACCAATATTAAAAGTTCACAAGTTGTAGGTAAACAAATTACCGTCAATGCAGAGAATCTAAATATTGAGAGTTTACAAGATACAGCAACTTACAAGGGCAAGCAAGAAAGTGCAAGTGGGCAAGTAACGGTGGGTTATGGTGTGTCAGCGAGTGCTAGTTATAGCCAATCCAAAATCAACTCAAATTATGCCAGTGTAAATCAGCAAGCTGGGATTTTTGCTGGGGATGATGGGTATAATATTACTGCAAATGGAACCGTCAGCAATATTGGTGGAGCCATTATCTCTTCCGCACCAAAAGAAAAAAATAGACTCACTGCACTGGATTTTACCTTTGCTGATATTCAAAACTATTCTAATGCCCAAGCAAGTTCAATGGGATTTGCAGGCGGTTTTTCAATAAATCGCGATCAAACATCAAAAGAAGATGAAAAGCTCAATGAAGTCTATCGAAAAGATCGAGAAAAGAACGGAGAAACATTCAATGGTGCCAATCCAAATAAACAATCATCTAGCCCTGTCAAATTTGGCTTAGGAGAAAATGATGTACATAGCGATGATATGTATGCCTTGGCAAAAATTGGACTAGTGAATGCCCTAAGTAATACATCTGAAAAAGAAAATCATTCCAGTGTAACCAAAGCGATAGTCAGCGATGGCGTGTTTACTATTGCAAGTGAACAAGGCAAAAGTCAAATTGAAACTGTCACTAAAGGCACATCCGAAAACGCTCAATCTTTGCAACAAGTTGACTATCAATCGTTACAAAACGAAGTGGAATTGAGTTCGGCTATTAAACGCACGTTCTTGACCAATGTAGCAGGGTTAACTGACGAATCCTATCACAAAATGATGCTGTCTGAGCATAGAATGATGAAATATGAAACAGATGAAAATGGAAATCCTATAACTGACAAACAAATATTAGAAGCTATTTATGAGGAAGCGGATAAGCTTGGCATTGATAGAGAAAAATATTTAAAAACAGAAAGAAATAAAGGACGTAATACTTACAAACTTTATGAACTTTCAGACGAAGAACGTAAACATATTCAACCTGTTACCTATACTGATCCTAATACTGGAAAAGAAACCACGAAATACTTTGTGGCATTTAATGGGATTTTTAATGATGTACAAGCGGCAGCGAAGTTTGCCGTACAAAATTATATTGCCGAAACCAATCCAGAAACAGGTAAAATTGATCAGCGTATTTATAAAGATCTTTATTTTGTCCACCATCCAGAAGCTGATAATTTCCTTTCTGAATTGATGATTGCAGGTTATCAGAAATTCTTCGTATCAGGCGATAATTCGGTTAAACAAGCAGAAAATTTAATGCAAACCTATGGCGACAAAGGGTTGTATTTAGGCTCACATAGCCGTGGTACATTAACGATTAGTAATGCCTTGCAACGGTTAGATACCGAAGAAAATCGAACTAAAGGGATTTTATCTGACACTACTTTAAAAATGGTGGGACCTGCCACAGATGTCACTCGTGCCAATACGTTTTTAAGTGGATTACAAGGTTCTTCTACGCAATCTATTCTTTTTGAAAATGACGGAAATGATCCTGTTGGTACTTTGATCGGTGGGAATCCTGCAACATCCAAAACTAATGTCTATAACAAAAATTGGTGGAATATTTTAACAGATGTCGTTGGGGATAATTCATCATCACATAACTGTCACGGATTAGGGCAACCACAATGTATAGAAGATGGTTACAGAAAAGATAAGGAATTGTATATGCATAAAGAAAAAACAATTTCTGATTTTAATAGTAAGGTTAATAAGTAGGAGTATTTTTATGTTAATTAATTGTAAGATAGTGTTTAGTATTTGTATAGCCACTTTAGTAATTAGTAGTTGTTCTTTTGAAATGGGAGGATTTAAACCCCCTAAACAGCATTTTAGTTGGTATTTGCATAATTTTAATAATTTATATCCTAAAAGTGAACCTAATAGTTTTTTCAAATATGTAGAAAGAATGGAAAAGGATATGCGTAGTTGTGGGATAGATCCTGTATTAGGTGAAAGTGATAGAGCAAAGGATGCATTATGTATGGAAAGTAAAGGTTGGTATTTAGAAAGCGGACCAGCTTGCGAAGATCAAATACTAAAAGATCAACCTTTATGTGTTAAATGGCGAAAAGAACACGGGTATAAGGATTAATTTGCTTTTTATGATTTACCACATACAATGGCTAAATAGCGACTACATGTTTAATCAACTCCGTTATGATCACAGTAAAACCCAAAAACGCCTTGGTGACGGTTATTACGAACAGCGTTTAATTAACGAGCAAATCAACCAACTGACAGGTCGTCGTTATTTAACTGGTTTTAATAATGATATGGAACAATATAAAGCCT
>NZ_JBPDVG010000022.1:0-4339 GCF_051851525.1 Lonepinella sp. BR2357 | reverse complement strand
CGAGCAAAGATGATAGTCAAACCGCTGGTACTGAACCGAGCAAAAATGACAGTCAAACCGCTGGTACTGAACCGAGCAAAGATGATAGTCAAACTGCGGGTACTGAACCTAGCAAAGACGATAGTCAAACCGCAGGTACTGAGCCTAGCAAAGATGACAGTCAAACCGCTGGTACTGAACCGAGCAAAGATGACAGTCAAACCGCTGGTACTGAACCAAGCAAAGATGACAGTCAAACTGCGGGTACTGAACCTAGCAAAGATGACAGTCAAACCGCTGGTACTGAACCGAGCAAAGATGATAATCAAACTGCGGGTACTGAGCCTAGCAAAGACGATAGTCAAACCGCAGGTACTGAGCCTAGCAAAGACGATAATCAAACTGCGGGTACTGAACCGAGCAAAGATGACAGTCAAACCGCTGGCACAGGATCTGAATCAAACAGTGGCACAACACCAAATACAGGCTCAACATCAACCTTTACAACACCTTATACCGATGCGTATAGCAGCTTAGTCGGTAGTTGGAAAGCCACTGGTGTTAATCCATTAAAAAATTCTGCGTCTATTTTGGACAAAACAGAACAAGAGGCTACCGCTGAAATTAACAGCTACCTCAATGATGTGGTAAATCATAATATCTATGGTGCCCTACCTGTTGCTACATTAGACAGTTTAAGAGCCTATCGGGATACTACATTACAAAATGGCAACCGATTAAAACAAGGTGAAGCATTGGCTAGTTTAACTGGCACAACTGCACAACGTTCTTATGATACCGTCGCCGATAAAGGCAGCACTAGCAATGCAGTTGTCAATGTGAAATATGGTGTAACCGATAATCTCACTACCGGTATCGCTTTTGGTGCAGGCCACGAGAAATTAGACGGTCAAGCTGGTAGCTACTTAAAAGGTAACTCCACCTATGTGGCTGGTCAATTAACCTATGGCGTAGGTAATTTAACGATGAATACTGGCGTGGCTTATAGCCAATCCAACCTAAAAGGACAGCGTCATATTCAAAACCACTATGACAGCCATACCTTTGATGTAAAAGTCAAACCAACGGCGTGGACAGTGTATACACAAGCGAAATATGCTATTCCACTCGGTGAAAATGTGAAAATTGAACCGAAAGTGGGTATCGCTTACAACCAAGTCACCATTGATGAAATCAACGAACAAGGCGTAGGTGCGTTAAGCGTACAAAAACAACGTCATAACAATCTTGATTTAATGGTAGGACAAGATTTCACAGTAAGTCACACCTTGCTTTCAGGCAATAAAGTGTCCGCCGTATTCAGTGTAGATTATTTACACAGCACCAAACAACCAACCACACAAGCCAGCTTTGATGGCGTAAATTACTTTGATGTAAGCAATGAAAAAGATGCGGATGCGGTACGTTTAGGATTATCTGCACAATACAAATTGCTTGGTGGACTTGGGTTTGATGTTGGATTTGGCAATAGTATGCGTTCTTCTGGGAATGTTTGGAATGCGAATGCGGGGGTGAATTATACGTTCTAATTTTACTTTTCTTTGCTTGTGCAAAGAAAAGTAACAAAAGACCCCCCCCGATTTTGCATTGTTTCCTGAAAATGGTGAAATTTGCTTAACGGAAAATGGCTGAACTCGCTACGCTCAGACAGACGCCATTTTCCTACAAATTAAATCATTTTCAGGCGGCAAAGACGGGGACCCCGTTTAGGTTACAATAGCGTGCGGTGAAAAATCAGAAACTTTTGATTTTTTTACCGCACTTTTTTATTTATTTTAAATTTCTTATTGACAACCCCCCCTCTTAATAAGCAATAATCATTATCACTTCTATTTTACATTTTTTCACCTCTACATTTTTGTTAGTTACATTAAGGAGAATATAATGAACATCAATGCATTACCTAACAAGAAGAATCTTTCTACTTTTGCTTTATCGCATATTGCCATCATGGTGGGGCTCACGTTGCCAAGTGTTGCGTTCAGTTATACGCAAGGAGAGACGGCTACAACAACTGTCAATGCAGAGGACAGCGTTGTTAAAGTTGATACTCTCACAGCTGAGAGCAATTCATCTTTGATTACAGGAGAGTTAAACCGTAGTGGCAATCCTGTTCGGATTATTTGGTATGGTCATCCAGCAGATGGCGAACATGCAGCTGATGATGATGGTGAAATACCACAAACAGGTGCTGACAATAACGGTTATATTCAAGGCAAAATCATAGCCGAGGGCATCATTTCTGCACAAGGGCAAGGCAATGCTGTTGATGCCTTTGGGTGGACCCCCCAAACAAATAAAAATGATGTGATTATCACACTAGACAACATTCATAATCAGGGAACAGCCATAGGAGAAGCTAATCTCACCGCCAAAGAAACCAATAATAACGCCCATATTTATGCTTTTTCCGATGCAAATGGCGTTTCAGTGACTTCCATTGCGAAATATGGTGTTGATGCATTTAGTGGGGCAACCGATACTTCTGTTGCTCTTGATAGCACCATTGACACAGATAGTAAGAAAACGGCAGGTTATGACGAACCAAAGACAGTACAAGTTAGCTTGGCTAATTTAAATAATACAGGCATACTTTCAGGTTCTTTTACCGCTTCCAGCCTAGCTAAAATAGAACCCGAAAAAATCATTAAAGATTATAATCATAATGTTTCTGCGTCAGGTAATGGAGTATCTTTAGCTACTGTATTAGGGAGTAGTGATCAGTCTATTAGACCCGATGATAAAATCAATCAAGTTAGCCTAGATAATGTGAATAATAGTGGCTCTTTACTTGGACATGTCACACTACAAACTAGCAATCTTGCTACTAATACAAGCACATTTTCAAGAGGTTCAGGTAATGGACTTTCGTTATATGCACTGAGTGGCGAATCGGTTAAACACCCTACTGCAACCACATTGGGTAACCTAACCAATAGCGGAAAAATCAGCGGTTATTTGCAACAAACTTCGGGTGATAATATTGGTAAAGCAGATCAGAATTTTGCAAAAGAACCTGGGGAACGTTATATACGTGAATATGTAAAAGTTTCAAATATCGATCAATTTAATTCATCAGCAACGAGCTTTGGTAGCGGTAATGGTGTGAGCGTATTTACCGACACCCGTAACACTTCTGTTAAAAGTAATAAAAGTAGCCTGAATAATGTTAATAATATTGGACGTATTACTGGTTATGCTGATATTCAATCAGGCGATGGCTATCTTGGCGATATGAAATTAAGTGCATTGGGTGTGGGAAATGGTATTGTGTCTTACGCTAATAAATATAAAGACTATGACGGTATTATTTCAATTTCTCAAGGTGAAGCCTCATTAGGCGATGTTCACAATCAGGGGATTATTTCGGGCGAATTACATAGTAAAACGGGAAAATATACTTTAGGTGGTGAAAATGATCCTACGGAAGAAGAAGTGAAATTGGCTATTTCTCATATTCAATCAGGGAATCTCGCAAGAGGTAACCATTTACCAACGACAGAAAAAAACACATTAAATTGGGATCAATCTAATGCAAGTATATATTCGACTACAAGGATTTATGCCAGTGGTAGTGGTATTGCAGCATTTGAATATGGCTTACGGTATACAGATATAAAGAAAGGGGCAACCCTAGGTAAGGTTAATAATAGTGGTGTGATTAGTGGCTATACTTCAATGTACCATAGCTTTGCAGCCAATAACAATGCGGGTTACAAATCAGTTGAATTTTTAGGCTCTGGGGTCGGTATTTTCTCTGATGCAAGCATTAGTTCTAATATAAAAAACCTTGGGATTATTTCAGGTAACCATGCAGCAATTTTAGGTAAAGGTACTAAAAATGGATATACTGGTAAGTATACATTTAAGTCTGGTTATAGTGATAAAATCCAAAACTATGGTTTAATGGCAGGAACATTAATTGTTGGAAATTATGCAGCACAAACACACACAAAAGAAAGTACTGAACAATATTATCACTATTTTGAAGTAGAAAATGATACTGCACTTGAAAATTCAGGTACGTTGGTTTACCTCAAAGAAGGCATTTCTACGGATAATACTCGCAACCCTGACAACGAAACTATTGACAAAATTGTGATCGGTAAAGGAGGCACTTATACCGATGATACAACAGAAAAAACCTACGAAATTATCAATGGCACCTTAAGCGACAATCAAAAAGACAGTTCATACACCGCAACTGAAGATACAAAAAACAGCATTATCAACGGCGTTGGTTTAGCGGACGGAGCGTTGATTGCTGACAAAAACATTACCCTTGATAACAGTGTCGTCAATGGCTTTGCGAACGGCGTAAAAGTGAAAAATGAAAGCA
>NZ_JBPDVG010000021.1:0-12150 GCF_051851525.1 Lonepinella sp. BR2357 | reverse complement strand
TTTTTCTGCCTGCTCTTTTTTTGCTGAACGTTTTTTCATTTCTATCTGATTTGAGCCTCTTCTTCTTCTTTTTCTTCTTTGTTTTTTTTCAACTTCATAATCAAGTTTTGCTGCTGAAACTACATCATCTTTGTCTAAAAATTCTTGAATTTTTTCTGAATTTGATTTTGTTGAAACTTCTTCCAAAATGCCTAGTTTTTTTCTTTCAGCATTTATTTTTTTAGCCCATCTTTCTCTAAGAAAATTTGAATTAAAATCTTTGTTTTTAAATCCACCTTGAAATTTTGACTTTTTGAATTTTCCATCATTATCAATTTCTCGCATTGGCACAAAAACATGTGCATGAAGATTTGAATTATTTTTGTTGTGAATTGCTATATCAGAAACCAAACCATATTTAGTAAATTGCTCATTTATCAATTCATTCAAAATTTTTTCATTTGTTTCTAAATTTAGTGAATGGTCCAAAGAAATTATCAAATTATAGCCATATTGACTTTGAGTTCTGTTTTTATCCAAGTCTTCTAAATCCTGTGCCATTTCTTGTGCATTGGCATAACTAAAAGGCTTGTTATCAGGTTTAAGAATATAAGACTTTATGAAGTCATCTTTTTGCTTTGCTGAATAGTGATAAGGTCCATAGTCTGCACCATGATTGTATGCCAGTTTAGCAACTGCTGATTGCTGAATAGTTTTTCCTTGACTAGGGGAATAGTTTTCTTTTTTTAAGATATTCATTGATATGTGGACATTTTGCATAATTTTAATTTATCCATTTTGTTAATTTAACTTTATATGTAAAGTGTAAGAATTTTTTATTGAATAAATAAAAATTTGAATTTTTATTCAGACAAAATTAAATTGTAAAATTTAATTTTTTGAAAAATATTCAGCAAAACTTGATTATAAATTTTAGAATTTCTTAAAATTGATTCAGATAGAAATCAAACTGCTTTTGGCAGTTTTGCAAATTTTTTTCAGTGAAAAAAATTTGGGGTTCAAGGGGCATTGCCCTTTGCCTGCATAAATCCATCTGGATTTATATTTGCGGGTTCTTCAATCGCCAGAAGGGCTTGATTTTACTAGAATTTATTTAGATTTAACAAAGGTAAAAATTTTATGAATAATGCATCTGATAAAAATTTTAAAAATGATTTAGAAAAGAGTTTGGACGATCTTAAAGAATTGTTTGAATTACAACTTTCTGAAAAATTAAAATTACAAGAAGAAATTGAAAAAGACAAAGAAACAATCAAAAAAAGAAAGGAAAGTTTAAGAGAAAAACAGAATAGAAAATCTTATTTAGAAAAAAAACAACACAATACCATGATTTTTCAGATTGGTGATTTAGTTTATAAAAATATTATTGAGCAAGGCTCAATCATTCAATTAAAAGCTAAATTAGAAGATTTAATTTCAAAATGTGGAAATGATAAAGTAATTGTGTAAAAATTCGGCAATCAAATCAATTTTGAAAAATATTTTTTAAGGCTCTAATTAAATAAAATTTGGTTAGAGCCTTATTCTATAAAGATTCTTTAAAAAAATTAGTTAATTTTTGATAATTTGACAATTTTTTAAATTCTGATAACATATAACACATATTAAATAAAGAGATTTAATAAATAAAAAACAACAATAAACAATAACAAGAAACAATCAATTTTTAATTTCATTAGGAGAATTGAAAATGAAAAAAGCACAAGCAGAAGAAAAAGCAAAAAGAGAACTTCAACAAATTTATGATAATGCAATTGGTCAAATTGCATATCATTCTCAAGAAGAGTGTGATTTCTTAGAAGAGCAAAATGGTGAAGAATTTTTTAAATGCTTAATATACCATGCTTTTGATGTTAATGAAGAAAAAGAACAAAATAAAAAGAAAAACTGTGTTGTTAGTACTAAACAAAAAATAAATGGTGTATATTTTAATTTTATGACTCACACAGACACAAAAAACACATTGATTACAAAATGTTTTTTTGCAAATTTAAAATAACTTGGAGAAAATGAAATGTGTATACTAACTGAAGAAGAAAAAGAAAATTTTATCAAAAAAATTTTGAAAAAAACTAATCCATCAGTGGATGAATTAGACAAGGCTATATCATACTGTGAAGAATTAAAAGGTCCATATTATTTTAAGTTAGATACTCTAAAAAACAAAAAGGATGATATAATTAAAGAATCAAATTTACACAAAAAATTACAAAATAATGAAAATAATGTTGTACCAACAGTTACAATACTAGACCCAACAATCAATTTCAAACCTAAGTAACTACACCAAGCCACCGGAACGGTGGTTTTTTAATCAAAATCACACCAAAAAGCCAAAAATGCAGTTTAAGCAATTTTAAGCCATTCTGACGCATCTAAGACTTTAGCCAAGCAAACACTTTAGCAATGTCTTTAAAGTGGCTATATGGCTTTCCTATTGGCTTGATTTTTTAGGCTAGGTTTAACGATCTCAAACGATTTGATTTTTTTTGTGTTTTTTTGACTTTTTTGAAAAAAATTTGTTTTTTTGGTTTTTCGCTCACTCTCGTTCATCAATATCTTTCTTCAATCAAAATTCCTTTTACCAAACCCATGCCCAACCATCTAAGATTTCTGAAAATGCTCAAGGCTGTAAACTTTGGGCTTTGCCCTGGTATGTTTGTGATCATGATGCTTAGCATGGCTAAGCAGATATTTTTCACTTAGATATATATATGATATGTTTGGGGCATGTTAGTATATTTTTTATACAATTTAGCTATTTTTGTTCATATTTTAAACAAATATCATCACTTTAATAATATGATTTGTTTTGGGAAGTTTGTGCATTTTTTAAACAAAAAACAGATAAGGATAAAATTTTTTTTGATTTTTTGACTTTTAAAATTTTTTTGTCATATAATGTAGACATTACAGAAAAAAAACAAACCCCATGAACACGTTCTGCCTGTGGAAAGTTAGTACGTTATTCAAGGGGCCTCGAAAATTTTCAAGATGAGATTATACAGACTTCTAACCCCTGATTCAAGAAGTTTTTCATCTGCTAACAGTTATATTTTAAGCCAAACAGCATTAAAAAGCAAACTAGAACAACTAAAACAGCAGTTAGAAAGACAACATAAAACAACAACTCAAGAGCCTTTAGCACTTGAGCCAACACCTGTTATCACTGCCAAACAAGCCATTATTGGCAACTTAAAACAAATCAAAGTTTCACCAGATAAAACAACTTGGTTTTCAAAGCCTGCTAAAGACCATGAAAATTTATGTTATGGCTGGATTAGACTAAATGGCAGTAAAGCCCAACAGATCATAATGATTGACATAGATGAAGACAAGTGTGATTTGGAATTAGTCGAAAAGGTAAGGGCAGCAATCAAGCCACATTATACAATTTATCACCCTTGCAAAAATTCAGTACAAGTAGGCTATATCATCAACAAGCCAATTTTCAAAAATAGTGCATTATTTAAACAATTTGAAAGAATTAGAGCCTTGCTCAATAAAGCTTTTAATGGTGACCTAAACAACATTAATACTAATGGTAAAAGCCCTTACTGCTGGAGTTGGGATTTTAACAGAAATGACGATCAGCCATCATACAGTTTAGATAATCTTGAAAAACTGGTTAAAAATTGGCTAGGTATTGAAGAGCAAAAACAACAAAAAGAGCCTGTTTCAGTGGTTGATTTGACACCCAATCCCAAAGGTAAAAATGAAAATTATCAATTTGACCCTAACAGCACAAACTGCCAAAACTTTGAAGATTTGAGATTCAAAGGGTATGCATGGGCTAAAGAATTTAAAACAGCAATAGAAAACAAAGAAGAATTAAAAAAACGTTTGTTTGTGTTCTTAAAATCTCAAGCAAATCCTGAAAATTATGGACACCAAACAGAAAGTGAAATCAATTCTACTGTCAAAAGTATTACAAATTTTTGTGTTGATGAATACAATGGAAATGGCAAGTTTGCCAAGACCAATGCAACTGTAAAAAGAAAAATTAAAAACAAACTTGAATACATAAAAGCAAATGTTTCAAATGTTAAAGCACCATTATCAGAAGAAGAAAAAGCCAAATTAGCAAAAGAATTAAATTGCTCAGTTAAAACCATTAGAAAATATTTAGCACAAATAAGAAAAGGTGATTAAAATGCGAATTCCAGCAGCCAAAAAACAAGAAAACATTCAATTTATCATTGATAATTATGATTTATCAAAAAGAATTACAGCAGAACAAAAAGCAGAAATTGCTAAAATTCTTGGAGCAAGCCCATCTTGTGTAAATAATTATTTTGTAGAACTTAGAAAACAGCATAATATTAAGCAGCAAAACAAGGCTAACAAACAAGCCAAAGTTATTGAAATTGAAGTGCTAAAAGAGCAAGGAGCAGATTGGCAAACCATTGCTAAACAATATGACACAAGCCTTGATGCTATAAAATGTATGTTTTATAGAGAAAAAGCACAGGTCTGTTATGCTTAGTTTTAGCTTAATTTTTAAGCAATCTCAATACTGAAAAATTTACCCATTAAAAAGGGGCTTTTTTGCCCTTTTTTGTTGCTTTAATTTCGTAACGTGTTATGATATTAAAACTTAATAAAGTAACTTGTTACTAAATTATTTAAAATTAAAGGTGAGAAAAATGGCCAAAATTGAAGAAAATGTAAATAATCTGGATTTATTCCCTGATATGCCAATCCCAAAAAAGGTTGGAAGACCTAAAAAATATGCTAATCAAGCAGACAAGCAAAGGGCATACAGGGAAAGATTGAAAGCACAAGGCAAAAAACAGATCAGCAGAATTGTTAAAGATGTCAGCATTGAACCTTTAAATTCTGATTTGATCGACTTAACAACAGATTTTTCAACACTACTGAATAAGTAAAATTTGCATACTTATTCATTTTACAAAAAAGTTAATCCTGTCTAAAAAACAGGCTAATCTTGTTTAAGAAAAAATTTAACATAATCACCTGTTATGTGCATGTGCTGAAAAATCCAGCAATTCCACATCCAATAAGCAACCTGCATAAAAATTCACTTTCTTGAATAAATTTAATAAGTATTATTTCATACTTATTATGTAATACTTCATACTTATGAAGTATTTGATATTATTTAATAAGTATGAAATAATACTTTTGATTTTTACATAGGGGGATATTCCATGATAGTCATTATAGGGTGCAACAAAGGTGGCGCGGCCAAAACAACAACAGCAATAAATATTGCTGTTGCATTAGCCAACCAAGGAAAGGACGTATGTCTTGTAGACGCTGATGCTCAAAGATCATCATCTCGTTGGTATGCAGAAAGAGAAGAAAACAAACTTAAACCACAAATAACACTAATAGAAAAAAGGGATAACATATCCCAAACACTAAAACTGTTAAATGAAAAATTTGATGTTGTTTTAGTTGATGTTGCTGGTAGAAATAGTAAAGAACTTATCACAGGAGGAACTGTTGCAGATATGATTATTGCCCCACATCAATGCTCACAACTTGATTTGGATACTCTAACAGAATTGCAAATACAGGTTGATGCAATACGAAATTTAAACCCTAACCTAAAGGTTTATTGCTATCAAACCATGGCCACTACTAACCCAATTCTAAGAGACAAAGAAAGAAATGAATTTTTAGAATTTGTATCTGAATTTGAAGACTTTGAGATATTAAAATCTATTGCACATTACAGAAAAGTGTATAGAGACGTGATGTCAGATGGTAGATCTGTTGTAGAAACGAACAATGAGTTAGCAAAAAATGAAGTACTATCACTTATGAAAGAGGTGTTTTAAATGGCTTTAAACAAAAAATCAATAAAAAAATCAACTGAACAACAAGCAGAAGAATTAGCAGCTAAACTTGCTGATAAACCTTATGGAAAAGAAAATGATCAGATTGTAAGAACTTCTTTCACCTTGCCAAAATCTTTACTATTGCAACTCGAAGATCATGCCTTAGCAAATAAAAGAAAAGGAATAGAACCCAAGACAGTTAGTCAAATCCTACGAGATGCCCTTGCTATGGCTGGATTCAAATAAAGTAATAAGTATTATTTCATACGTATGAAATAATACTTATTTAATATAATCTATTTCAGACTAACAATCTTCACTGGTTTAAGGCCTTTTTCTTCAATATATCTGACTAAAGATAATCGAGGTCTTCTTCCTTGGCTTTGGTGTTCATATACAGTTTCAGTTTTGTTGACTTGCAACTTCCCAAACTCACGACCATTTAAACAAAGATCATAAATATAGGCTTCATCAGTATCTAAATTCAGCCTAACAAAAAGTAACTTATCAAAATGAGTATCAGGACTAAATGAACTCAAATCACTATTAAAGTTAGATGTGGCCTTAATTTCAATTAAATTACCATATGCATCCGTAGCATCTCCTGAACTATCCATATTTCTTGTTAATCCTAAAGCATGACAAGCAATATTTTCTGAAATTGCCTCTGGTAAGTTTATCTTTCTGCTATCCATATCTTCAGAAATGATTTCATTTAATGATTTCCATTTATGGTATGCATCTTTAATTGAATCAAATTCAACTGTCATTTCATTGTCCTCTTTGTTTGAATAAAAACTGTTCAGTAAATGGTCTACTCTAAAACCTAATGCTTTAGATATTACAGATAACTTTTCTAGGCTTATGCTTTTCCTAGCATTTTCAATATCTCCAACATAATTTATTGAGATGTCGGCTTTTTCTGCTAATTCTGCTTGAGTAAGATGATTTTTATCTCTCAACTTTTTTATAAATCTTCCTAGTTTTATAAAGTCCATCTATATCCCCTTATTTCTATGGCTTAAATAATACATTGCCCCAAAACTGCACAAAACCAACCATAGTATGTTTTTACTATTTTTTAAATAAAAATGTTGCTGCTTTTTCAGTTTGATGATGATAAAATCTGACTATGTTTAACAACCATGTACGGAAAACCAATGAAATTAGCATCTTTTTTTGCCGGTGTAGGTGGTGTAGACCTTGCTTTTGAACAAGCAGGATTTATCACAACTTATGCAAACGAGATAAACCCAACATCTTGCAAAACCTTTGAAGAAAATTTTAAAATCAAAGTTGATAATAGAGATATTAAGGAAGTTAAACCCAATGAAGTACCACAAACAGAAGTTTTTTTAGCTGGCTTTCCTTGCCAAGCATTCTCAGTTGCTGGATATAGACAAGGTTTTGATGACGAAAAAGGAAGAGGAACACTGTTCTTTGAATTGTTAAGAATAATAAAAGAGAAAATGCCCCCTGTTATTTTTTTAGAAAATGTGAAAAATCTTAAAACTCACGATAATGGCAATACATTCAAAATAATCTATCAAGCATTATCAGAACTTGGCTACCATATTTCATACGAAGTACTTAATGCTGCAAAATTTGGAAATGTGCCACAAACAAGGGAAAGAATTTACATTGTTTGTTTTTTAGATAAACAAAATTGGGAGAAATTCTCATTTCCTGCAGAAATTGAATTAACAAACACTATTCATAAATTTATTGATTTTGATAAAAAACAGGATGATAAATACTATTACACACTTAATAAATGTAAATTTTATAATGAATTAACAGATAATATGACTTCTTCTGATACTGTGTATCAATGGAGAAGACAATATGTCAGAGAAAACAAAAATAATCTCTGTCCAACTTTAACTGCCAATATGGGAACAGGTGGCCACAACGTGCCATTAGTAAAAACCATGACAGGGATAAGAAAACTAACACCAAGAGAATGTTTCAATATGCAAGGATTCCCCCTAGATTTCAACATTCCTAAAGATATTAGTAATGCAAAACTTTATGAACAAGCAGGCAACTCTGTTGTTGTTCCTGTTGTGAGAAGAATTGCTGAAAATATTATGAAAGCAATAAAATAAAGAAATAATAAAGGAAACTATATTTATAGTTTCCTTATATCTTAATTATTTAAACTTCCTTAAATCCCCAGCCTGAATATAATAATTTGACGCATCCATCTTGGTGCTTCCATTTAACATAGATCCCTGAGGAATTATTTGTTTATTTTTTATAATCTGTATCAAGTCAACTCTAGTTACATATCCTGGTATATCAAATTTCCATTCTACTCCAAAAATAATTTCTCTAAGTTGCTCTATTTTGATTACATCAGAATACAAAATCCTGTTATTTTTCATTAACTCTTCACAAAATGGATACGTTCTAACTAAAAAAGTGAAATCATAACTTTTATTGTTTGGTTTATACCTTGCGTTTTCATCCCAATCATCTTTTTCTAAAAGTAATAGATTTCCAAATGATTTTGTAGACTTTATTGATACTGTTAGATCTCCAACAAGTAAATCAAAATCATCCCATGTACCAAGTTCCCAAACTCCTAAATCAGGTTTAGATACTTCTATATTTTTCCTACTGAAATGTTCAAAAACAGCAAACTCAGCCAACTTGCCTTGAAATGTATTAGCAAATATTTCACCTTTTCTTCTATTATGAATTCCTCCTGTTCTATGCCCCCGATGTTCTCCTTGTTCACCAAAAGTCATATTAAACGAGAATTCAAAGGTGTCTTTTAGAGCATTCTCTGAAATAACACCAAGTGGTGAAAAATTAACTTTCTTGGTTATGTAGTATCCCCCATCTTGATTGTTCTTTAATGACTCAAAAATTTTTGTGTTCATGAAATTTCCCCGATTCAACTATAATATGTGCAATTTAACAACAGATTTCTGTCCACTACAAGTTAGATCTAATATTATTTTTCCATCTCTCAAATTCTTTTCTCTCCTGATCTGTATCAGAAAATTTTAAACCTAGATTATCTGCATAGTTCTTAAAATTCTGCTTTAATGCAATTTCTTTTGCATCTGCTGCTGGATTTTGGCCATTATTGGCTGTTGGTTGGCCATGCATCACTCTTGCTGAATCTTGCATAAATTTTGGCATTTTCTCTGCATTTTCTGATTTTTTTGAATAATTTTCAGATTTTCTGCTATTTTTTCTACCTGAGTTACTGGACTGGTTACTTTTGTTTTGTAACTCAACATTTTTCATAAAATCAGGTGTTGAATTATTCTGATTTTCTGAACTGCCCAAACCATCAATTTCTTGATTTATGTGATCGGGATTCAATTTTGTTTCATTTGTATATATGCCATTCAAATTGCTTTTGTTATCTGTGTCTGTTGGCTTTTTATCTTCTGCTGCTTTACCTGCAAATTTACTTGAAAATGCTTGTGCTGCATTGATTCCTAATGCACCTACAGCAACAGTAGAAGATAATGCTTTATTACTACTTGCTGCTGTGTTTTCATCCAAGTTATGAGCATAACTTGTGAGGCTGCCTAAACTTCCTGAAATTCCTGAGGAAATCCATTCAAACACACGATCCGGCAATTCTGTAACCAAATTAAAGATTAAATCCATAATTTTTAAAATTGCTGTAATGTAAATTACTGTTGTTGATATTAAATAAATTGGATAAAGCAGGCTTGAACCCTCATTGTAAATGCTTTCAACTGCAAACCCAAAAAAGTAATTAAAAAAGCCTAAAATTGGTGAAAGGATGGTTATGCTGGCTATAAATCCCCCAACCAATAAAATTGGTTTTGTGGCAAGTGCTAGGATCATCAGTAACCCTTTGCCACTTTTTCCTATGAAAGAATGATCCTGAAAGTGTGGGCTTAGCATAGTAATCAACCAAAAATTCACACCAAACAAACTTAAACAAACCTGCACAACCCATCCAAAAATTGCACTTGTCCATACAAGGAAAAATTTTAAAGGGTAATAAAATGCAATCACTGCACCAGCAACAAGTAAGGTTAGCAAGATAGGGAGCAGAATTGGGACAAGTCCAGATACAAAAGGCAAAACAGCAAGAACTGCTGTTCCAGCAAGGAGCAATTCAACAACCTGTAAAATACTTGCTCCAAAATTCTGAACAACAACGATCGGATCGGTAATATTCTTGTTTTCAGTCTTCAAAAAACTGAAATCAATCTTATAAATTGGTTTTAATGCTGCTTTAAACTTGTCATCATCACTTGAAACTTGAACAGCAGAGGCTGTGCTTGTTGAAAGGTCTTGGGAACTTGTAGCCAATTTCAAAAAGGCTTGCTGTAAAACACTTGCTAATCTTTCTTGGTCTGAAAAGACTTCTGTATTCATTTTTTCAAGCACTTTCATAGTCTTACAAGAAGTGCCTAAAAAGGTAAAAATCGAGCAATCTTCATCAGATTTATTCTTTAAATCAACTATATTTGAAAGATTTTTGACATCTGGGCTATTATTAACTGCTTGGTTTATGTGTGAATTAACAAGGCTTAACTTGAAAAAGAATGAGCCAAGACTTGCAATACCATTTTCTTTCATCTTGTTTGTTAAATCTTGATTAAATAGGCTAAGACTGTTAAAAGTGTCTTCTATGGTTTTATTGTAAGCTTTAATGCTGCTCTCGATTTCCTTTGAAACTTGATCCACATTAGCAGTTTGTGCAAGTTTAGAAATTTTGCTTGCATCTTCTGTGATAAGTTTTAAAGTTGCTTGAATATGGGCTTTTTTCAAACTGTCTTCAATTTCTGACTTGTTGACAAAATCCATATCTGCAAAATCCATTAAAGCATTTGTAGTGCTTGAAATTGTGCTGTTTGTGCTTTTTTTCTCTAAATTGGATTTATGAGCAATTGCAATTTGTCCACAAAGTGTTTCATTCATGGCTGAATTTGTAGAAAAATCACCAAAATTAAACACTATTTCATTATTATTGTTTCTGACCTGTTTAAATGTGAAATCTGAAGCCTTGCCATTAGAATTTATGGGAATGACCTTTTTTGAAGTCTGCACACATGAATGTGCTGAAATGGCTGTTTTCAAGACTTTCACAAGGTCACTTTCATAAGAACTAGTGAATTTAACATTTTCTCTGTTAAGGGTTGTTTCCAAGTCAAAGTTTTCAAAGGCTGTATCAGCCATTTTTACACCCTGAACAGCAACATATTCAAGCAATCTTTGGGCTCCATTCCAATGCAGATCGCCAATAGGAAATAAAAGAGCAATGCCTAAACAGTTTCTTATGATTTGAGCTGCTGTATTTTGAATTTTGCCAAGGCTGGCTGTTGAATATGTACTTTGGATCACATTATAAGCAACCAGTAAAGCACCAATGATTAAAAAGGCTGTTGAAAAGATTAGCATGAAATCTGATAAAGCATTTTGGTTTTCAAAAACTGGCTTTAAAATATTTTCAATCAGATAATCATGATCTATATTGTTTTTGAAGATGTCCATGTTGGCTCTCCATTATTAAAATTTTCTATTCTGAAAATTTTGGTTGTTAAAATTGTGCTGAAAATTTTTGTTCATATTGTTTACTATATAAATTAAATTTTTGGCTGTGATTTTTAAGATAAAGTAGGCAACTTTGCCTAAAATTTTTAATGATTTTTTTATTTTCATTTGTTTAACATCCATAGTGGTAGGTCTGGTAAATCTGAAAAAGTTGCTTGATAAGCATCATTTTCAATAATTTTTAATTTTATGGCTTTTCTCATTTTCTCTGAGTTTTCATCATTGCCTAATTTGTAAAAATCTTCCCAAAAAGCAATTTGTTTTTGCTGAATCTCAGTTGGGAAATTATCAATTTCATCAAACTTTTCTTCTAAAGCAGTTTGAAAACTTGCTAAACCTTTTATCAAATTTTCTTTTAATAATTCATCATCCATATAAATTTCTTTTTTAATTTCTTCTGAATGATTTTCAAAACTTTTGTTAATATTGTCTTGAATTTTGCTGATTTTATTGTGAAATCCTGTTTGTATATTATTCATTTGTTTATTGTCCTTTTATTGTATTCAGGAAATTTTGTTGTCTGTTTTGGTTAATCCAAGCATTGGTGTTTAAAATTTCATCTATTATTTCTTTGTTGCTATCTACTTTATTTAATAAATCATCTGCCACATTTTCCAAAATTTTTAGATTTTGATTCAACTCATTTAATCTTTCTAATTTCTCTTTAATCTCTTTTTGTTTTTCTTCAATTTCTTTTGCTTGTTTTTCTGCCTGCTCTTTTTTTGCTGAACGTTTTTTCATTTCTATCTGATTTGAGCCTCTTCTTCTTCTTTTTCTTCTTTGTTTT
>NZ_JBPDVG010000020.1:0-12236 GCF_051851525.1 Lonepinella sp. BR2357 | reverse complement strand
TCCCTCTCCCTTTGGGAGTGGGGACAGAATGAGGGATGATTTCATTTTATTATTTACCCTAACATGTTCCCTCTCCCTTTGGGAGTGGGGACAGAATGAGGGATGATTTCATTTTATTATTTACCCTAACATGTTCCCTCTCCCTTTGGGAGAGGGCTAGGGTGAGGGTATAAAGTCTTATTTTTTCTTTTTATTCCGTTGATCATCAAATTCAGCCCCTTTCGGTACGCTGAATTGGAACACCGTATCAGCAATATTATCATTACGAATATTGCGTAAAATATAAAGATTGGATTGGCCATCTTTTTCAATGGTACTAAATCCTTTCAATATGCCATTTCCATCAATTCGCACATCAAATTGTTTAATATTGCTATTTTTCGCTTTCGGTTTTAACACAAAAGTATCGGCATTTTGCACCACCGTATATTGTTGCCAATGGCTGTTATCATTGCTGGTTAATAACACAAACGGCGTATTATTCACGGCTTCAGTAACCCAATTAGCGGTCACTTGTTCCACAAAAGGATCGTAGAACCACAAGGTTTTACCGTCAGAAATAATTTGGCTTTCTTGCGGTGCTTGGGTATCCATACGGAATAAATTTGGGCGTTTAATTTGCAATTTACCCGAACCCTGTTGCACTTGTTTACCATTGGCAGAACTCACATTTTGATTAAATTCGGCACTGAACATTTGCACTTTTTGCAAACGTGATTGTAATTCACTCGCCGCGTCCGCCAATGCAAAAGGCGTCGCCAAGGCAAAAGCCAACAGTGCGGTGATTTTTTGTGATATTTTTTTCATTTTACTTTCCTTTTTAATAATCCGGCGTGCGTGCCAATAATTCACGTTTACCGTTACGCATTTCGGATACAATACCTTGTTCTTCCAGTTGATCCATTAAATTTGCCGCACGGTTAAAACCAATTTTTAAACGACGTTGAATAAATGACGTAGAGGTCATGCCTGTATTCACCACGATCTCAACGGCTTTGTCAAACAAGGGATCCAATTCTTCGCTACTGGTAGCAAATCCGTCATCCTCACCGCCCTCATTATCCTCAGCACTTTCTAAAATCGACGAAATATAATTCGGTTTACCTCTGGCTCGCCAGTCATCAGCGACACGAGACACTTCATCATCCGACATATAGGCGCCATGTACACGCACTAAATCCGTGGTGCCATTCCCCAAATAAAGCATATCTCCCATACCCAACAACGCCTCTGCACCATTTTGATCGAGAATCGTACGAGAGTCATTACGTTGCACCACGGTAAAGGCAATACGGCTTGGAATATTGGATTTAATCAATCCCGTAATCACATCCACTGATGGGCGTTGGGTGGCCAAAATCACATGAATCCCCACGGCACGGGCTTTTTGGGTTAAACGAGCAATTAATTCTTCGATCTGTTTACCCACTTGCATCATTAAATCGGCAAATTCATCCACTATGACAACGATATAGTTCATTCGTTCTAATAATGGGGCTGTGCTGTCTAACGTATCACCCGGTTTCCAAAGCGGATCGGGAATGCCGATACCTTGTTCACGGTAGCTATCAAGGCGTTCATTAAAGCCCTCAATATTTCGCACTCGTAGTTGTGACAACAGTTGATAACGACGTTCCATTTCATCCACACACCAACGCAACGCATTAGCGGCTTTTTTCATGTCCGTCACGACTTCGGTTAATAAATGCGGAATATCGTTATAGATGGACAATTCTACCACTTTTGGATCGATCATAATAAATTTGACTTCTTCCGGTTTCACACGGAAAAGCAAACTTAAAATCATGGTGTTAATCCCAACCGATTTTCCTGACCCCGTAGAACCCGCCACCAATAAATGTGGCGTTTTGGCTAAATCAATCACAATCGGCGTGCCGCTAATATCTTTGCCTAATGCCATAGGTAATAAGGCTTTGCTATTACGAAACTCGTCGCTGTCTAGCACATCTCGTAATGGTACGATCTGGCGTTTTTCGTTAGGGGTTTCAATACCAATATAAGGTTTACCCGGAATACTTTCCGTGACCCGAATGGCTTTAAACATCAATGCACGAGCCAAATCCGTATCAATTCGACTGACGGCGGAGGCTTTGACACCCGGTAATAATTCCAGTTCATAACGCGTGACCACTGGCCCGACTAACACATCTTTGACCGTGGCTTTGATTTTAAAATTCTGTAATTGTTGCTCAATCCGTTTTGAGGTATCGAAAATTTGTTGTTCCGAAATATCTTGGGCTTGTATCACCCGTTTATCTAACAAATCTAACAAAGGTAAATCGGTAGTGGGTTTTTCTTTAGGCGTATGATCGCCATATAATTCCACCAATTTATCAATCGGAATCGTACGCAAACCATTTTGCATTTTTTCTTCTTCAGCTTCTTCTGTCTCTTCTACTTCAATAGAAATATCATCAGGCTGATTCGCTAAATGCACGCTTAATTGTTGAGCCTGCTCTAAACGTTGCCGTTCTTTTTCTGCCTCTTGTTGAGCAAACTGTTCGGCTAATTCGGCAGAAAGATCGTCTAATCCCTCATTTTCAATTGGCATTAACGGTTTCGCTGGTGTCAGCTTAACTTCTGGTATCACCGGTGTCGGCGTTTCTTGCGGCAATGTCACATTTAATCCATTTTCCGTTAAGAAATCGGGTCGATTGATGTTGTCATCTTTTGTCACTTGGGAGGGTAATACAACATTGATCTCCGTTGTTTCTACACCATTCGGTTGGGCAATTTTCACTTCAGGTAAAGTTGGGTTTTCAAATTCAATCGGCTTAAATACATCATCTCCCACAAAACCCGCCGTGACGTCCTCGTACGCTGTTTGCGTATGTTGTGGATCCGTCACGCTTTCACCTAAACCCGAAATATGGATCGGTTGCACTGTTTCTATTTCAGTATTATCTTCCTCTTGAGGTGCCGAGGCTTGAACAGAAATGTCGTTCAGTTC
Organism: Lonepinella sp. BR2357; assembly: GCF_051851525.1. Lineage (NCBI taxonomy): Bacteria > Pseudomonadati > Pseudomonadota > Gammaproteobacteria > Pasteurellales > Pasteurellaceae > Lonepinella > Lonepinella sp. BR2357. Next base: position 9,265 of record NZ_JBPDVG010000020.1, on the reverse strand, counting down.
TTCTTCATTTTCTGCGGTTATCTCCTCAACAGGCTCCTCATTTTTCACCGTTAACCAGTTATAAAAACGTACCACTAAACGAATCAAAGAGGCGCCAGAACAAAAAATGAACCCTAAAATACTGAACAGGACGCCAAACAGGAGTAAACCAAACTTACCCAATAATGGGAGCATATATTTCGCCAACACCCCACCCAGTACACCGCCGGCTAAATGGTCGCTCGTATGCGGGAGTAACATGGCAGACAATGCCGTCAAGCCAAGCATTAAAAGAACAAAACCAAACATACGTAAGGAAAAACGTGTCCAAGTCAGGCTATCTACTCGTTTAGTACGAATAAAATAAATCGGGGCAATACAGAGTAAGAAAGGTAATAAATGCCCCACATAGCCAAATAGCACAAAAAAGAGGTCAATCACCCAAGCGCCCAAACGCCCTGCTTTGTTGATCACCTCATCTTGATAGCTCACCACGGACCAAGCGTTATCAAAAGGGCTATAACTCGACCATGCAATAATCAAATAAAAGCCGAAAAGTGCGGTCAATCCAAATAAAACTTCCACCAAATAATGGGTTGGTGAAAAGCCGTCTGTTATTTTTCTAATCATATTATTTTAATTGTAAAAAATTGGTTTGTTTGACTTCTTCCATCACCACAAAGGTACGTGTATCATTCACACCGGGTAGGCGTAATAAGGTGGTGCCAAGTAATTTACGATAAGCGGACATATCCGCTACTCTGGTTTTAAGCAGATAGTCAAAATCGCCCGAGACCAGATAACATTCTTGAATATCATCCAATAATTGCACCGCATCATTAAATTCTTCAAATACATCAGGCTTGCCACGCACAAGCGTAATTTCCACAATCACTAACAAAGGGGCCTCTAATAATTCGGGATTGAGCAAAGCACGATAGCCCATAATAACGCCTTGTTTTTCTAAACGTTTTACACGCTCTAAACAAGGTGTTGGCGAAAGTCCTACTTTCTTAGATAAATCAATATTGGAGATTTTGCCATTACGCTGTAATTCATCTAGAATTTTAATATCAATGGCATCAAAAGGCTTAACTAATTTTTTATCCATATAAAGCTCCCCATAAAAAGAATAAAATACTGTCAATTAACAGTGAATGTCTTAATATAACAGTAAATTAAATAAAATTCAGTAAAAAATAACGCACTTTATGCTTTTTATTTGGTTTAATCAATAAATGGCTAAAGATCTCATTAACATTTGACCGTTTTTTATGCTTTCTCTATAATGGCCTTTTTATTTTGGAGTGAAAAATGGTACCTATTGTTATAAAAACACATATTGTGTTTGCTTATTTAAGTTTATTTTTATTAGTGATTCGTGGTGCAATGCAACTGTCTGGCAAAGATTGGCGTGCGGTAAAACCGCTCAAAATTCTACCGCACTTATCTGATACCGTATTATTGGTCACGGCAGCTTTTTTCTTTATCAGCTTTGGCTTTTCCATTTGGAAACTGGTGAAACTCGCTTGCTTTGTGGGCTATGTGTTCTGTGCGTTTAAATTCTTTAGTAAGAAAATCCAACAGCCAAAACCCGAGTTCTTCGTGGGTGCTGTCTTGTGCCTACTCGGCGCCATGTTCTTAGGCTACGGTCACTAGTATAACAAAACCGTACTTTTGTTCGGGAAATCCGATCAAAAGTGCGGTTATTTTTTTGCAGATTTTTTAACTTATCCACCGGCCAGTTTCACCACAAAGCCTTTGTGTTCCAACAGTTGTTTCAGCAAATCTCGTTTATCGCCTTGGATTTCAATATGTCCATCTTTCACGGATCCACCACAACCACAACGTTTCTTCAGTTCAGCTGTCATCTTTTTTAGATCATCATCTGATAAATCCAAGCCAGTAATCACACAAACGCCCGCCCCTTTACGGCCACTGGTTTGGCGTTGAATACGTACAACGCCATCCCCTTTTAGACGTTCAGCTTTAGGTTTATCCGCTTTAATCCGTCCGACTTCGGTGGAATAAACTAGCTCACTCATTACAAGTTTGCCAACGACGCATTAATAGCACGCAATACATCTGCCGGCTTATCTGCTTGGGTAATCGGACGACCAATCACTAAATAATCCGCCCCCGCGCCCACGGCCGCCGCAGGTGTCATGACACGGCGTTGATCACCAAATTCACTGCCCACAGGACGAATCCCTGGGGTGACTAATTTAAAATGCTCACCGCAGTTTTTGCGTAAAATTTCCACTTCTTGCGGTGAACAAACGACACCGTCTAAGCCTGCACGTTGGGTTAAATGGGCCAAGCGAATCACTTGTTCTAACGGCGAGGCGTTAATCCCAATTTGTAATAGATCCAAATCTTCCATACTGGTTAATACGGTCACGCCGATTAATAAGGGGGCATCTTTACCATAAGGTTCAAGAATATTTTTGGCCTCTTCCATCATACGCAAGCCACCACTGGCATGTAAATCCACCATCCACACACCTAAGTCAGCCGCTGAACGCACTGCTCGAGCCACGGTATTTGGAATATCGTGATATTTTAAATCTAAAAACACCTCAAACTTACGTTGATGTAATTGTTTCAGAAAATTGGTGCCTAAACTGGTAAACATTTCTTTACCTAATTTTAGGCGACAAAGAGACGGATCAATTTGATCCACCAAGTTTAACGCATCGGATTCATTTTCATAATCTAATGCCACAATAATTTTGCTATCCATATTCACTTCCTTACTTGATGAGTTGAATGCTTGATTAATTTGGAAATTCAATGCCACGAATTGGCTTAACCTTTTCCCACTGGCGACAAGATGGGCAACACCACATTAACTTATGGCTTTGATAGCCACAGTTAGTGCAACGATAATCAAAACCTTGTTTAATATGTTCGCCGACCATTTTATGCAATAACACTAGACTATCTTTAGCACGCCCTGTTTCTGCATCATCAATTTGATATTGAATAAAACGATGAAATAAAAACATATTCGGATTGGTGCCAATTTTTTGATAGACTTTGCTTTGTGCGGTGGCACGGCTATCTTTTTGTTCGATCACATCCGCTAAAGCTAAATCCACGCTGGCATTTGCACTAAGTTGGCTCGCTCGCACTAAAAAGAGTTCAAAATTGTCCAGTAAACCTAATTGCTGATAGCAATCTTTGAGCTGGGGTAACACTTCCCCCACATAATCCGCATTTTGATTCAGCACATTTTCTAAAATTTTCACCGCACTTTTGAAATCGTTTTGCTGAATATACCATTTCCCCAACATCATGGACGCACGCACACAATTAGGCGATACGGCTAAGGCTTGCTCGAGTAAACCTTTCGGATTTTCTTTGCTGTCTGCCGGTAATAAATTCGCATACTCACAATAAAATTGTGCCAATTCAATATTATCCGTTTTAGGCTCAATTTTCGCTAATTTTTCCGCCACGTTAATGGCTTTTTTCCATTCTTTGGTTTTTTGATAAATAATGGCTAATTGTTGCAATGCCCCACTGGCAAATTCAGGTTCATCCACCAACACAATATACAAATTTTCTGCCCGATCAAAAAAACCCACGGACATAAAATCTTTGGCTAATTGCTGTTTCGCTAATAATTTCTGCTCAAAAGAATAATTAGGGCTACGATCTAAGGCTTGATGAATACGTAAGGCACGATCCACTTCACCACGAGAGCGAAATAAGTTGCCTAAAGTGAGTTCAGCCTCAAATTGGGAGCGGTGTTCAATATCGTTTTCGGTTTCTTGCTTTTGCAGCATTTCTAAAAACAAATCCACCGCTTTTTCGGTTTGATTGGATAATAAAAAATTCATCCCTGTGACATAGTCTCGGGAGAATTTATTACTCACTTCTTCCTGATCTTTTTTGGCACTACGATGCCCCATATACCAACCATAAGCGGCGGCAATCGGCAAGAGCAGGAAAAGTAATTCAATCATGCTTATTCAGCCTTTTTCAGACTTGATGTCAACTCGTTAATTTGTTGAGTTTGGCGTTTAATTTGACGAGATAAAGCCATATTTTTGATTTTAATACGCAGATAAAAAATTCCCGTAATTAACCAGCCAAGAATTAAACCTAAACCAAATAATATCGCTACTAAAGTTGAAAGTTTAAACTCATTTTCAGCCACAATATAGTTAAAGGTAATCACTTGATCGTTATTCGCCCCTACCGTAATCGCAACCAAAATCACCGCAATCACGACCACCAATCCTAAAAGGTATTTAAACATGATACTTCCCCCTGATATAAATACTCGAGTTAAAAACGCATTTACCTGTATTATGCCAAAAATCACTACAAAAAACGACACATAAATTGTGTCGTTTTAATATATTTACGCCGAGCAATCAAATTATTGATCAACACGCTCTTTTAATTCTTTACCTACTTTAAAGTGCGGTACACATTTTGCTTGTAATTTCACACTTTCGCCCGTTTTTGGATTACGTCCTACTCTTGGTTGACGGCAATGCAATGAAAAGCTACCAAAACCACGCACTTCAATACGATTACCATTTTCTAAGGTTTGCGAAAGCTGTTCTAAAATCTCTTTTACTGAATTTTCAACGGTTTTCACTGCAAGAGATGGGTGTTTTTCAATTAATGTGTCGATAAGTTCTGATTTGGTTGTCATAATTTATTCCTTGTTTTTGAGCCAATAAAACAACGTAATTATTCTAAATTAAAATACATACGTGGTTTTACTGTTCCCTTAGAAACGAAAAAGTGCGGTGCAAAATACTTAATTTTTTAATCACTGGCGTGCCTAAACACGCCAGTTTTATTTATGCGAATAAATTATTCGCCTTTCGCTTGTGCAAATGCGGCTGCCATTGCGTTAGGAATAGCCACTTCTTCTTGTTTGCTATTTACGCTTGCTACGGCTGCAGCTTCTTCAGCTTGATCTTTCGCTTTCACAGACAAGTGAACGATACGAGATTTACGATCGACGCCTGTGTATTTGGCTTCAACCACATCACCTGCTGCCACTTCGCTTGTTAAGTCTGCTGCACGGATATAGCCTTCAACGCCACCGGCTAATTCAACTTTGGCACCTTTGCTGTCAGCTTCAACAACAGTTGCTGATAATACAGCACCTTTTTTGTTGATTGCCACAAAGTTGTTGAACGGATCTTCTTCTAATTGTTTGATACCTAAAGAGATACGTTCTTTGGCTGAATCAACTTGTAACACAACGGCTGCGACTTCGTCACCTTTTTTGTATTGACGAACGGCTTCTTCACCTTGTACATTCCAAGAAATGTCAGATAAGTGAACTAAACCATCGATACCACCTTCAAGACCGATGAAGATACCGAAATCAGTGATAGATTTGATTTTACCTTCAACTTTGTCGCCTTTGTTGTGCGTATCAGCGAATTGTAACCACGGGTTTGGTTTGCATTGTTTTAAGCCTAAAGAAATACGACGACGTTCTTCATCAATTTCTAACACCATCACTTCAACTACATCACCTAAGCTAACCACTTTAGATGGGTGAATGTTTTTATTCGTCCAATCCATTTCTGAAACGTGAACTAAACCTTCAACACCGTCTAAAATTTCCACGAAACAACCGTAGTCGGTTAAGTTAGTCACTTTACCGGTTAATTTGCTGTTTACTGGGTGATTTTCAGCGATTGCCGCCCAAGGATCTTGACCTAATTGTTTTAAGCCTAAAGACACACGAGTACGATCTTTGTCGAATTTTAATACTTTAACCGTGATTTCATCACCAACATTAACAATTTCGCCTGGGTGTTTAACACGTTTCCAAGCCATATCAGTGATGTGTAATAAACCATCCACACCGCCTAAGTCAACGAATGCACCGTACTCAGTTAAGTTTTTAACCACACCTTTAACTTCAGCACCTTCGGAAAGATTCGCTAATACTTCATCACGATCTTGATTGCTTTCAGATTCGATCACTGCACGACGTGAAACCACCACGTTGTTACGTTTTTGATCTAATTTGATCACTTTGAATTCTACTTCTTTACCGAGTAAATGATCTGCATCACGAGTTGGACGAGTATCTACTAATGAACCTGGTAAGAACGCACGCACACCGTTTAATTCAACCGTGAAACCGCCTTTTACTTTACCATTCACTAAACCGATCACGCTGGCTTGTGCTTCGAATGCTTTTTCTAATTCGATCCAAGATTCGTGACGTACTGCTTTCTCACGAGAAAGTTTAGTTTCACCGTAACCGTCTTCAACTGCATCTAATGCAACGTTTACTACGTCGCCAATTTTAACCTCAACTTCACCTTGAGCATTAGTGAACTCTTCAGCTGGAATACGAGCTTCAGATTTTAAACCTGCATCCACGTAAACAAAGCCTTTTTCGATAGCAACAACTGTACCGCTAACGATAGAGCCTAAACGAGTTTCAAGGTTATTTAATGATTCTTCAAAGAGTTGAGCGAAAGATTCTGACATAATTAATCTTCTTTAATAAGTTAATAACATCCACTTTTTAATCCATAATAAGTGGGGTTGATAATAATAGTCTATCCGTCCTTGAATAAACCGAAAAAATATTTGAAATTAGCTTTTCACTTTCAGTGCAATATAATCTAGAGCTTGCTGAATCACTTCATCAATGGACAATTCCGTACTGTCTAACAACAAGGCATCATCCGCTGGTTTCAGTGGAGCAACCGCTCGATTTCTATCTCGAAAGTCCCGATCTTGAATCTCGGCTAAAATCTGTGCAAAGTTACCATTAATTCCTTTATTTTGCAACTGTTTAAATCGTCTTTTTGCTCTTTCTTCTGCACTAGCATCTAAAAATAGCTTCACTTGGGCATCAGGGAACACCACCGTCCCCATATCTCGTCCATCGGCGATCAAGCCTTTCCCTTGTTGAGCAAAGTCTTGTTGCAACTGCAAAAGTGCGGTGCGAACTTGCGGAAAAATTGCCACTTTAGAGGCAGCCTCAGCGACTTCCTGCGTTCTAATCTGACCACTGACATTTTCATCATTCAACAAAATACTCACTTCACCCTTTTCAGGTAAAAACTGCACTCTCAAATGACGAGCCAATTCAGCTAATGCCAATTCATCATCTAATTGCACCGCACTTTTCAGTGCTGCCAATGCTGTGACACGATAAATCGCCCCACTATCCAACAACGCAAAGCCCAATTTTTCCGCTAGGGCATAACAAAGCGTGCCTTTGCCTGCACCGCTCGGACCATCTACGGTGATAATTATATTTCCCATGGTTCACTTTCCTGTCTGAAATAACTGCATTCATTATCTGCCATTTCACTGCGAATCTCAAGGCGAGAACCAAAAAACAAGGGCGTATTTTTTACTGATACGCCCTTTGTTCAATTACTAAACTCTATTTTCCCGCCGATCTTTACAATCCTGTTTAATATTTTCGACAAATATGTTGAGAGAAGCTGGTGAGCTTTGTGCAAGTTTTTCATAATGTGCTTGATAAAGTTTAACCAAATTTTCACTAGTATACTCTACGCTATAATGTTTGGTGGGATCTATAATACGACCATATTTCGATAAAAGAAGACTTGGATCCTCATCATATATCAATCTTCGCAAAGCAGTGAAATTATTCATATCTGTGTAATACAATTTAAGACCTTGACATTCCACTGGATACTCTATTTTAGAGCTAGATGTGCCGACAAAACTCGAGGCAACCACCACCGTGGCGGCAACCACGGCGGTGATAATTTTATGCTGACTGACAAGGTTGACCAATTTGCGTAACAAATTATTGGTTTCCGCCGATTGTTTCACTTGAGTAACCACGGGCGTGAAAATGCCTTTCAGTTTTTCCAACAGCTTTTGGAACGTTTCCGATTGCATAAACTTCTCTAGCCATTGTTTAAATTGCGTGAATTTTTCCATTTTTTCTCCTAATCTAATTTTTGGTAATGATTCACACGAACACCCAACTTATCAAAGGCTTGTTCCACAACCGAACAAGGATGTGCCTCAAAAATTTCGCTTTCTTTGGCTTTAATCAGGTTGACTTTTTCCTGTTCTACCTGATTAAAATCTGTCACGCCCTGTTCTGCCACAAACGCCAACAATTTGCCTGCACATTGTTCATTGTAGGTTTGTTTCAGCTTATCAGGTTGATTCACAAACTCTTGCACCATTTGCTGTTCTTTTTCTTTCAACACTTCATTACGCAACCAACAAACGGAATATTCCCGTTTATCCGTGGCACAATCTTTTTCGGTGTTGGCTAACTCTTCAAAAGAAAGTTTTCGTAATTCGGCAATGCCTATTTGGGCATATTTAAGATAAAGTGCCTTATCCATTTCATTTTTTTTCAGAAATATGCTCTTTGCCACTCAAATAATCATCAAATGTCGTTTTCCCATCAAGACTAAAAAAACGATGGACTTTCTCATTAGGCACTAATTCTCTCACTGCTTGTTGCCACGGCAATTTGTCGTATTCCTCTGCACGTTTTTTAAGATCGTTGATAATCGTTTGAGTTGATTGAGAAATTTCCTTTGGTTTTTTTATGTCTTTACATTGATCTAGCAAATCATATGCCACTTCACTTCTTGGATGGTCAGTAAAAAATTTCTGTATTTGCGAACCATCCAAAAACCATTTCAGTTCCTCACTCTGGTTATTATACGCAAGACTACCCAATTCCGAACCACAATCCCCCTCATATTTAGTCGGCTCTTTCAAAAAAGTGAGTTGAGCATTCGCCGCATTCACACAATTTTGATCAAATTTGACAAACTGTTGTTTAAATTGCTGGACTAACTTTTCTCCTGCCTCTTCTGGCGTTTTCGCCCCGCCTAGTTTTTGTATTGTAAAGCCATTCAGGCTTCCCCCTCTTGGTTTTTTTGCCTTGTCGATCATAACGTCACACAATCTAAGCGTTAAACTGCGTTCATCAGGATATTGCAAATAATAATCCGTAGATTCCACCGTTTGTGGCAACCCAAAATTGACAGTTTGTTCTTCACCGCCACCGCAAGCGGTTAAGCCGGCACTGATCATCAGGGAAAGCATAAGTGATGTTTGAACACGGTGGTGTTTTAAAGTTGATAGTTTTTTTAACATAATTGAATCCTGTTTTCTCAATGGCGATTAATTTAATTTATTCACATAATCCACTTCTAGCCCCAATTTTTTTAAGGCACTTTCGGCAACATTACAAGGATAGGTTTGATAAATTTGCTCTTTCTTCTCTCTCAACTGTTGAATTTGCTGGCCAGAAAGATCTTCAGAACGTTTA
>NZ_JBPDVG010000019.1:0-31266 GCF_051851525.1 Lonepinella sp. BR2357 | reverse complement strand
AGTGGCGGAATCGGTAGACGCAAGGGATTTAAAATCCCTCGCCTTTCGGGGCGTGCCAGTTCAAGTCTGGCCTCGGGCACCATTTTAAACACTAGGTTAAAAAATAGCACCGCAAGGTGTTTTTTTATATCTAAAATCACTTCTATGGCGTGTTAGCAAAGCGGTTATGCACTGGATTGCAAATCCATGTAGCTCGGTTCGACTCCGGGACACGCCTCCATTTTATCCCTTAAACCAAACATATGATTGCTCAACTTTATTTCTTTAAATAAAAAAGCGACAAGTATATCCTCATCGCTTTCATTTTCTCTTTTACATAGGCATTAAGTCAGTTTTTCAACCCTCGCCTGTTTCACCATATTATCCGCCACTTCTAACACAGTGACTTTCAAGCCATTTAATTCAAATTCTGCCCCCTCGTCGGGAATATCTTCCAAATGTTCCAAAATCAAGCCGTTAAACGTGCGAGCCTCCTCGGTGTCTAAATTCCAATCGAATAATTTATTTAAATCTCGAATATTGGTAGATCCCTCAATTAAAATGGAACCGTCCGATTGAGCGGTGACTTCTTCTTCAATAGAGGGGGCGGTTGAGGTGGTAAATTCACCGACAATTTCTTCTAAAATATCTTCAAGGGTGACTAAACCTTTAATATCCCCATATTCATCCACCACTAAACCAACACGTTCCTTGTTATTACGGAAATTCAATAATTGGGCGGTCAGTGCAGTGCCCTCGGGGATAAAATAAATCTCATCCACAGCACGAATTAGGGTTTCTTTGGTGAATTCGTTTTTATCTAACATCAAGCGGTAGGCCTCTCGCACTCGCAAAATGCCCAGCACATTTTCATCCATATTGCCTTTATATAACACCACTCGGCTATGTGCGGCATGATTTAACTGACGCATAATGGACTTCCAATCATCATCAATATCAATCCCTGCAATATCATTGCGTGGCACCATAATATCGTCCACCGAGACTTCTTCTAAATCGAGAATTGACAACAACATTTCTTGGTGGGCAGAGGGAATAAATTTGCCACTTTCATTCACAATAGAACGCAATTCTTCCGCATTAATATGATTGCCTTTGACCTCTGTTTTCAAGCCGGTGATCTTAATTAAGGCTTTAATAATCAGATTCATCAAAAACACTAACGGCGTAAATAATTTCATTAATGGTGAAAGCAAATGACTGGATAAAAAGGCGACTTTTTCCGGATAAAGGGCTGCCACGGTTTTTGGATAGATTTCCGCAAACACCAACATCACAAAAGTCAACGCTCCCGTGGCAATCGCCACCCCTGCATCACCATATAGACGCATACCAATAATGGTAGCTAAGGCGGAGGCGGAAATATTGACAAGATTATTACAAATTAAAATCAAGCTAAGGAGTTTATCGGTTTTTTTCAGCAAATTTTCCGCTTTTTTGGCACCTTTATGACCTTTTTCCGCTAAATAACGCATGCGGTAACGGTTGGCGGATAACAAGCCTGTTTCCGAACTGGAAAAATACCCTGAAAGGATTAATAAAATGAAAAGAATAATAAATAAGGTACTAAGGGGAATACTGTCCAAAGGTTGTTCCTTGTGTTCGTTCATCAAATAAGTGCGGTGAAAAATCTCGTTTTTTATACCGCACTTCCAATTTTCCCACTTACGCTGGGAAAAATTTGCTGCCAAAATAAGCAATCGTCAGCAATATCATACCTGAGATCGTAAAAATGATCATTCTTTTTCCACGCCAATGCCATTTCCAATGCCCAACCAATGGGATACCAAAAGCAATCCAAGCAAATAGCGAAAATACGGCTTTATGAATATTGCTTAACTGCAAGGCATGCAATAAATGATAGGTGCCAGTGCATAAGATAATAGTTAATAAAATTTCACCACTTAACATCACTCGGAAAAAATGGCGTTCTACCAACATTAACGGCGGTAAATCAGATGACGGCAAGGCTTTTTTACGTTTTAAATGACGATCCAACCACGCAATTTGCATGCTGTACAACATAGCGATAAAACAGACGGCATAAGCTAACATGGAAATCAGAATATGGAGCAATAAATTAACCTGTAAATGCACAATTTGGCTCGGGATAAATTCCGTCATTAACAAATTAATCAAAGCAAAAGCATACACAATCGGTGATACAAAAGCCAAGGTTCGTACATTCCAGAGCATGGGGACCGTGCTTAACAAGGCAATAAAGAAACTCATTAAGGAACTGACTTCAAGTAAAGAAATATCGGCACCTAACGTCAAGTGTGTAAATAGCTCAGAAAAACTTAAATAATGACAAATCACCGCTAAAAAGGCGGTGCATAAAAACAGCGTTCTTTTCGGTTTGGTTTGCCCATCAATTTTCAGCAACATCGGCATAATCAGCAAGATATTGAAACTGTAAAACAGCATGGCAAAAATAGCATACGGCGGTGTTGTCAATTTATTTCGTCCTTTGTTTGTGCAAAATAATGATTCATTTTAACCGTGCTAAATTGAAATATCAATTAGAGACTGCCTTTGCTAGTGAAAACAAGGAAATTCAGGTATAATCGGGTAAATTTTTTGTGAAGACGAGAACAAAATATGTTTGAAAATTTATCCGACCGCCTGTCGAAAACCCTACGTAATATTACGGGTAAAGGGCGTTTAACCGAAGACAATATTAAAGATACCTTACGTGAAGTCCGCATGGCATTACTCGAGGCGGACGTTGCTTTGCCTGTGGTGCGTGAATTTATCAATAAAGTGAAAGAGCGTGCTATCGGCGAAGAAGTCAATAAAAGCCTGACGCCAGGGCAAGAATTTCTAAAAATCGTACAAAGCGAATTGGAAAGTGCCATGGGGCAAGCCAACGAAGAATTAAATCTTGCCACCCAACCGCCAGCGGTCATTTTAATGGCGGGCTTACAAGGGGCGGGTAAAACCACTTCCGTTGGTAAATTGGCGAAATTTTTAAAAGAACGGCATAAGAAAAAAGTATTAGTGGTGTCGGCTGACGTATATCGTCCTGCGGCGATTAAACAGCTTGAAACCTTAGCTCAATCGGTGGGTGTCGATTTCTTCCCCTCTGATGTCAAACAAAATCCAGTCGAAATTGCCAAAACAGCCAAAGCTGATGCGAAATTAAAATTCTATGATGTGTTAATCGTGGATACAGCAGGTCGCTTGCACGTTGATAGCGAGATGATGGAAGAAATTAAGCAAATTCACACCGCACTTGAACCGATTGAAACCCTGTTCACCGTGGATGCCATGACAGGTCAAGATGCAGCCAATACCGCCAAAGCCTTTAATGAGGCCTTGCCACTCACAGGGGTGATCTTAACCAAAGTAGATGGTGATGCTCGTGGTGGTGCCGCTTTATCTATTCGCCAAATTACCGGTAAACCGATTAAATTCTTAGGGGTAGGCGAAAAAACCGAGGCGTTAGAACCTTTCCATCCAGAACGTGTAGCGTCACGCATTTTAGGGATGGGTGATGTCCTTTCTTTAATCGAAGATTTACAACGTTCCGTTGACCAAGAAAAAGCCGAAAAAATGGCGAAGAAATTCAAAAAGGGCGATCAATTTACCCTTGAAGATTTCCGTGAACAACTGATCGAAATGAAAAAAATGGGTGGTATGATGTCGATGTTAGACAAACTCCCTGGGGCCAAAAACTTGCCTGATCATGTTAAAAATCAAGTAGATGATAGAATGTTTATCAAAATGGAAGCGATCATCAATTCCATGACCTTAAAAGAACGAGCTAACCCCGACATTATCAAAGGCTCACGCCGTCGCCGTATTGCCTTAGGTTCAGGCACGCAAGTGCAAGATGTCAATAAATTACTCAAACAATTTGACGATATGCAACGCATGATGAAAAAAATGCGTAGTGGTGGTATGTCAAAAATGATGAAAGGCATGAAAGGCTTAATGGGCGGTGGCATGGGAGGACTGGGTGGTCTTGGCGGTTTAGGGGGGATGTTAAAACGCTAAATGCCTGTTCTCTCGGCTTAGAGTGCGGTGAAAAATCGACGAATTTTCTACCGCACTTTTCATTTATGTAGATTTATCCTACAATGAAAATAAATAAAAAACGTCACATTTACGGGAAATGTGCCATAATAGACTGAAAAGTAGAATTGCATTTCTTACTACCTAGCACTAAGGAGATTATATGAAAAAAGTTATTTTATTACTCACTGCATTTATCATCAGTGCTTGTAGCAATTCCGAAGAACGGCAAGCGTTAATTAACGGTGAACAACTAGATACCCCACAAAAAACCGAAGTCGGTTTTATTCGCTTGTCACAAAATTCGCAATATTATGTGGATACCTCTTCCATTTGGGTGGACAGTAGCAAAAATAATCTGATTAATTTCGACACGGTGATTAATTTACACATTGGCCATCGCATTTTTGAAGATAAAAATCTGATGACCAAATCAGTACGCCAACACAAAGTGTTAGATTGTCAAACCAATACCATGAAACACACTGGCTCGCATTTATATTCCGATTTCTGGGGTGAGGGAACGGTGTTCACGCCGAAAAAATATCGAGAACATCAAGTTAAACCACGTGATGGATCAACCCTTGGTACGGTGGCACAAGTGATGTGTGCGAATTTTTATCATTAATTGATAAATGATACACAAAAAGGGCAAGACATTTTTATGTACTTGCCCTTTCTTATGGGTTTAATTAAGGATGAAACGGCCCTTGATTCGGTGCCTCATAATTTTCAGGTAAACCGAAAATCTGACGGACAATCACCTTGTAGAATGCAAAGGCGTCTTTTGCACCTTGAATGGCCTCATCTTCTGCTTGGACGTCTAGGCCTAAATTATCCAAATACACTTTAAATTCACGCCAATGTTTACCTCGCCCATCAGGATGACCGGCTAAATGGCTTGCCCCATTTTCGGCATCAAAACTTAATCTTTTTTCGGCAGCTTTATATAAAAACGCCGCCCCAAGATTGGAACCCTCAGCACAATATAACCAACCAATGGCGGCATTACCTTGCGGATGAGGTAAATTACCTTTAAATTCATAAGGTTGACTATTTAACACAGCAAGATCTTTCAACACTCTATCATAGCGTGCCATATATTCTAATTCTGGGATTTTCTTATTGAGTTCAGGATCTTTGTAAATATCATCTACAATCTTGTGGAACACGGATTGTAATTGTAAAAATTTCGCATAGTTCTCATTATTCTTAAACGGTTCCACCGACATCACAAGATTATCTACACTATCATGTGTGGTACGGTTAGCGGCTTTTAAACGTTCAGAAAAGGTTTGTTGTTCTTGTGTCATAATAGGTTTCCTATTGATTTTCAGATTATTTTCCGTAATTAAGATAAAAGTATCAGGAAACATAAATATACTATAATTGATTATAATTATCAATTATTACCATAATATCAACATCAACTAATCACTTTGTATCCTCTTTTATTGATTATATTCCGCCCGACTCATGGTCGTACTCCAAAGCCCCACACGTTCTAGATCATCATATTTGGTTAAACCAGAATAGCCTAAACTGCTATCTTCATAGCGTTTAAAACTCAATACTGCCCCATTCATTTTGCCCTCGTTAAACAAATTTAACCCCACCAATAAGCTAAAATCATTTTGCGTTAAGCCGGTGACTTTATAAAATAATTCGGGTTCCACTTCTTCAATCACATCTTTCAACGCATATTCCCGATCCTCGGTTAAATACATAAATACAGGAATCCGTGCGGCAAATTTAATTAATTTTTCCTGTAATTGTTTCCGTAAAGTGCGTTCTTTTTTCTCATTTTCTTTTAATTCATCTTTTTCTTTCGGCGTTAAACTGCCATCATTGGCTTTTTGTTTGCCATTTTTGACCGCCGTCGATTTATTAATAATGGTTTCAATATCCTGATTTAATGAACGGAAACCCTCAATGTTAGCAAGGGCTTGCATGGCTTGTGGGTGAGCTTGCAAGCGTTTTAAGGTTTCATTATTCACATTCACCAACACAGCACTTTCCCAACGACGTGCTAGCAACGTTGCGGTTGTGCCACTCATTGCCATATCCAACACACTGGCTGCGTCCAACTCACGCATTGATGAACCGTCATAGGCAAGAATCGGCAGGAATTGCACAAATTCGGCAATTTTCTTTTCAGGATTGCGTTCTTCGGTGTTGAGTTCATTGCAATATTCGGAAATTTGCCGCAACGCACGATCAGGGGCAAAATCAAAAATATAGCAATTTTGTTTGATAATCACGCTTTCATCTGTCCCATGTGCTTTAGCCACCCACGGGGTTTGCACACGAAATGCGGCTTGAAAATAGGTTTCAGGGCGAACTAAGTTACGCAACATAAAAATCCCCGTCCATTCTGGCACCGAAACACCTGTGGTCAGTTTGCCACAAGACAGCGTGATGGTTTTGCTTTCTAAGCCTTTTTTCATTGCTTTGCGTACCGGTTTTAAGGCATTCGCCCCAACGCCCGCTTTTTTGCCAGCGGTGACAATCACTTGGTAATCCTGATAAAACCGATTATGGGGTTGAGCCAATAAATTTGCCATGGCATAGCAACTACTCACATCAGGCAGAAACCAAAAAGTATGATTTAAATTGCGTAATAAATCCACATCAGCAAAAGGTAACGGCGGTTTTTCTGCCCCTAGCTTTAACTCGTCTTCCGTGGTGATTTTTAATTGTCCCCGAATTAAATCTAGCCATTGTTGCACATAATTTTCATATTTAAATTTCGCCTCTTTTTCTTTGCCTGTGGCTTTAAAAAATTCGTTTAAATCAAATTCATTAAATTCCCCTTTCAAAGCAATTTCTTGAATATGCGGTGGCAGTTGATAAGTCAGCATGATCATGCGTGGCAAACTTAAATAGGGATTATTTTCGCCAAGCCATTCCATTTTCGCTTTTTGTTCATCAGAATAAGTCCAGTTGAAAATTTGTTCTTCAATAAATTCACCTGAATTTAATGCTCGAAATGGCGTACCAGATAAATATAAATAATGATCGGTGGTGATGGGAATGATGTCTTCATCAAAGAAATCGGGCATATCCAATTCCATATCTTGTTGTTCTAGTTGTTCTTGCTCAAATAATTCTTTGGATTTATCTCGCCACGCCCCAAAATGATATTCATCAAACACAATGCAATCCCAATTAATGGCGTGTACCCATTCATTTTTTAATTTAATGCCGCCCGCATTATTTTTGCCTAAATAATCTTGAAAGGAACCAAAACAACAAATCGCATGATGATCGGCGAAATGCTGTTGATATTGTTCTTCGTTGGTCACAAATTTCCAGCCTTGAAAATCAATATGGCTTTCTAAATCCTCTTGCCACGCCGTTTTGACGGCGGGTTTAAAGGTGAGAATTAAAATCCGTTTCCAACCCATTTGTTTTGCCAGTTGATAGGTGGCAAAGGTTTTACCAAATCGCATTTTGGCGTTCCATAAAAAGTGCGGTGCTTTTTTGCTGACTTCGGGATCCTTTTTCCATTGCTGAAAATAATTTACCGTTTTTTCCACCGCACTTTTTTGTTCCGGTCGCATGGCAAAATCTAGCGTGCGGTTTTCCTGATTTTCAATCCGTTTACGAATGGCAAGCACCGCACTTTTCACATCCTCTACGTCACATTTAAACCATTCGCCATTAATTCGTTCAATCCCCTTTTTGATAAGATACTGATGTACATCAAAATCTTTAAATAAACTGCCATCTTCCCGCATTGATTCTGCCTGATATTCAATGCGATAACTTTGTTCTGGGGTTTTGACGGGATATTGCTCTGCAACTCGCACATTGACATCTCGTTCAGTGTAACCGATTTTTAAACAGCCTTGAAAACGGCTATCAGAATAGGCATAAATTCGGGGCTGTTTTGACTCAAAATATTGACTACGCATACTTATTCCCCTTTATCCATTGGGCGGATCATTGATTCAATATAGGCGATTTCGTCTTGGGTTAATTGATATTTTTGGTAAAGTTCGGCATCTGTCCAAGGTTTGGTGAAGTCTTGCATTGGCACTAATTCATAGGCTTTTTTAGTGGTATGTTGAGTGTTCTTTTTTAAGGTCAGCATAAAATGCAAAAATCTCGTATTAATATAACTCATTACATTTTCGCAAATTTCCTTATTTTCAAAAGGTCCGAAAACTAAATAGGTTTCCGTGCAAGCCGTATTTAACCCTGCATAAATGGGTTTTACCCAGTCTGTTTTTCCATCGCCTGTACCAACAGCATAAGGGGCAATTACTTTATGTTGATCGATCCATTGGCGATTAATTGGTATTTCTTCTCGCTTGATATAGCCTATGCCTTTATTTTGGAATAGCGTGACATTATTAAATTGCTCTTTATAAGGTTCGTTTCTTCCTTTAATAAAGGTTCTTAATCCAAATGGTTTTGCAGAACTAATAATCGTATTAAAACTTATTTCATCAAATCTTCTTACTTTTTTAAGAATATCAACAGCTTTATTATGCCGAATAAAAATATCCAATCCATTTTCTTTTAACGGTCTTTCCATATAAGAAATCACCTTGCCATTATCATAAGTATAAATATGGCAATCATTATTGCTTTTCTTGTTATTCCAAAGAAAATAACAAACACCGCCTTTAATCTCCACGCCCGTAAAACAATCTGATGAATTAGGGAAATCGTGTAATTCACTAATACGATAATCTTTTAACATTTCATCACGAAAATTATCCAATCCTTTACCGCCAGCATACCAACGGGCTGGAATAATCATCACTAAATAATGCGGATTAAGTTTTTTCGCTTGTTCAACAAATAAATTATAAATTGGCATTGCACTGGCTTGAGCTCCACCATCACTCAACTGATACGGTGGATTGCCAATAATCACATCAAAATTCATATTTTTTCCAAAAATCTCGTCAATCGTTAAATGAATAAACCCATAAGCGTGACTTTCTTTGCTTTCTTCACGCTGATACACCGTTTCACTGGCACCACATAATTCACATTTGCCATCTTTCCACACATGTTGAATCGGCTGATAAAAAATATTGCCTTGATGACTTGCAAATTCCGTGCAAATGGATTTTTGGCTGTTCGCATTTCTGGCACAATAAACACTACGGCGAGTTAAATAAGCGGTGAGTTCGGTGATCGCAATACCAAACACTTGTTGGGTAAGAATATGGTTAATTCGCTGTTGTAAATCAGGGATTTCTTGTTCCAACCCTTTGATCAAGCGTTTTGTTATTTCACGCAAAAACACCCCTGTTTTACAAGCAGGATCTAAAAACCTTTTGGTTTTATCGCTGAAAACGTCTTGCGGCAATAAATCGAGCATTTTGTTGGCAAGATCGGGCGAAGTAAACACTTCATCATTGGACAAATTCGCCAAACAAGAAAGCACATCAGGGTTATAATTCAGATTCAGGCGTTGCATTTTGAATCTCCATAAAATAAATTGAGTTATATTTTGGCAGGGTTGTGTAGTGACTAAATTCTCTTTTACTCCCGCGGGAAATAATTTGAATGACATCCGTGTATTGATACTCTTCCCGTTTTAAGCAAAATTTGCGTGGAAATTCCATGGCTGACCATTGCGAAAAATGCAAAAACTGATTTTCCAACGGTTGATTATGTTCATCGGCATAACACATTTTTAACGCATCACCGTGTAAAATATTTCGCTCTAAAATAAATTTCGCCACATTTTCTAATTCCACCGTCATCGGCAAACCGAATAAGTATTGATATTCGTTTTTGACAAAATCCAATAACCGCTGACGGCATTTCAACACGTTATCTTGCAACAGCTCTATGCCATATAATGAGCTGATCGCTAGAATGAGATAGAATTCATATTCCCGTGGGGATTTTTGATAATTTTTCGCTACCGTGTTGAGCTTGCGTTTTAAAATCTCAATTAAAAAATTTCCATCACCACAGGCCGGCTCTAAAAATGTGGCTTTAATCGGCATTTCGTCCACCACCGCCGAAAGTTGACGCTCCACCATATCAATCATGGCATTGACTTCTTCAGGGCGGGTAAACACTTCACCGTGATCGGCGACACGTTTTTTAGATTTGATTTGTTGGGTCATTGCAAATGTAACTTTTAGGGCAACCAATGAAACTTATTATGAAACTATATTAATAGTTTCACAACTTTTGATCAAGTTTCATTTTGTTTTAAGATCGTTCGTAAAGTGACTTCTATGAATGAGAATGAAGAATTTACCCAAAAATTAACCGCACTTTTACTAAAAAGAGGTTATGAACCAAAACCATCTGTCTTGGAACGTGAATTTAATTTACGTTACTACGGTGATCCTTTAACCCAACAAGCCGTGGGAAAATGGCTCAAAGGCAAGTCTATTCCGCATAGCAATAAACTTTGTACGCTTGCGGAATGGCTAGACGTGGAATTAACGGATTTAGTTTCAACAGAAAGAGCTTATCAAGCTCAAAAAGCAAAGAAAAAGAAAGAAAATAAAGCCAACTCAAGCCAAGCTATCTCAAACTATGATGAAGATTATTTATTTCGCCTTTTTCTCAATCTCCCCCAAGAACAGAAAAAAGCCGTGCGTGAAGTGATTATGGCAATGCACAAAGCCTATCGGCAAATGCCGGAATAGTGCGGTGATTTTTAGCGTTATTTTAGCCAAAAGCAAAAATCCCTTTTGACTGTGCCAAAAGGGATTTGCAGTAATTGATGATGCGTAATCAGCGTTAGTATTCTTCCATATACCCCAAACTACGCAAGGCACGTTCATCATCTGCCCAACCAGATTTGACCTTAACCCAAAGCTCTAAATGTACTTTGTTATCAAATAAGCGTTCCATATCTTGACGAGCCTCGGTGCCGATCACTTTGATTTTTTGTCCGCCTTGACCAATCACCATTTTCTTCTGGCCGTCACGTTCCACCAAAATCAAGCCGTTGATTTCGTAGGTACCCCGTTCGTTGAGTTTAAATTGCTCAATTTCAACGGTCACCGAATATGGCAATTCTTCGCCCATAAAACGCATGAGTTTTTCACGGATAATTTCGGAGGCCATAAAACGTTGTGAGCGGTCAGTCACGTAATCTTCGGGGAAATGATGGTCGCCCTTTTTCAACGCATTACGCACGATTTTTTTCAAATTATGTACGTTATTTCCACGTTGAGCGGAAATCGGCACAATGTCTTTGAAATTAAATTTTCCGCTTAATTCGGTGATGAATGGCAATAATTCATCTTTATTTTTGACGTTATCAATTTTGTTAATGGCTAACACCACTGGCGTTTTGACTTGGCGTAATTTGTTTAACACCATGTCATCATCTTCATTCCAATGGGTACCGTCCACCACAAAAATAATTAAATCCACATCACCAATAGCACTGCTGGCTGCACGGTTCATTAAGCGGTTAATGGCTCGTTTTTCTTCAATATGCAATCCGGGCGTATCCACATAAACCGCTTGATAGGCACCGTCAGTATCAATGCCCACAATACGGTGGCGAGTGGTTTGGGCTTTGCGTGAAGTAATCGAAACTTTTTGCCCTAATATTTTGTTTAATAAGGTAGATTTTCCCACATTCGGGCGACCCACAATGGCGATAAAGCCACAATAGGTGCCGGTAGGTTGTTCGTTGTTTAGGTCAGTGGGTAACTGTTCTTCTGTCATTATTTTATATCCAGTTCTTTTAAAATTTGTTCGGCAGCGGCTTGTTCCGCTTTGCGGCGACTATTAGCCACCCCAATAAAAGTGTGGTCAAAATTTTCCGCATGGCATTCTACGGTGAAAGTTTGACAATGGGCCTCGCCTGTGGTTTTGATAATTTGGTAGCTTGGTAGGCTTAATCCTTTGCCTTGCAAATATTCTTGTAAGCGTGTTTTCGGATCTTTCTGATTTTCGCCTGGTTTAATGGTGGCTAAAAGTGGCTGATACCATTGGCAAATGATCGACATGGCATGAGCTAAATCACTGTCTAAGGACATGGCACCGATAATGGCCTCCACGCAGTCAGCCAAAATAGAGGCTCGACGAAATCCACCACTTTTTAGCTCGCCTGAACCTAACACTAAATAATCCCCCAACTCAAACTGGCGGGCTAACTCGGCCAATGTGGGTTCTCGCACTAAGGTGGCTCGCATACGGCTGAGTTCGCCCTCATTACATTTTGGGAACTGCTGATAAAGGGCTTGTGCAATGGTTAAATTCAAAATCCCATCGCCCAAAAATTCAAGGCGTTCATTATGCACCTTTGCCGCACTACGGTGCGTTAAGGCTTGTTTTAACAACGCAAGATCGGTAAATTGATAGCCAATCTTGCTTTGTAATCGGGTTAAATCATTCATTATTTAATTTTCGTAAATAAACGTTCAGTACGAATGCCGGTCGGCCATTCATTCGGTTTTTTATCTAAGCTCAACCAAATATAAGTGGCTTTACCCACAATATTTTTCTCTGGCACAAAGCCCCAAAAACGACTATCTTCACTCATATTACGGTTATCGCCCATCACGAAATATTGCCCTGCTGGCACGACCCATTCGGTAATATAATATTCTTGTTTCACATAGTCTTTGTAGCGATAGCCTTCAGAAATCGGCTCAGGGAACCAATGAATTTGATGGCTCACATCTCCTGTTTCGGTGAGTTCTAGCATACTTGGGCCATAAATAAAACTGCCGTCTGGATTTTTACCAATAATGGCTTTAAATTCATCATTTTGTTGCGGTTCGCTATACGTGAATTCTTTGCTTTCGCACTCATCTTCACAAGCCTTGCCGTCTTTGCCATAAACAATGGTCAATTTGCGTTCTAGCTCATTATACAACACACGGTCACCGCCCATGGCCACCACACGCTTAATATAATCAATATTCGGTTGTGGTGGAGCTTTAAACACAATCACATCACCACGTTGTACTTTACCGGTTTCCATTAAGGTATTTTGGAATACCGGATCTTTCACGCCGTAAGCATATTTTTCCACCACAATGAAATCCCCGACACGTAAAGTCGGTTCCATGGATTGCGAGGGAATTTGGAACGGTTCAAACACAAAAGAACGCAGAATCAATACGAACGCTAACACTGGGAATAATGAAGAAATAAATTCTTCGCCCTCGCCAATGGGTTCAATGACGGCTTTTTCTTCATCGCTTAAGGTTTTTCCAGTGCGTTGTTCGGTACGTGCAATTTGACGGCGACGACGTGGCAATACGGAAAAACGATGATAGCACCACAGCACGCCAGAAAGTGCGGTGAATAAAATCAATAAAATGGAAAATGTGTTTGGTAATTGTAGATAATCTAACACTTTCCAAACCGCAAAGCCCACAACTAATAAAATGGGGAGAAAAAGTTTTGACATAGTCTTCCTTATTTAATCTTTTCCAACATGTAAAATGGCTAAAAACGCCTCTTGTGGCACTTCGACATTGCCGAGTTGTTTCATGCGTTTTTTACCTTCTTTTTGTTTCTGCAACAGTTTTTTCTTACGGCTCACGTCCCCACCGTAACATTTTGCCAAGACATTTTTACGTAATTGTTTCACCGTGGAACGTGCAATAATTTGGTTACCAATCGCTGCTTGAATGGCAATATCAAATTGCTGACGTGGAATCAATTCTTTCATTTTTTCCACTAATTCACGGCCACGATATGGGGCATTATCTTTGTGAACGATCAACGCCAACGCATCCACACGATCGCCATTAATCATAATATCCACTCGTGCCATATTGGCCGATTGGAAACGTTTAAAACCATAATCCAACGAGGCATAACCTCGTGAGGTTGATTTTAAGCGGTCAAAGAAATCTAATACCACTTCGCCCATGGGAATTTCATAGGTCAAGGCAATTTGATTACCATGATACACCATATTGGTTTGCACCCCACGTTTTTCAATACACAAGGTGATCACATTGCCTAAATAATCCTGTGGCACCAACATATTACATTCTGCAATCGGCTCACGAATATCCGCAATGTTACTCAACGGCGGTAATTTCGCAGGACTGTCTATATAGACAACATCACCGTTAGTGAGTTCAACTTCATATACGACGGTTGGTGCGGTGGTGATTAAATCCAGATCATATTCTCGTTCTAAACGTTCTTGAATGATCTCCATGTGCAACAAGCCCAAGAATCCACAGCGGAAACCAAAGCCAAGTGCGGTGGAATTTTCCGGTTCATAGAACAAGGAGGCATCATTTAGACTTAATTTACCCAAGGCATCACGAAACGCCTCATAATCGTCTGAACTGATCGGGAATAACCCGGCATAAACCTGTGGCTTAACTTTTTTAAAACCCGGTAAGACTTCCGTTGCCGAATGATGTTGATGGGTTAAAGTATCCCCTACCGGTGCCCCTAAAATATCTTTAATGGCACACACCACCCAACCCACTTCGCCGGTTTTTAGCTCAGTGGTATCTACTTGTTTTGGCGTGAAGATACCCAAACGGTCCACATTATAGGCTTGTCCAGTACTCATGACTTTAATTTTATCGCCTTTTTTAATGGAACCATTTTTTACTCGAACCAACGACACCACGCCCAAATAGTTATCAAACCAAGAGTCAATAATTAAGGCTTGCAACGGTGCATTAGGGTCACCCTCTGGAGCAGGAATTTTTGCCACAATTTCTTCTAGTACATCTTCAATCCCCACACCTGTTTTGGCAGAACAACGTACGGCCTCAATAGCATCAATCCCCACAATATCTTCAATTTCTTCGGCGACACGTTCAGGTTCTGCGGCAGGCAAATCGATTTTATTTAAAATCGGCACCACTTCCAAATTCATATCCAATGCGGTATAACAGTTGGCCAAGGTTTGGGCCTCCACCCCTTGTCCTGCATCCACCACCAACAATGCCCCCTCGCACGCAGCCAAAGAACGAGACACTTCATAGGAAAAGTCAACATGCCCTGGTGTGTCGATAAAGTTAAGCTGATAAGTTTCACCATTTTTTGCTTTATAGTTTAAGGTGACACTTTGTGCTTTAATCGTGATGCCACGCTCACGTTCCAGATCCATGGAATCCAACACCTGTGCTTCCATTTCACGATCGGACAAGCCCCCACAAGTTTGAATCAAACGATCAGAAAGCGTGGATTTTCCGTGGTCAATATGAGCAATAATAGAAAAGTTACGAATATTTTGCATATCAAATTATTAAATTATAAGTTCCTAAAAGATAATCGGGGAATTGTACCTGAAATAGCGGTACTAAGCTAGAAGTGCGGTCTTTTTTTCGTTGATTTTTATAAAATAAAACACCCTGACCAAGGATCAGGGTGCGAAATGTGATTTCAAAAAAAGCAATTATAGGCTTTCAGTGAAAGTACGAGTGATTACATCACGTTGTTGTTCAGGTGTTAATGAGTTAAAACGTACGGCATAACCTGAAACACGAATGGTTAATTGTGGGTATTTTTCAGGGTGTTTCACGGCATCTTCTAAGGTTTCACGACGTAAAACGTTCACGTTTAAGTGTTGACCACCTTCAACTTTTACTGTTGGCGCAACATCAACTGGTAATTCACGATATTCGATTTTACCTAATTCGTTGATCGCAACGATTTGGTCTTCAGCGAAATCGCCTTTTGCACATAAACAACGGGCTTCACCTTTGTCGCTGTCTAATAACCAGAATGAGTTTAATAAATTGTCATTCGCTGCTTGTGTAATTTGAATACCTTTAATCATAAAGTGCCTCCATTTGGCTGTTTATTTAAATAATGTCATTTTTAAAAGATGCACGAATTTTATCAAAAAATTTGATTCTTTCAACTATTTTTGACTAAAATCAAGCCAATTTCGCCGATAAATTTAAATAACTTGATTTATTTCAAAATAATTTAGTAAAAATGAACTAAACACAACATTTTATTAACATTTTTATTCTACATAATTAACAAACTATTATCGAACACGCATAAAAAATGCGTTCCAAATAGAACGCACTTTTCATCAATTTGTATGGTTTTATTTATATTCCACTAAAATATCTTTCTCACTAATGGTATCACCATAAACCGGTAATAATGTTTGCTCATAAGCACGTTTTAATGAACCGTCTTTAGATAATTTTTCGGTTTCTGCACTTAACCATTCAAGCAAATCTTTGTCTTCTTTACGCACGGCACCCGCAATGGTGTCTTGGTCGCCTAAAGATTTAATGCCCACGGTGAACCCTGGATTTTCTTTCGCCCAAGCGAATAATAAGGTGTTGTCATGCGCTAAGGCATCACCACGTCCATCCACTAAGGCTTGGAAAGTTTCGGTATTTTGTTCAAATTTTAACAATTTGATTTGTGGATAGTTTTTGGTAAAGAAAGCGTCTGCGGTGGTGCCTTTGTTTACTAATAACGTTTTGCCCTCAAGATCTTTCACATCAGTAATCACGGCGCCATCTTTGGAGGCCACACCTAAGGCCACTTGCATATAAGGTTTAGCAAAATCCACTACTTCTTGACGAGCAGGTGTTACGGTGAAGTTGGCTAAAATAATATCTACTTTGTTAGAGGTTAAATACTCTACTCGGTTTGCCGCTTCCACCACCACAAATTCCACTTTACTGGCATCGCCCAATAAATCTTTGGTTAAATCTTTGGCAATTTCCACATCAAAACCTTGGTTTTTGCCGTTTTGATCCACATAACCAAATGGCGGTTTGTCGCCAAACACGCCAATACGCACTTTGTCCGCTTGCTTAATGCGTTCAACAGCAGAGGCTTTGGTCGGTTCCGCTTTGGCAGTTTCTTTACTGTTATTGTCGCAAGCGGTGACGCCCACGGCTAACAATAGAGAGGCTAAAAGTGCGGTGATTTTTTTAACGTTTTTCATAATGATGATCCTTTATAAGAGTGATTTGGTGAAAAGGATTATAAAAAAGTTGAGCGCCGTAAGGAAAGAATTAAAGATTATTTGATATAGCGTTTTGGAATAAAATTCAAGGTTATCATTCCCACCCCAATTTATGTTATATTATGCTCCTCACCTTGATACAATAAAGGAATCTATCATGACCACTATCTCGGCATTAGGCGCTATCGTGGCTCTCACGGTTGCGATTTTGCTTATTCTAAAAAAAGTCTCCCCAGCCTACGGTATGTTAACCGGTGCCTTAATGGGCGGATTAATCGGCGGTGCCAATCTGACAGAGACAGTCGAATTAATGATTGGCGGGGCGCAAGGCATTACAACCGCTGTAATGCGAATTTTAGCCGCAGGGGTGTTAGCCGGTGTGTTAATTGAATCTGGCGCAGCGGCCACCATTGCCGAAACCATTGTCAAAAAGCTCGGCGAAACTCGTGCTTTATTAGCCTTAGCGTTGGCTACGCTCATTTTAACTGCGGTTGGCGTGTTTATTGATGTGGCGGTCATCACTGTTTCCCCCATTGCACTTGCCTTAGCCAAACGAGGCAATCTGTCTAAAATGGCGATCTTAATTGCCATGGTTGGCGGTGGTAAAGCGGGGAATATTATGTCACCGAACCCGAATGCCATTGCCGCCTCTGACGTGTTCCATATTCCCTTAACGTCATTGATGGCAGCGGGTATTATTCCAGCAATATTTGGCTTAATGATGACCTACTTCTTGGCGAAAAAGTTGATCCATAAAGGGAGTAAGGTCAGTGAAAAGGAAGTCATTCTGCATTCTAGCGCCCTCCCCTCTTTTACCGCAGCTATCACAGCGCCTTTGTGTGCAATTTTACTGCTCGCCTTGCGTCCCTTGTTCGGTATTGTTGTAGATCCCTTAATTGCCTTACCCCTTGGTGGTATCGTCGGCGCCATTGCCATGGGAAAAGGTCGACACAGTAATCAATATGCCATCAGCGGATTAAGCAAAATGGCGCCCGTTGCGATCATGTTATTAGGCACAGGCACCTTGGCGGGTATTGTGTCGCATTCTGCGCTAAAAGATGTGCTTATTGAGGCCCTGTCCTCCTCGGGACTTCCCTCTTATTTACTGGCGCCAATTTCGGGTATTCTGATGTCACTGGCTACCTCCTCTACCACGGCGGGTACCGTGGTTGCGGCGAATGTATTTAGTCAACCCTTAATGGAATTGGGGGTCAGCGGACTTGCGGCAGCGGCCATGATTCATGTCGGCGCCACCGTCGGCGATCATATGCCACATGGTTCGTTCTTCCATGCGACAGGCGGTAGTGTCAATATGGAGATGAAAGAACGGTTGAAATTAATTCCTTATGAAACGGCGGTGGGCTTGGTTATGACGATGGTTTCGACCCTGATTTTTGGCGTGTTTCATCTATTCTAGGAGAAGATAAAATGAAAATTGTCATTGCCCCTGATAGTTTTAAAGAAAGCCTCACCGCCCTAGAGGTTGCTGCAGCCATTGAAACTGGCTTTAAAAAGGTATTTCCACAAGCCGAATATGGCAAAATCCCCATGGCCGACGGCGGCGAGGGGACGGTGCAATCCTTAGTTGATGCCACACAGGGCGAACGCATTCATGTAGAGGTGACCGCTCCCCTAGGCAATAAAGTTACCGCATTTTTGGGTTTATCAGGCGATAAACAAACGGCATTTATTGAAATGGCCGCCGCATCAGGCTTGCATTTAGTGCCAATGGATAAACGTAATCCGCTCAACACCACCAGTTACGGCACCGGTGAATTGATTAATGCCGCCCTAAACTGCGGTGTAAAAAAAGTGATTTTAGGTATTGGCGGCAGTGCAACCAATGACGGTGGCGTTGGCATGTTGCAAGCCCTAGGGGCAAAATTTTTAGATGAACAAGGCAACGAAATTGGCTTGGGGGGGGAACAATTAGCTCGGATTCAGCATATTGATATAAGCCGGCTCAATTCCAAATTATCACAAGTAGCCTTTGAAGTGGCCTGTGATGTGGATAATCCTTTATGTGGTGAAAAAGGCGCCTCTGCCGTATTCGGGCCACAAAAAGGTGCCACGGCGGAAATGGTTCAAACGCTTGATCAAGCCTTGCTACATTTTTCCCATATCGTACAGCGGGATCTTGGTTTAAATATCCAAAATCAAGCCGGTGCGGGCGCCGCAGGTGGCATGGGCGGAGGCTTGTTATTGCTCCCTAACGTGCAACTCAAAGCTGGCGTACAAATCGTGATAGAGGCCGTGCAGTTAAGCAACGCCGTACAACAGGCCGATCTTGTAATCACGGGAGAGGGACGCATGGACGCACAAAGCATTCATGGTAAAACCCCGATTGGCGTGGCCAGAACCGCCAAGCAATTTAACAAACCTGTGATTGCCATTGTCGGCAGTTTACGAGAAGATTATCCGGTTGTTTATGAGCAAGGTATTGATGCCGTGTTCCCGATTATTCGCCAAGTGGATAGTCTTGAAAACACGCTAAATTCAGGACGTGAAAATTTGATTTCCACGGCGGAAAATGTGGCGAGATTGTGGCGGATAAAATAAACAAGTGCGGTGTAAAAATCTTGCGTTTTACACCGCACTCTCTCATTCAGGATTAAATATTTTCCTCATAATCCACCCCTTTTGGCTCATAATTGAGAATATTCAAAAAGGCTTTGGCACGATCTGTGATTGGGTTAGAGAAGAAAAATTCAGGTTTGGATTGTTCGATAATTTCGCCTTTATCCATAAAAATAATCCGGTCAGCCACCTGTTTAGCAAAATTCATTTCATGGGTGACGATTAACATGGTCATGCCGTCTTTGGCAAGACCTAAAATCACATCCAACACTTCACGCACCATTTCAGGGTCAAGCGCAGCGGTGACTTCGTCAAATAGCATAATGTCAGGGTTCATGCAAAGGGAACGGACAATGGCGATTCGCTGTTTTTG
Source organism: Lonepinella sp. BR2357 (assembly GCF_051851525.1). Taxonomy (NCBI): domain Bacteria; kingdom Pseudomonadati; phylum Pseudomonadota; class Gammaproteobacteria; order Pasteurellales; family Pasteurellaceae; genus Lonepinella; species Lonepinella sp. BR2357. Next base: position 11,422 of record NZ_JBPDVG010000019.1, on the reverse strand, counting down.
TCCGCCAGATAATTCTCGAGGAAAAGCATTTTTACGCTCAAATAACCCCACGCGTTTTAACAATTCATCTGCTTGTTTTTCCACATCTTCCCGTTTGCGTTTTTGCACTTTCATGGGGCCGAGTAAAATATTGTCGATCACAGACATATGGGAAAATAATTCATAACTTTGGAACACCATACCGATTTTTTGGCGTGCTTTGACCCATGAAATATCTTTCCCCAAAATGCCGAGGTTTTCTAAAATAATGTTGCCACTTTTGATTTCTTCTAAGCCATTTAAACAGCGTAATAAGGTGCTTTTGCCACAACCTGATGGCCCAAGAATCACCACTACTTCGCCTTTTTCAACGGCTAAATCAATGCCGTGCAGTGCGGTTACTTCACCGTAATTTTTAACTAATTGTTGAATCTCTAATAATGCCATAATTTCAATCCTAATTGCTCCATTTCGCTTCTAAATATTTGGAAAATAATGATAACGGGTAACAAATTGCAAAATATAAAAAGAAAATCACACCGTAAATCCATAACGCCGCTGAGGGGTCAGTAAACAGCGAGGTTTCAATGATCTGCTGCCCGACTTTAATCACTTCTAACACGCCAATTAACATGGCAAGAGAGCTGGTTTTTACCATGCGAGTAAACAAATTAATGGCACCTGGCGTCACGCGTTTTAAACTTTGCGGTAACAAAATATAGTAAAAAGTTTGCCATTTATTTAATCCCAACGCATAAGCGGATTCAGTTTGGTGTTTCTCAATGGAGGTCAAAGCACCACGCACTAAGTCGCCCATTTCTGCAGCGCCCCAAAAAATAAACACAATAATACACACCCACACCCCACTCCAGTGGATATTAAACCATTTCGCAAAGCCAAAATAGACTAAAAAGAGTAACACTAACAAGGGGATAATGCGCACCACTTCTAAATACAACTGACACAAAAACTGCACCAGTTTATTTTTACTGGTCATCAGTACGCCGAACAACACGCCTAAAATACAAGCAAAGAACACTGAAACAAACGCAATTTCTGCGGTGATCCACAAGCCACTGAATAAGCGTTCTAGGTTACTGCCTTGAGAAAGAATACCTAATCCCATTTTCTACGCTCCATATTTTGCTTGACGTAAACGGCGTTCAAGATAGCGGATATACAAGGACACAGGCAATAAAATTATCAAATAGAACACCATTAATAAGAATAAGGCCTCGTTAGTTTTGTAATCCATACCGATAATATCTTTTGCCAAAAACATCAGTTCTGCCACCGCAATGGCACTGATCACCGAGGTTTCTTTCATTAAAAACAAGCAATTTGCCCCGATAGCCGGTGTAGCAATGGCAAAGGCTTGCGGAAAAATCACATAGCGAAAGGCTTGCAAAGGCGTCAATCCAATGCTTAAGGCACTTTCAATTTGCCCTTTGGACACCGCCTCCAATCCGCCTCGAATGGCTTCCGCCATATAGCTCCCGCCCAGAAAAGCCAGTCCGATAATGCCACAGGTAAAGCCATCCATTTTAATGCCTAATTTGGATAAACCAAAATACAGGAAAAACACTTGAATCAATAATGGCGTGTTGCGAGACAGCTCAATATAGCTTTTGACTAGCCATTGAAAGCCACGAATTTTATAGGTCAGCACCACCGCACAAAGCAACCCAACCAACACCGATAGCACAATCGCCCAAAGGGATAAATGCAAGGTCAGCCAAGTGGCATCAATAAAACGGGGAACGGCGTTCCAGATATATTGCCAGTTCATAGAAATTCAACCATTAATTAAATATAGAAAGATTATAAGATCGTGATAAAAATAGTTAAAAGAACGATTTGATATGATTTAGATAAATTTGCTATAAAAAACACCGCACTTTGGCTCTCTCCAACCAAAGTGCGGTGTAAAATAAAGGCATTTTTATTGATTATTCGGTGACTAAAGCCTCAGGATCGCCATCACCTAATGGTTTAAGCAAGGCGAAGAATAAGACAATACAGAATACCGTTAGACCTAAACCGATATAGCAAGATAATTCATAATCTAAACCAAAACCGATTTTGTTATAGGCTAAATAGGTAAAACATACGGTGCTAATAAACCATGCGGGAATTGATGCAACCCAGTGGAATTTATTATAACGATATAAATAACCTGCCGCCGTCCATAACATCACCATTGCTGTCATTTGGTTCGCCCAAGTGAAATAACGCCATAACACGCTGAAATCCATTTTAGATACCACAAAACCAAGGGCAAACAACGGAATAGCAATCATTAAACGTTTACTTAAAGAATGTTGCTCCATTTTAAAAATCTCGGCAATTTGCAAACGTGCTGCACGGAAAGCCGTATCTCCTGAAGTAATTGGCAACACCACTACGCCTAACACTGCAAAAATACCGCCGATAAAACCTAAGAAATGTAACGAGCTGTCATACACCACTTTAGACGGTGAACCTGCAGAAATCGCATCTTGTAAGGCTTGCGGATTTTCATAGAATGCCAATCCGACCATACACCAAACTAAGGCAATCACACCTTCGGTAATCATTGCACCGTAGAAAATAAAACGACCTTCCGATTCATTTTCTGCACAACGTGCCATTAATGGCGTTTGGGTGGCATGGAAACCTGATAATGCCCCACAAGAGATCGTTAAGAATAATAATGGCCAAACAGGCACATCACCTTTCACTTGGAAGTTTTGGGTAAATTTCGCCCAAGTTAAACCTTCACCGTCTGCATTTACGGTACGGAAAAATTCAATTGGATCTGTCGCACTGAAATGTGAGCTTAACAAACCATAAACCATACCAACAGACATAAATAACAACAATGCCCCAAACAATGGATAAACACGACCAATGATTTTATCGATTGGGAGCAAGGTGGCGAAGATATAGTAAGCAAAGATAATAAACGTCCAAACAGAAATCACTGTTGGCTTGTCCATTCCCCACACAGTTAAATCTTTCGCGACTTCCACAGCATGATGAATTTCTTCAGGATTACCTAAATTCATTGCTGCCGCACTGGAGCCAAATAAATCAAAGGTAATCGTACTTAGTAATTGGGCTGGACTGGCAACAAATACCACACCAACTAACAACAATAGCACCAATGCCATCACGTTAATAAAGGCTTTCACAGGTTTACCTAAGAATTTACCTGCCAAATACGGCATGGTTGCACCACCATGACGAATACTTAACATTCCGCAGAAGTAATCATGTACCGCCCCTGCGAAAATACAACCAATCACGATCCAAAGCATAGCGACGGGTCCATATAATGCCCCAAGAATCGGCCCGAAAATCGGTCCTGTTCCGGCAATATTCAATAATTGAATTAACCAAATTTTGGTTTTCGACATAGGCATATAATCCACACCGTCACCCATTGAATAGGCGGGTGTAGTACGTTTTGGATTGATGACAAAGATTTTTTCAATAATCTTGCCATACACAAAATAACCTGTTACTAAAATAGCAACACAGAAAAAGAACCATATCATAGGAAAAATCCCCTTTATTAAAAAATAACGATTACATAATCAAGGCGAATTTTAGACAGTTGTTAAATTAAAGTAAACGAACATTTTCATTTTTCCCAATTAAGCTGTCAAAAATGTGATGGAGATCACACTTTTTCCTTGGTTTTCTTTTTGGGTTCTGGTTCAGGATCGAATTTCACCACCGGCACACAACCACGGCAGGCACCTTGATTGACCCCTAATTCATCACAAAATTTATTATATTTATCCAAGGTTTTACGCAACCAACTTTTTGGTTTGGTTTGTTCGGTCATCTTTTTACTCCTTACTATTTAAATTTAGCAAAACTTGCACTTCCAAACGACATTGTTTTAACCAATTTTTTTTACCACCCACAGATTTTGTATCAATTTTTTGTTGTTGGCAATAGGCCGTTAATAATGGGCAACATTGCCTATCTGACGTTGCCATTAAACGCCGAATTGCGCCAATGCTTGCAAATAAAGTGCGGTGAAAAAACGCAAAGTTTTGTAATATTTGAAAATCTTCATCAGTGAGTTGCCAATCTAACGGAAAGGAAAATTGTGCTTTTAGCGGATGAAAAGAAAATGGAAAATTACGCTGAAAATGGCGTTGTGCTTGTGCCACCAATTTTTCCCCTGCTATTGAAATTGGGCAGAGCATAATAACAGAATAACAACCGCTGCTGGCTTCTTGATACTCACTGATTTGCACTAAAATAAAACCGCACTTTTGCCAAAACGCATACAATTCTGCGGTATAGCCAAAGCTAACAGAAAGAAAATCCACCTCGGCTTGTTGAATTAAGGTGTTGATTAACTTTTGCCCTAATCCATGGTTTTGCCAGTTAGGTTGTACGGCAATACGAGAAATCCGCAAAGATTTTAAGGCACAAGCCTGTGGTAAATTCCCTTGAAAAGCTAACGCTTGAGCCACCAAGTTACCTTGTGGACGGCGTTCCCCCCGACAGATTTTTTCGATTAAATCCAGTGATGTCAAGCCACCCTCTTCCATTAACCACACGCCCCCAAATAAAAACGAACCACTTTCTGCAAGATAAAATCGTTGTTGCGGAGCATCGAATAAACGGCGTAAATCAAGGGGACTGGTGCGATAATGGGCTAACGTCAATAAAGCATAAAAATCATTTATTTTTGCTACGATGGCTTGTTGTGAAACTTGACGAATTTGCACCGCAGTTTGCGGATCGTAATCGGGTTGCACAAGGCGGTCTTCGGCTTCCAATAACAATAATTCATCAATAAAAACTTCTAATTTATCGTTCTTTGCCCAACGTAAAGGTTCGGTTAATTCAAACTGTTGAAAAGTGCGGGATAAATTGGTTAAGAATTTAAGTAAAAATCCCCGTCCCGTACCCTCGTAGCTATGAATGGTGGTGCTAATAACAATACGTTTAAAGGTACGAATAAATTGGTTTAATATGGGCAACGGCAACATTGCCGCTTCATCAATCAACAACCAATCTTGCTTAAACTGTGTCGGATCTTGTTGAATTTGTTGAGTTAATTCATCAGGGGCAATAAAATCAATCGGTTGTTCAGCAAAATCTTGCAACGTTTGCACCGCACTTTTATTCGGGGCGGTGAGCCAACATTTTTGCCAACATTTCTGAGTGTTGAGTTGATTAGCTAACATACCTAATAACGCAGATTTTCCCCGACCTCGTTTGGCGGTGAGAATGGCTATATCAGCTGATGATACGAGAATTTGCTGAATAATATCTTGTTGTTCTGATGTGGGTTTCAGTTTCTGATATTGAAGTGGATCTTGGTATTCACCCGAGAAAAACGGCAAATAACTTAAAAACGGTTGCAATAAACGCTGAAAATGACGATTAAAATTTGGCGTAATGATACCATTTGCCCCCCCTGACCAGCGGCGACTGTCTAAATCAATATGCTGATTGGGATTTAACCATAAAACGAGCGTACCCCCTGCTCGCAATGTACCAATCGCAATGGCGAGTGCATCTAAATTTAGCGTTGTTCTAGCATCAAATAAAATCGCAGAAAATTCTTGTCCGAGCAGATTTTTGGCTTTGGCAAAATTTTGTGAGTTTAATATTAATGGTACGTTTTCGGGCGGACACATCTGTCCACCCCTACGGTTTTGGAATAGGAAAAGCGGTTCTTCTTTGTCAAAATAAGGAATTAACTGGCGTTCACACATTATTCTTCATCATAAGAATAAGGATCTTCAAAACCTAGTCCGAGCATAATTTCCGTTTCTAGGCTTTCCATTGCCTCGGCTTCATCTTGTTCAATATGGTCATAACCTAATAAATGCAAACTGCCGTGTACGACCAGATGAGCCCAATGTGCGATCAACGGTTTGCCTTGCTCAACAGCTTCTTTTTCCACCACTTGGCGACAAATCACCAGATCACCTAATAACGGCAATTCCACTTCATCAGGACATTCAAAAGGAAAGGATAAAACATTGGTCGGACGATCTTTGCCACGATAACGCAAATTTAGCTCGTGACTTTCCGCTTCATCGACAATACGAATTGTCATTTCTGGCTCAAGGCTTTCGGCTCGCACTGCTTGCGTTGCCCAGTGGCTAAATTGTGTTAATGTAGGTAAATTTTGTTGGTTTTCGGTGGCAATTTGTAAATCCACAATCACATTATTCATTTTCTGCACTCGCTGTTAATCGTTCACGTTCCAAGCGTTTTTGTTCCGCTATTTTTTGCTTACGAATTTCATCTTCCGCTTCCCATTTTTCATAGGCTTGCACCACTTTCGCTACCACTGGGTGTCGCACAATATCTTGACTATCAAAATAGTTAAAACTCAATTCAGGCACGTCTGACAACACTTCAATCGCATGTTTTAAGCCTGATTTTTGCGAACGTGGCAAATCCACTTGGGTCACATCGCCTGTAATCACGGCTTTGGAATTAAAGCCGATCCGAGTTAAAAACATTTTCATTTGTTCAACGGTAGTATTTTGACTTTCGTCTAAAATAATAAAACTATCGTTCAAGGTGCGACCACGCATATAAGCCAGCGGAGCAATTTCTATCACATTGCGCTCCATGAGTTTTTCCACTCGCTCAAAGCCAAGCATTTCGTATAAGGCATCATAAAGCGGACGTAAATAGGGTTCAATCTTTGAACCCAAATCCCCTGGTAAAAAGCCCAATTTTTCCCCTGCTTCTACGGCTGGGCGAGTCAGTAAAATACGGCGAATTTCTTGTCGCTCAAGAGCTTCCACCGCAGCCGCTACGGCTAAAAAGGTTTTCCCTGTGCCTGCAGGTCCAATACCAAAACTAATATCATGGGTCAAAATATGGTGCAAATACTCAATTTGATTTTTACCACGCGGTTTAATTAAGCCTCGTTTGGTTTTGATCGTGGTGGCATATACCTTACTTTCTGCACGTTCATCAGGATCAACTTGTGCTAACATTCGGCTTTCTTGAATGGCAAGATGGACATCTTCCAAATCTAACTCTTTAATTTTGCCTTTAATCGGTGCGGTTTCTACATATAAATGTTGAATTAATCGCACCGCACTTTGCAATAAATGGGCGTGATGTGGTTTTGCCTGTTCATCATTAGATTGAATGGTAAAATCAAAATCACGGCGAGCAATAGAAAGATTAAATTCTTTTTCAATCAGCTTTAAATGATCATCAAAAGCACCACAAAGGGATTGCAAACGGGCGTTATCCGTTGGGGCGAGGGTGAATTGTTGGGTTAATTTTTCGGTCATGGTTTTATATAAAAATAGGATCTAGTAAACCAGATCCTATCAAGATTACGGCGTTAATGCTAGATTTTCAACTCTGGAAACAGCATTTTAATCACATCTAAGGTCAAACGTCTGGATTTTCCTTGATAAGGGAAAATGTGCATCATCATCATTGGATTGAAATTTGCTTCAATCACGCCCCAAGATTGCAACGTCGGTTCGGCAGGTTTGGTTAAATCAGGGATAATCAAATCCACCCCACAAACTTCTGCTCCCATAGCTTTGGCAATACCTACCGCTAAGGCTTTATAACTCGGGTGCATTTCGTCTGTCATATCAATGCTGTCGCCGCCCGTGCTGATATTGGAATTGGCACGCAACTGCACAACTTGCCCTTTAGCAGGCGTGCTTAAAATATCCATGCCTTGCTCTTTCAGTTGCAACTGTTCAATTTCACCCAAAGCAATGCGTTTTAACGGCGTGCGACTGCCGTCACCTCGCAATGGATGATTATTTTTATGGGCGACCAATTCCGCAATGGTGCGTTCGCCGTCCCCGACCACATTAGCCGGCACACGCAACAACACAGCCAAGGTTTCTTCACCCAACACAAAGAAACGGTATTCCGTACCGACTAAATAATCTTCCACCATCACTTCTTTATCTTCACGGAACGCAATTTCTATGGCTTTGGCAAAGTCGTCCCGATCCTGTACGCCTTGTTGGAAAATGGTAATGCCTAAGCCGTAGTTGGTGGATTTCGGTTTAATCACCACGGCTCGATTTTCAAATAATGGATAACTAGCGACAGCCTGCTCTGCACTGGTAAATTCAAGGCTTTGTGGTACATTAAAGCCTGCTTTGGCTAACACTTTTTTGGTCACCACTTTATTTTCCATAATCAGCGGCGAAATATAGCTGTCGTGGCTGGTCATATTGCCGTTTTTCACATATTCAATATGCTCGCCATGTTGCAAACATAAGAACTGATCGTTTTCGTCTAAAATCTCGGTTTTAATGCCTTTTTGAATTAAATCAAATAACAAGGCTTGGGTGGAAAGTTCCATATTATCAAAGGCTGACAAGGCATAAAAACGCTCAAAGGCTTGGGCTTTATATTGTTGGGCAAGTTTCGCCCCCAATTGTTGGTAGCCACCCGCTTTAATAATTTCGTTCACCATGTTGGCACAAAGCGTTTTATGCGGTTGTGCAAATAAGGTTAATTTTTCTTGCACAATTTGCACCGCAGTTTGCTCTGCCTCAATCTCTTTTAACATCTCTAGCAAGGCAATCAGTAATAATTCTCCCTCCTCAGCATAAGCGGTCACTGAAAACGGATCTTCCAATGCCACTTCAAATAAACGTTCCTTACCGAGTTCCACATCCTCTTGATCCGCGGTTTCCTCTAGCCATGCCATAAGTAAAATAAAATAATGGATAAATTTAGCGTCATTTAGGCTAATACCATAAGGTTCGAACGGATTTAAATCAAACAGACGAAACTCCAAATATTGCACACCAGTTTGCAAGAAATCCCGAGCTTTATTTGCTCCTTTTAAACGCACATTAGAATAAAATTCCTTTTCCGCAATGAGTTTGCCCGTATTCACCCAATGTTCAAGGCTTTCCACATAATCATTTAAGCTGTCAAAAGACACCTTGACTTCAGGATCATTCACATAGCCATACTGACTAGAACGCAGGCTTCGCACAATCGGGCTTAAATCTTCTGGCACGCCATCTCTAAAATAGTCATCATCCACCATCGGGCTAGCAGACAACAAATACAACAACACCCATTGATAACGCAGAAAGTTTTTGGCAATTTTCAGATACAAATTATTCTGAAATTCCACCGCACTTTTTATCTCATGTTGTGCATTAAATAAGGCTTTAACCAATTCTTCATCTAATTGAAAATTATAATGAATACCGCTCACCATTTGCTTATTTTTGCCATAAGATTGCACCAAATGCTCACGATACGCCACATCTTCAGGGTTTTCTAATTGCGCCACTTTAATTTGATCTGCAGGAGGCAATCCCGCAGGCATGCTCATGGGGAAAATATATTCTTCTTCGGGCAAGGTGCGTAATACCACTTCATGAATGGCGGATAACCAACGCAAGCTATCTTCTAATTTTTTATTGGGTGGGGTAATCAATTCAAGCTGGCTTTCCGCAAAATCCGTTTGAATATAAGGGTGATAAACACGACTGCCAAAGGCTTTGGGATGTGCTGTTGTGACTACCGATCCATTGGCGTAAACCCGTTGGCTTTCTTTTTCAAGGCCAAAAGATCCTTGTTGGAATAACAACCCTAAGCGGTTTTGTTTAATAATTTGCTGTATTTCCATGAGATTTCCTTATTCATACAAATCGTCAAAATTTTTGACTACCATACCATTGTTTGTGGTTTTTCGCTACCCATAAAAAAAGAGCATAACGCTCTTTTTTATCATATTTCAAACCAACTAATTTTTCTCAAAACGTTGTAGTTCTTTTTTCGTATGATTTTTTACACCCTGTATATTAAAAAAATCACAATTCAGTTGTTGCTTAGAAAAAACAAACCAAGTTTCTTTCGTTGATGGCTCCTCTACGTCGTAATAAACATAAGTCATCACATGTAAAATATCACCTGTTTTCAACGTGAATCTATAAGGCGTGGCTTTACTTTCACCGCTGTAACAATAGTTACCTGATATATCAACCTTAGCCTCATTTTTATTTAGCTGCAGCAAATTATAAAATTGTTTTTGAGTGACAAAATTATAGGCTTTATTAAACCCGACAATCAGCACTGGTGCAGCCATTTTATTTCCTTGTAAATCATCATAGGAAAGTGCTGTCCAAGCAAAATTGCCCTTTGTTTTGCTTTGTATGGGGGCATATTGTTGCTCAAAATAATGTCTAAAATCAGCGCTATTTGCCTTTGCAAAGGTTTCATAAGCGACGTAATTAGGCATTTTCTTGCTGCTTAATGTTGAATTTTCTGCCTGTAATGGTGCGCAACCAGTTAACAATAGCAGTAATAATATCAGTTTTTTCATAGATAAAATTCCTATTCTCCGATCATTTTATTTTTCATTAGTCCTGTACGTTCAAAATCTTGAAGTGCATTTTTATCAAGTTTACCTTGAGAATCCCCGAATGCCTTACAACTCTGTTTATTTTTATAAATAGTTAATACAGTATAGTCATGCCAACCTGGATCATAACCTCCTGAGTAAAATAAATATAATACTTTTCCAGATTTTAGTGTTAATTTATATTGCTCATCTTCTCCCCAAGAACCAGGACCTCTTTTACATCTATTTATTTTTTCAATATTAATATCATTTGGATCTAACCCAAACACTTTATAAAAGTTATATCGAGTAAAATCTAGATATGATAATCTGAATTCAAAGCCTAATGTAGTTTCTTTTTTTAAAGCATTATACTTATCTCCAACCAAATAAACCTTACCTTTGAAATAACTAAGCAAATCCAAATATTCAGGATCATCATACATATCGATTCTAACTGGAAAGGCTTTTCTAATTACATTTGGATCAATTTTAAATTGATCCCGATCAGAATTCAGACTTTTAGAGTATTTTTGATCAAAATAACGTTTAAATTCAGCACCATTATTTGTACTGGCAAATTTTTCAAAGGTTTCATAATCTGGCAAGACTGTATTCTGGGCAAAACTACGTTGAGCGCAAGAGGATAATAAAATAGGGAGGGACATCAATAAAGCAATTTTTTTCATACGAAACTCCAATGGATTATTTTTATATACAGAGGTGTTTTAGTTGTTATGTCAATAACAACTAAAAGGATTATAATCCTTGCTAAAATTGACTATTTTTCAATCTAATGTAGGGGCGTATTGCATACGCCCATGCTCGATCTCTTTTCTTCTCAAATTATGTGAACATCAGGTTCTAGGGCGTATGCAATACGCCCCTACTCATTTTTTTCGTATAACCTATTTCATACACCCTATTTTTGAAGATGTTGAGAAAATATAAAAAAACAACAAAACCCCAGTCACTTTCGTAACTGGGGTTTCTAAAAAAATGAATTAAATAAATAAAGCCCTGATGGCGACCTACTCTCACATTGGGAAACCCAACACTACCATCGGCATTACAGCATTTCACTTCTGAGTTCGGCATGGCGTCAGGTGGGGC
>NZ_JBPDVG010000018.1:0-34087 GCF_051851525.1 Lonepinella sp. BR2357 | reverse complement strand
CCCGCGGCTAGACGGAAAGACCCCGTGAACCTTTACTATAGCTTGACACTGAACCTTGAATTTTGATGTGTAGGATAGGTGGGAGTCAGAGAAACTTAAACGCCAGTTTGAGTGGAGACGACCTTGAAATACCACCCTTTAACGTTTGATGTTCTAACGAAATATCTGAAACGGGTATTCGGACAGTGTCTGGTGGGTAGTTTGACTGGGGCGGTCTCCTCCCAAAGAGTAACGGAGGAGCACGAAGGTTTGCTAATGACGGTCGGACATCGTCAGGTTAGTGCAATGGTAAAAGCAAGCTTAACTGCGAGACAGACAAGTCGAGCAGGTACGAAAGTAGGTCATAGTGATCCGGTGGTTCTGAATGGAAGGGCCATCGCTCAACGGATAAAAGGTACTCCGGGGATAACAGGCTGATACCGCCCAAGAGTTCATATCGACGGCGGTGTTTGGCACCTCGATGTCGGCTCATCACATCCTGGGGCTGAAGTAGGTCCCAAGGGTATGGCTGTTCGCCATTTAAAGTGGTACGCGAGCTGGGTTTAGAACGTCGTGAGACAGTTCGGTCCCTATCTGCCGTGGGCGTTGGAGAATTGAAAGGGGCTGCTCCTAGTACGAGAGGACCGGAGTGGACGCATCCCTGGTGTTCCAGTTGTGTCGCCAGACGCATTGCTGGGTAGCTATATGCGGGAGAGATAAGTGCTGAAAGCATCTAAGCACGAAACTTGCCTTGAGATGAGTTCTCCCAATCTTAGAGATTGTAAGGGTTGTTTAAGACGAAGACGTAGATAGGTGTGGTGTGTAAGCGGTGCGAGCCGTTGAGCTAACACATACTAATTGCCCGAGAGGCTTAACTATACAACGCTCAAGTGTTTTTGGGTGAAGTAAGAAAAAGTAAGTAAAACTAAATCAAAATTAAATAAACTAAAAAATCAGACAAAAAAGAGAATCAAACAGACAGCTTGTTTTTAAATTTAAAGAATAGAACAAAAGAAATGTAGGGTCGTATTGAATACGCCCAATCATCAAAGGAATAATCCTGATGGTCATAATGCAGTAGCCCCACCTGACGCCATGCCGAACTCAGAAGTGAAATGCTGTAATGCCGATGGTAGTGTTGGGTTTCCCAATGTGAGAGTAGGTCACCATCAGGGCATTATAAAACGGACCCCGCTGAGCAATCAGTGGGGTTTTTGCTTTTTGGCGCTAGACTCGAACCTATCCAACATCAAAAATTTGCACTTTGGGGCAATGACCGCATATTCTTTTTTCTCCATCGGTTAAAAATGAATGATTTTGAAAGGAGTATATACTCCTTTTACTTTCTATTGCATAGAAAGTAAAATATCTCTGCATAATCCAAAATCTTTCGAGGAGTCTCGTATGTATAAAATCTTTCTTTTTATTTTAGGGCTATTTTTGTCGGTTTCTGCTGTAGCAAAAATGCCACCTCAAAATAATGCTTTAATGAATAAAGCTGCTAATAATATTGTAAATGATTATTTCAATTTAGGTATTACAGGGTTGATAATTAATACACAAGATTGTTTTGAGAAAACACCACAGAATTTATATTGTATTTATTATGGTTTGGGAGCAGCAAGTTTAGATTGGAATGTTTCTAAAGAAATGGGTTTCCCTGTTAATGAGTTTTGGAATAGCCCTGCATTTTTTAATTTACCTCATACACTTTATAAATCTTATAACATGACTCAAAATGAAGTGAAACAGCATGTGTCTAAGACTTTTAGAATAATGACCGATAAAACTTATCAGAGTTTTCAGAAAAAGATTAATTCCCAATAGTGGGATTTTATTGCTATGTGTAGTGATTAAAACATCAGTCCCACACAAAATTTATGAAATACCTGTTTCTGAGATAATAACTAGAAATGATCCATCCCAAAAAGTTAGATGCTTACATCAAGGACTGACAACGATCTTTTATCGGACTCAGTCCTTTTCATTTAGAAATGATAAGAAAAGTAATATAATCTGATTGACACGCATTATTCCCCTTATTACAATTCTTGATAATATTCATAACCTTAAACGTAGCCAATGTCTTTCCAATCCCTGCAAGCTAAATACAAAATCGCACAGCAAGAAAGCCGTGCGTGGGCGTTGTTAAGGGCGGATAATGCACCTTATATTTTGGCATTTTTGGACGCTATATTTGCCGATTATAACGAAATTAGCTATGGCGAAGCTCGCTTACTGCTTGATTCAGTATTAGAACGTAGCCGAGAGTTGGGCACTTGGGAAACGCAAAATAATGCCACCACTTATCTGAATCAGTGGATTCGTCAGGGTTGGCTTAGGGAAATGGATGATCTGCTTACCAAAACAGATTCTGCTGAAACGGCGTTACGTTTTTGTCGTAATTTACATCAACGAGCGTCTAACACCACAGCGTCGCATTTACGCATTGTGCAAGAAGCAGTACGTGAGTTGGTGGTGGCGTTAAGTGATAATTCGGATGATCGCATCGCCTTATTAGAAAACAAAAAAGCCGACATTCAGCGTGAAATAGATGCTATCAATGCAGGGGTCATCATTGAACTAGATGATAACCACAAGCGTGAACGTATTCGTGAAATCTATCAATTAGCATCACTATTGACTGCTGATTTCCGCCATTTAGAAGAAGAAATTCGTCAATTTGACCAGTCTTTACGGATTGCGATGATTAGTGATGATAGCTCACGTGGTGCGGTATTGCAGTCGGTGATGGATAAAGAAGAACTCCTAGCCAAAACCGAAGCAGGTGGGGCATTTGAAGGTTTTTTTCAGCTATTGTGCGACCCTAATCGTGCCACGGAATTGCGTGAACAATTACGTCAAATTCTTGCTAAGCCTGATGTCGCCAGTCATTTAGCCGATAATCAAGCTCGCTTTTTGGGGCAGTTGATGAATGAGCTAAATAACGAAAGCCAGCGTGTGTTTAGAGTCCGTCGTCGCACCGAACAAGAACTGCGATCTTATATAGAAAGTGGACAAGCAGTGGAAAATCAAGCGGTAGATCGTTTGCTGAGTAAATTAGAAAAAATTGCGGTGAATTTTAGCCAACTAGATAATTTGCACAAAATCAATACAACCCTATCCTTGCCAACAGGTACCATTCAAATCAATTCCCCCACGGCTCAACGTCTAAAATTACCGAGTGAAAAAATTGAAACTGATACCACATTGCACCAAAACAGTCATAATGCCAGTGATATGGTCTTGGCGAGTTTAGAAACGGTTAAAATCGGTCAAGTGGCTGAGCAGATTTTTGCTTGCTTGAAACAATCAGGGGCATTAAGTGTTGCAGGGCTTGTGGAATGTTTACCGATTAACGCAGGTTTAGAAGAACTGGTTGCTTTTTTGCGTGTGGCAAAGGCGGTGAATGCACCTGATTTAGGGCAACGTGAAAGCTGTATTATCCACGATAAAAATGGCGAGAGATTGCAAGTTTCTATACCTATGTTGCTGTTGAGTGTGGATTTATTCCCCACTGATTTAAATGAATTACCGCTATAAGGAACAATAATGTCGCAAAGCCTATTTGAAATGATCAGTGGTAAACCGACTGACACGACAAGCGAGCTTGAACCCGTCGAGAATAGCGAATCTCAGGATGAAGTAAGTCCACCTGAAGTCTTTCCACAAGCAATGCCTGAAGACGCCAAGCGTGTGTTGGTTTATTTGTTGCGTCAGGGTGTGATTTTACATAGCCAAAAAGCAAAATTATTTGACAGTCTATGCCGTTATCAAGTGCAAATTCGTCAGCATTTGGCAGATGTGTATTTGTCCTTAATGCTTGATGAACGTGCTGGGGTGGCATTTGTACAAACCCAAGATAGCACTGCAAGTGATGATGAAGCGGACGAAGCCGATGAAGACAGTTATTCGTTGATCACAAGGCGGACTTTGTCGCTATTTGATACCTTATTGTTACTGGTCTTACGCAAACATTACCAAGAACGAGAAACCGCAGGCGAGCAAAAAATCATCATAGATTTAGAGCAGTTAGAAATTAGCCTAAGTCCATTTTTACCGTTAGTAGAACACGCCAGCCTTGAACGTAAAAAATTAAGTGGACGTGTCAAAGAGCTAATGAAACGCAAATTGCTCACCGCTGTTAGGGGGTCAGACGAGCGTTTTGAAATTACACCGATTATTCGCTATGTGGTCAATGCCGAGTTTTTAGAAAGTTTATTGGTGGAATATCAACAATTAGCCGAACAGTAATTATTTGCAAATTATCCGTAAAAAATCACCGCACTTTTAACAGATTAAACACATTCAGGACACTGCTATGCCAAACACCACGCAAAATACGCTTTTCGCTCCGTCCCAAATTCGCCTTGCGGAATTATCCGTGTTTAATTGGGGATCATTCCACGGTTTGCATAATGCCCGCATAGATCCACAGGGTACGCTGATTACCGGTGATAATGGTGCAGGTAAATCTACCTTTATTGACGGTTTAATGGCGTTGTTACTTCCCCCAAGTAAAGCCAGTTTTAACGTGGCAGCCGCCCAAGGCGACCGCTCGGATCGTTCACTACTGTCTTATATGCGTGGCAGTTTTGGCTCGGCAAATGATGGCAGCCAAACACGCACTAAAAACAAGCGTGATAAGGCGGTGATTACGGGTTTGCGAGCCTTGTATCAGGGCGATGACGGTACGCAAATTACTCTGATTGCCTTGTTTTGGACGTTGCAAGCTAGCAACAGCCTAAGTGATGTCAAGCGTCTGTATCTGATTGGCAAGCAAAATATTCAGCTCAAAGATGTGCTTGATGTTTTTGCTGATGCTGACAGTCGAGCGTTAAAAACGTGGCTCAAATTGCAACCACAGATCACTTGCCTTGATGATCGTTTTAACGATTATCAGCAGTTGTATCGCCAACTCTTATCTATGCAAAACAAAAATGCGCCAGCCTTACTATCTCGTGCTTTGGGATTAAAAAAGATTGATGACTTAACCAAGTTGATTCGTGAATTAGTGCTTGAACCAAGTAGTTTACGTGATGAAGCACGCTTGATAGTGGCTGAATTTGCCGATTTGGTCAGTACCCACGATAAATTACAAGATGTGCGTGAACAGGTATCACACCTAGAACGCTTACCCCAATTAGCCCAAAATATAGATAAATTGCGAGAGCAAAGCCACAGTTTAGAACAACAAAAAATCGGCTTGCCTGTTTATTTTGCTCAAGTGCAAGAGCAGATTTTTAAGCAAAAATTGCAAATCCTTGCTGAAAAACTAACGCACATTGCCCAGCAAATTCACAGCAATCAGCAAGCCATTAGCGATAGTCAAGTACAAGTAGAAAGCTACTATGCACAATATTTACAACTTGGTGGCGACCAGCTAGAAAACTTACGCAAAGACATCGCCTATTTACAAGAAAAACTACAGCGTATGATTGTAGAAAGCAGTCAGTATCAGCAGATTTGTCGTCAGCTCGCTTTAGATGAAAGCCTAGACGCTACGCAATTTAGCCACAATCAACGCCACGCCGAGCAACAGCTTGCCGATAGTGAAGCCCAAGGTGATGCCCTTTATGCACAGTTTAGTGCTAAAGATCGTCAGCAAAATGAATATAAACAACAACTTAGCACGCTAAAAATTGAGCTAAACGAACTTAAAGCACGCCCAAATTCTAATATAGAGCTGCGTTATCAACAATTGAGAGACAAAATCGCCGATGAATTAAATTTTGCGGAAAATAGCTTAATGTTTATCGGTGAGTTAATAGATGTTGCCGAAAATGAGCAAGCGTGGCAAGGGGCGATTGAGCGTGCTTTGGGTGGTAAACGTACTACGCTACTTGTACCACAAGCTCGCTACGCCCAAGTTACCGACTGGCTCAATGCCCATCACACAGGGCTATTTGTGCGGGTGCAAGTGGTGGAGCAGGGCAATTTTGCCCCTGTGGATTTTGCCCCAAAGGGCTTTTTAAGCAAGCTCGTTTGGCGTAAACACCCTTATCAACACTGGTTGCAACGCCATTTAAGCAAAAGCGATTTGACTTGTGTGAATGGCATTGACGAACTCAACCGTACGCCATTTTCTCTCACGCAGCAGGGCTTAATGCAGCTACAACAAGGTTATTTTGAGAAAAAAGATCAGCACAAGGTGAATGACCGCCGTCAATGGCAACTGGGCTTTAGTAATGAACAGAAAATCGCCCTATTAAGCAGTCAAATCAAGCAAATTCAAGACGAATTGGAGCAGTGCGAACAGGACGTGAAACAGTGTTTACAAGCGATTAAAACCTTGCAACAACAGCATTTGCAATGGCAAAAAATCCTTGAATATCAATGGGATAATATCAACGCCCCTTATCGGCAACAATTGCTAAGCATTAAGCAACAAAACTTGGCACGCCTAGAAGATAATTCTGGCGATATGGCACAAGCCCAAGCACGCTGGACGCAAGCCAAAGATGAGCTAGAACATCTGCGTAAAACAGGCTTAAATTTAGCCAGCGAACAAGGCGGACTACAGCAACAGCAATCCTCCTTACAGCAACAATTACAGCAAGCACAAGCCTTGGTGGAACAAGGTCTAGCTGATGATGTGCAGGTGCTATTAAGCAAGCGTCTAGCTAAGGTAAATGTGGAAAATTACCAAGAGCAACAACAGGCACAAGCCGACTTAGAACAAGAATTGCAACGCATTCGTGAACGCTTAGGTAGCGAAGAAAAGAGTGCGGTGGGCGTGATGAGTTCCTTTAAGGGCAAGGACAAATGGCAGCCGCTCACCGTGGACTGGGGCGTTGGCTTGGACGGCTTGGCGGATTGTTTGCGTTACTTGGACGAATTGCAACAAGAAGGTTTACCGCAACTGTTTGAGCAGTTCAAACAACGGCTCAACAAACACACTACGCAATCCTTGGCACGACTACAAAACCAATTAGAAAGCGAATATGAAAAAATCCGTGACCGCATTGCACGTATCAATCTCGTGTTGGCAAAAACGGAATTTAAAGCCAACTCTTATTTACGTTTAGATGCCAAACGTGAAAAATATGCCCACGTTATTGCTTTTGATCGCAATCTCAAAAAAGCCTTGGGTTACTTAACCAGCGATAATCACGAAGAACGCTTTAATTTATTGCAAGAATTAGTACAGATTTTGGACAAAGCCAGCGACTCAGCAACCGCTCACAGTTTAGAGAGTTTACGCTTGCTTGACCCACGCTATCAAATGGCATTCAAAGCCGAAGAAGTGCATAGCCAAAGTGGCGAAGTGCTTGATGTGCTGGACTCATCTAGCGGTAAATCAGGCGGTGAAAAAGAGTCCTTTGCTGGTACAATCGTGGCAGCCAGCCTTGCCTATGTGCTTACGCCTGATAATGGCGATTATCCGATTTATAGCACGGTATTTTTGGACGAAGCCTTTTCTAATACCGCCGAAGCAGTGAGTCGCCGAGTGTTGCGAGAGTTTAAAGCCCTTGGCATTCACGTTAATTTGATTACGCCGTATAAAAACTTAAATTTAGCACGAGAATCCGCTCGTAGTTTACTGATCGCCGAACGTGATAGCGAAAAACACGAAAGCCGTTTGTGCGAAGTAACGTGGCAACAGATTGATGAGCAGTTGGCGAAAAAGCAAAATCTTGCACAGCAAGCACAGGATTTGGGGATTGAATTAACTTAATGGCAGATGCAAACTGGGGCTTGCTCCCCCACAATATCACCGTCCTACTCACCCAGCGTGAATGGCTCCATCGCACCCATCTCAAAGCACGCTTAAAAGGCGAGCGTGCTTTTCCGCTGGAAATCAGCCTAAAAGCCCCCACAAATGCACAAATACTAGACAATCCAGAACATTTTCAACGCTTTATCCACGCTTGGCAAAATGCCTTACCGAGCTTTAATGTACAATGGCAAACACGCCAACTCCGCCATTTTGGTGAACAAAATATCCCCATTAAAATTCAGATTAACACTTTACCTGATTTAATCGCTTGCCTAGGCGAAAATGAACAACAAGCATTTGATGCTACTTATCGCAAATTTGCCTTTTTGCTTAAAAATTTGACCGCACATTTGGATTTTATCAATACGTTAATTGATAATTTAGAATCGATTGAGCCTTTGACTGAAGCTGAATTACAGCTTCTGGTGCAACTTATCCCCCAGTTACAGGCAAATATGGGGCAGGGCAATTATCTGCGTGCCTTGCCTTTGGTCGGCGTGGATACCAAATTTTTAGAAAGCCATTTTGTGTTAGTAGAAAATTTGCTAGACGCTTTACATAATGGACAGGTTAAAACTCAGGATTTAATGGCGTGGCTCAATTGCAAGCCTAAACCAAAAGACTGGTTATTGATTAAACCGCTATGTAACAAGACACAACAAGCCCTTGGCGGATTGCCGATTTTACGGCTGGATAGTGAGACCTTGCTCAATTTTGCCTTGCCTGCCCAGAATATTTTGATTGTAGAAAATGAACAATCCGCTCTTGCCTTGCCAAATTTAGACAATAGCATAGCAGTCGCTGGTGGTGGCAAAAATGTAGCTTGGCTAGACGCGGCTTGGCTGGCGGATAAAAATCTTGCCTACTGGGGCGATATAGATTCGGACGGATTGCATATTCTTAATCTCGTACGCCTAAAACAGCCCAGTATTCGGGCGTTAATGATGGACGAACAGACGCTCATTCAACATCAAAAGCAAATGGTGAATGAAGCCAAAGCCTGTGAGTTTGTACCGAGTGGTTTAACGGTGGCGGAAGTGGGATTGTATCAGAAGTTAAAAAATGGTGGGTTTGGTTGTACACGCTTAGAACAAGAAAGGTTAGCGGGGGATTATGTCGCAATGATATTGGCGAAATGGTTGGCACGTTGATAAAACAACTCATCAAACAATATCATTCGTCAATTCCTACAAATTTTGCTACACTAAATCCAATGCGGATTTCACCTAGGATTTTCTATGCAACTCACGGCTCAACTTCTTCAATCTGTTCTTCATATTGCTAATGAAGCAGGTAAAATCTTAGAAAATTTCTATCTAAAATCTGAATCTATTGAAATCCATACAAAATCAGACAATACACCCGTGACAGAAGTGGATGTTGCCATTAGTCAATTTTTAACCCAAAAACTCACCGCACTTACCCCTGATTTTCCTGTTCTCTCGGAAGAAAATTGCAATATTCCCTTAACAGAACGACAAAAATGGGCAACCTATTGGCTAATCGATCCTTTAGATGGTACGCAACAATTTATTGATAGAACGGGGCAGTTTTCTATTTTAATTGCCTTAATTCATCATAATCGTCCCATTTTAGGGGTTATTCATGCGCCGATTTTACACAAAACCTATTACGCTATGCAGGGATTTGGGGCGTATAAACTGGAAGATAATTATCATCAACGCCTAATCGCTCGCCATATTGATTTAAGTAAACCGCTTAAAATCGCCGTGGGTTCAGACAGCCATAAGCAAAAAGTGCGGTGTATTTTGCCTGAGAATTTTCCTTGTGAGTTTCTCGTATATGGTTCTAGTGGCTTAAAAGGGGGCTTGGTGGCAGATGGTACAGCGGATTGTTATGTGCGTTTAGGTGATACTGGTGAATGGGATACGGCAGCAGCTGAAATTTTACTCAGTGAGTTAAATGGAAATATTTTCGAACCGCATTTTTTACCTTTAACTTATAATCAACGAGAAACCTTTATTAATCCTCATTTTGTGATGACAGCAGATCGTGAAGTAAATTGGCAAAAAATCTTTTGCTTTAATTAGTAATAGCTATTTGAAAATTCTATGTGAATGGTGCATAGTATAGGGATAGTTTATCGTTTTACTAGGATATAATAATATGAATGCAGAAAATAATTGTATTGTGATTTTTGGTGCGTCAGGTGATTTGACTCATCGTAAATTAATTCCAGCCCTTTATAACCTCTATAAAATCGGGCGTTTAACGGAAAACTTTTCTGTGCTGGGCGTGGCTCGTTCAGATTTAAATGATGAAAGTTTTCGTGACAAAATGCGTAAAGCATTGATTAAACATGAGAAAGCAGCAGGTGAAAGTTTAGATAATTTCTGCTCACATTTGTATTACCAATCTGTAAACACCTCTGATTCGCAAGATTATGGTAAGTTAGTGCCACGTCTTGATGAATTACACGATAAGTACCAAACCTGCGGTAACACGCTTTATTACCTTTCTACCCCGCCAAGCCTTTATGGTGTGATTCCTGAATGTCTAGCGGCTCACGGCTTGAATACCGAAGAATATGGTTGGAAACGCATTATCGTGGAAAAACCTTTTGGTTATGATTTGAAGACGGCTCACGAATTAGATATTCAAATTCACCGTTTCTTTGAAGAACATCAAATTTACCGTATTGACCATTATTTGGGCAAAGAAACCGTGCAGAACTTACTCGTGCTACGTTTTTCTAACGGCTTATTTGAACCCCTTTGGAGCCGTAATTTTATTGATTATGTGGAAATTACAGGCGCAGAATCCATTGGCGTGGAAGAACGTGGGGGGTATTATGATGGCTCTGGGGCAATGCGTGATATGTTCCAAAACCATCTATTGCAAGTGTTAGCCATGGTAGCCATGGAACCGCCAGCGATTATTAATGCGGATTCTATGCGTGATGAAGTGGCGAAAGTCTTACACTGTTTGCACCCATTAAGTGAAGATGATCTGCAAAATAATTTGGTGCTAGGCCAATATACCGAAGCCCAAATTGACGGCGAGCAAGCCAAAGGCTATTTACAAGAAAAAGGTGTACCAGCGGACTCAAATACGGAAACCTTTATGGCATTACGCTGTAAAATTGACAACTGGCGTTGGGCGGGTGTGCCATTCTATGTGCGTACAGGTAAACGTTTACCGACTCGAGTGACAGAAGTCGTGATCCATTTTAAAACCACGCCACATCCGGTATTCAGCCAAAATGCCCCTGAAAATAAATTGATCATCCGCATTCAGCCGGATGAGGGAATTTCCATGCGTTTCGGCTTGAAAAAACCGGGGGCAGGGTTTGATGCGAAAGAAGTTTCCATGGATTTCCGTTATTCGGATTTAAGCGGCTCATCAAGTTTATTAACCGCTTATGAACGTTTATTACTTGATGCGATTAAAGGTGATGCCACCTTGTTTGCTCGTACCGATGCCGTACACGCTTGTTGGCGATTTGTGCAACCGATTCTAAATTATAAAGAAAATCGGGGTCGTGTGTATGAATATGAAGCAGGCACTTGGGGGCCGAAAGAAGCGGATAAACTCATTGCGAAATCGGGTCGAGTGTGGCGTAAACCCAGCGGTGTAATGAAGAAAAAAATCTAAGGAAGGCGTGAAATGAAGACCATTATTTTTGAAACCGCTCAACAAGCGGTAGAAAACATCGCCGAGCAGTTTTTGCAATTAAGTCAACAGGATAAACCTGTGCATATTTCGTTGTCTGGTGGTAGCACGCCAAAATTGTTGTTTAAAACCCTTGCTCAAACCCCGTTTAATCAGAATGTGCGGTGGAAAAATTTGCATTTTTGGTGGGGCGATGAACGGATGGTAGCCCCAACGGATCAGGAAAGCAATTATGGCGAAGTGCAAAAGCTATTATTCGATCATATTCAAATTCCAGCGGAAAATATTCACCGCATTCGGGGCGAAAATGATCCAACGGCTGAGTTAAAACGTTTTGAAGCGGAATTAAAGCTCGTACCAAACGGTGAATTTGACTGGATTATTTTAGGGATGGGCAATGATGGACATACCGCTTCGTTATTTCCGCATCAAACGGATTTCAATGATCCCCATTTAGCGGTGATTGCCAAACACCCCGAAAGCGGACAGCTACGCATTTCGAAAACAGCAAAATTGTTGAGCCAAGCGAAACGCATTAGCTATTTAGTCACAGGCGAAGCCAAAGCCGAGATTATCAAGGAAATTGCGACACACTCCGCCGACCAATTGCCTTATCCTGCGGCGAAAATTCAAAGCACGAAAGGGGTAACGGAATGGATTTTGGATCGTGGAGCAGCGAAGTTACTGTAAGTGTTAAGGACTAACAGAATGAAAACACTCGGTATTATTGGCGGAATGAGCCCTGAAAGTACAATAACCTACTATCAGCAAATTAATCGTCTAGTGAATCAAAAGCTCGGTGGAAATCATTCTGCTCCGCTGTTAATGGTGAGCGTAGAATTTGAGCAAATTGTACAATGCCAAAAATCAGGTGATTGGCAAAAAGCAGGGGAAATTTTAGCTCAAGCAGGACAAAAATTAGAGCAGATGGGGGCAGATGCCGTTTTATTGGCAACCAACACAATGCACAAAGTGGCTCCCCAAATTATGGAACAAATTAATGTCCCGTTTTTGCATATTTTAGATGCGACTGCCAATGCGATTAAGACAAAAGGCTTATCTAAGATTGCGGTATTAGGTACCGCTTTTACGATGCAAGATGAATTTTATCGTAATGGATTAACCCAGCGTGGCATAGAAATGCT
Organism: Lonepinella sp. BR2357; assembly: GCF_051851525.1. Taxonomy (NCBI): domain Bacteria; kingdom Pseudomonadati; phylum Pseudomonadota; class Gammaproteobacteria; order Pasteurellales; family Pasteurellaceae; genus Lonepinella; species Lonepinella sp. BR2357. The sequence continues at coordinate 21,610 of NZ_JBPDVG010000018.1, read as the reverse complement.
GGTACCTGATGCAAAAAATCAGCAAGAAATTCACCGCATTATTTTTGAAGAATTATGTGTAGGGAAAATTCTGCCAACATCAAAACAATTTTATTCGCAGACCATTGCAGAACTTGCTCAACAGGGAGCTGAGGGGGTGATTTTGGGTTGTACTGAAATAGGCTTATTGGTTCAGCAAAATGATACGGTATTGACGTTATTTGATACTGCTCAGTTACATAGTGAAATGGCAGTTGGGTTTATTCTGAGTGATGAATTATGAGTAAATTAGACCGTGATGTGACTTTTTTAAGTCGTGTTTGCCTTGTTTTGAATGTGCCTATGTTATGCAAAGAATGAATTATGCTGATGCCTATTCCGCATTAATTAAACGATACCAAGATATTTTGATGAATAATGATTCTGTGAAGAGATTGTTAGCGGAAAACGATTTATCACATCTTCATTTAGGCTTTGTACCTGAGAATTATTCTGATGAAAAAGTGATTGTTTTATTTATTGGGCGAGAAACCCGTGGGTGGAAAATAGGCGATGATATTAATGAATATAATCTTGAAACGATCAAGAAAAGTATAGCAAAAAGTAAAAATTGGTTTGAAAATCCTAAGCTAAAAAGGGGACATGGTTTTTTTAATTATGTGAAACAGTTAGAAAAAGATAATCCAATAGCTTGTTTTCTATGGGCAAATATTTTTGCTTGTGATTATAAAAAAGGATGTCCAACAAAGTTAAAAGACAGTATCTTATTTAATGAAATAGAGATTCTCTCTGTGGAATTAATTAAAGCACAAATTGAGATTTTAAAACCAAATATTGTTATTTTTGCATCAGGTAATCAAGGTGTGCAAACACGCCGAAAATATTTTGAAAATTTAAAACCTTCAGGTAAGCAGATTGATGAAAGTTTAGATAAAAAATATCTAGAACGATTTCATTTTTCAGATAACCCTAAAATTATTTGCTATAGAACAGTTCATCCGTCAGCAAGACGTGAAGAACCTTGTAAAGCATTACGAACATTACGCACATTATTAAAAAGAAATGTGAGTGAGTTGACAAATTCTAAATTAACAGGAGAAAAAAATGTCAGTTAAAGGCGACATCGGCGTTATCGGTTTAGCGGTAATGGGACAAAATTTGATTTTAAATATGAACGACAACGGCTTTAAAGTGGTGGCGTATAATCGCACCACGAGCAAAGTTGACGAGTTCTTACAAGGTGCAGCGAAAGGCACCAATATCATTGGGGCTTACTCATTAGAAGATTTAGCCGCCAAATTAGAAAAACCACGCAAAGTGATGTTAATGGTGCGTGCGGGCGATGTGGTGGATCAATTTATTGACGCCTTATTACCGCACTTAGAGCAAGGCGATATTATCATTGACGGCGGTAACTCAAATTACCCTGATACCAACCGCCGAGTGAAAGCCTTGGCGGAAAAAGGCATTCGCTTTATTGGCTCAGGTGTATCGGGCGGTGAAGAGGGGGCAAGACATGGGCCGTCTATTATGCCTGGTGGTAGCCAAGACGCATGGCCTTATGTGAAACTCATTTTCCAAGCCATTTCTGCGAAAACAGATAAAGGCGAGCCTTGCTGTGACTGGGTAGGAAAAGACGGTTCAGGTCATTTCGTGAAAATGGTACATAACGGCATTGAATATGGTGATATGCAATTAATTTGTGAAGCCTACCAATTCTTAAAAGACGGTTTAGGCTTAAGCTACGATGAAATGCACGCTATTTTCCAAGAATGGAAAAATACCGAATTAGACAGCTATTTAGTGGATATTACAACGGATATTTTGGCGTATAAAGACACAGACGGCAGCCCGTTAGTGGAAAAAATCTTAGATACTGCAGGCCAAAAAGGTACCGGTAAATGGACAGGCATCAATGCCCTTGATTTCGGTATTCCATTAACCTTAATCACCGAATCGGTATTTGCTCGTTGTGTTTCTTCTTTCAAAGATCAACGTGTTGCTACGTCTAAATTGTTCAACAAAACCATCTCGCAAGTCACGGGCGATAAAAAAGTGTGGATTGAGGCCGTTCGCCGTGCCTTATTGGCATCCAAAATCATCTCTTACGCCCAAGGCTTTATGTTGATTCGTGAGGCGTCAGAGAATTTTGAGTGGAATATTAATTACGGTGCAACGGCGTTATTATGGCGTGAGGGCTGTATTATTCGTAGCCGTTTCCTAGGCAATATCCGTGATGCGTACGAAACTAATCCTGATTTAGTGTTCTTAGGTGCTGATCCGTATTTCAAAGGCATTTTAGAAAACTGTTTAGCGGATTGGCGTAAAGTGGTGGCGAAATCGATTGAAGTGGGTATCCCAATGCCTTGTATGGCAAGTGCAATTACGTTCTTAGATGGTTATACCTCCGCCAACTTACCAGCCAACTTGCTACAAGCTCAACGTGACTATTTCGGCGCACATACTTACGAGCGTACTGACAAACCACGTGGCGAACATTTCCATACTAACTGGACTGGTCGTGGTGGCAATACGGCATCAACGACGTATGATGTGTAGTTGAGCAATATCTGGTGGGGGAGAACTGACATGGTTTTTTCCCCACTTCAAGAGAGAAAAAATGTCCGAATTAAAATTAAACTACCATAAAACCCATTTTCTCACCAGTGCAGCGAATATCATGCAACTGCCAGAAGATACAGGAATCGAAATTGCCTTTGCTGGTCGATCAAATGCAGGAAAATCCACCGCACTTAATGCCTTAACCAATCAAAAAAACTTGGCTCGAACCTCAAAAACTCCAGGGCGAACGCAGTTAATCAATCTGTTTGAAGTGGAGCCACAATGTAAATTGGTGGATTTGCCAGGTTATGGTTATGCGGCGGTGCCAGAACAGATGAAATTGCAATGGCAGAAGTCTTTATCGGAATACTTGCAAAAACGAGAATGCTTGCAAGGTGTGGTGATTTTAATGGATATTCGTCATCCGTTAAAAGATCTCGATCAGCAAATGATTGAATGGGCAGTGGCCTCAGAACTGCCTGTCCTATTATTACTCACCAAAGCCGATAAACTCAGCCAAAGTGCCCGATCAAAAACCGTAAAAATGGTGCGTGAGGCGATTTTACCTTTTCAGGGTGATGTGCAAGTTGAGCCATTTTCAGCCCTGAATAAAATTGGCATTGATCGCTTGTCGATGAAGTTAAATGACTGGTTTAGTCCCACTTTTGAGGGTGAAAAGAGTTAATTTTGTGATCTTGATTCCAAAAATACACCGTAGTTTTTGCAAAGTGCGGTGTATTTTTTTATGCTTTTTCTAATTTAGCCATAAAAAAGGAAAAGTTATGTCGTTAGCGATTGTTTATAGCCGTGCCTCTATCGGGGTGCAAGCCCCTCTGGTGACCATTGAAGTGCATATTAGCAATGGTAAGCCGAATTTTGTGTTAGTTGGATTGCCAGAAAAAACCGTGAAAGAGGCGCAAGATCGGGTGCGAAGTGCGTTGATTAATGCGCAATTTAAATATCCCCCAAAACGTATTACGGTGAATCTCGCCCCAGCGGATTTGCCCAAAGAGGGGGGACGTTTTGATTTGCCGATTGCCTTGGGCATTTTGGCGGCCTCAGGGCAAATTAATGCAGATCAATTACGTCAATTTGAATTTTTGGGTGAACTGGCATTAACCGGTAATTTACGTGGGGTACAAGGTGTCATTCCTGCCATTTTAGCCGCCCAGAAAGCCAAAAGAACCATGATTATTGCGCCACAGAATGCTAATGAGGCCTCGCTTATTTCGGGCCATGACAGTTACTATGCTCATTCCTTGTTGGAAGTGGTGCAGTTTCTCGGCAATCAATTAAATTTACCCACGGCGAGCCAAATGGCGGCGCAAGTCCGAGCAAATGCACAGCAAAGTGCGGTGCAAAGTCAGCAAGATTTGACTGATATTATAGGCCAACATCATGCTAAACGCGCTTTAACCATTGCGGCAGCGGGGCAGCATAATTTGCTGTTATTAGGGCCACCAGGGACAGGCAAAACCATGTTAGCCAGCCGATTAACTGACTTACTGCCAGAAATGAGCGATCAAGAGGCCATTGAAACGGCCTCTGTCACTAGTCTGGTTCAAAATGAACTGAATTTTGCGAACTGGAAAAAGCGTCCCATGCGTCACCCGCATCACAGTGCGTCTTTGCCTGCTTTAGTGGGCGGGGGTTCGATCCCAAAACCTGGTGAGATATCATTAGCCAATAACGGCATTCTTTTCTTAGATGAGTTGCCCGAATTTGAACGTAAAGTATTAGATGCCTTGCGCCAACCCTTGGAAAGTGGCGAAATTGTGATTTCTCGTGCTAACGCAAAGATACAATTTCCTGCCAGATTTCAATTAGTTGCGGCCATGAACCCAAGCCCTACTGGCCATTATCAAGGCTCGCATAACCGTACCTCACCACAGCAAATCATTCGTTATTTAAACCGCCTGTCTGGCCCGTTTTTAGATCGTTTTGATCTCTCTATTGAAGTGCCATTATTACCACAAGGCGCATTACAACGTCAAGAAGATCGTGGGGAAACGAGCGAACAAGTGCGTGCAAAGGTGCTAAAAGTGAGGGAAATTCAGTTCGCTCGACAAGGTAAAGTGAATGCCCATTTAACCAGTAAGGAAATTGAACGCTATTGCCCGTTATCAGAAAAAGAGGCGATGTTTTTGGAAAATGCGCTAACGAAGTTAGGCTTATCCGTACGGGCCTATCACCGTATTCTAAAGGTGTCACGCACCATTGCGGACTTGGCGGAATCAGAACATATTACCCAAGCCCATTTAGCCGAGGCGTTGGGCTATCGCACCATGGATCGGTTATTGTTGAAATTACACGAGTAATCAACGGCTTAGAGAGAAAATAGACAAAAACAAACCGCACTTTTTGTGTCTGAGCATGTTGTTCAACAAAGTGCGGTCTTTTTTTAATGAGATTTAGGCATTTAAAATATTCTGAATTTCTTGAATACTTAAATGATAACCATGCGGGCAATTACGCCATTCATCAAGCATTTTGGTGTATTTATCCCACATTGGGGTTTGTGAGTCGCAGCCGTGTTCACAACGCATAAATTCTTGATATTTGCCCTCAACACCGGTAATAAAACGCAAGTAGCTTAAATATTTTTTCTCACGCACCGCACAATAGCCCACAAATTGTAAGCGGTGAGGCGTTACCGTGGATTTATCGGTTAAATTGTTGTACGAAACATGTAAGGCTTTATACATTTCGAGCGTATCTAGCACGGTTTGGCATTCTTCTAATGAAATGTCATTAAATTCTTGATCCAGTTCTTTTAATTCACGCGCAAAGCCACCTTTTACGATAGCCTCTAAACGGGCATATTTCGCTTTATTTTCAGGCTCAAGTAAACCCATTAATTTATATTGATTGCTTAAAATTAAGCGTTGTGTTGATGTCATTTCCATAATAAATTCCTTGTTTCTTTAAATTTTATTTAGTCGATACTGTTTAAATCTTCTTTTGAAAGCCCGCTTTCTTTCACTTTTACGTTACCGTCTGTGGCACGATATTCAAGGTTTTGATAATAAGCCTCACGGAATGTAATGTATGGATCTTGTGCTTGTTCTAACAAGGCCTCTTTATCCATAGCTTTGGCACGGGTGTCCACGGCTTGCACGCCGGTTTTGATTAACGACCAAGCCCCGCCAACCCAATGCCAGAAAGGATAGGTATAAGCGGTATCAACCACGGAACCAGTTAATTCTCGAGGTGTGGTGGCATTATAGACGGGGAGAACCACATAGGTACCCGCCTCTACGCCATAACTGCCGAGGCTATCGCCGAAAGTGCGTTGGTGTTCAATTTTGAGTGGATCGCTATAACTGGCCCAGTCAATTAACCCGCCTAAGCCAAAGGTCGAGTTAATCACAAAGCGGTTAAAATGCACCATGGCTTTTTTGACCTCGCCCTCGAATAAGCGGTTTACAAAGCTCACAGGTTCATCAAGGTTATTGGCCACATTTGAAATTCCTGTAGTGACAGGGCTTGGCAAGGCATTCCAACCTTTGGCGGCCGGTTTCAATAAATAAGGATCGAGGACTTTGTAGTTGAAATCCCACATCGTGCGGTTAAATCCTTGTAAAGGATCTTGACGTTCTCCCGTGACGGGATCGAGCGTGTTAGTACAGCCACTCAGTAACACAAGGCTACAAAGTGCGGTGGAAAAGAGCGTTGTTTTTTTCATTAAGTTGATTTCCAAATAGAATTTTGCTTATTGTAAATGAGTTAGGCAAAATCTACAAAAAAATTTACCGCAGTTTAGATTAAAAACTGCATAAAATGAATATTAATTCAGTTTTATTGCATAAATATATTTCTTTGCAACTTTACAAGCGGATCGGGGCTTGATAGAATAGCTTGAATTTAACCAATTCACCTCAAGAGATTGTCATCAACAATCTTTGGTTAATGAATATTTGTAAGTGTTCAACCACACATTCAGGAGCAATTATGTCCGCACAAGCCATTCTCGTGCTTGCCGACGGCAGTGTTTTTCACGGCACCTCTATTGGTGCTGAGGGCCACACTATCGGCGAAGTCGTTTTTAATACTGCCATGACCGGCTATCAAGAAATTTTAACTGATCCTTCCTATTTTCAACAAATCGTCACGCTCACTTATCCCCATATTGGCAACACTGGTTGCAATATTGAAGATCTTGAAAGCCAACAGGTTTTTGCCTCTGGCTTAATTATTCGTGATTTACCCTTAACGCATAGTAATTTCCGTGCTAACCAAAGCCTTTCCGATTATTTAAAAGCCCATAATGTGGTGGCGATTGCAGATATCGATACCCGCCGTTTAACCCGTATTTTGCGAGATAAAGGCGCGCAAGCTGGTTGCATTATGACCGGTGAAATTGATGAGAAAAAAGCCTTAGAATTGGCGTTAAGTTTCGGTTCCATGGCGGGCAAAGATTTAGCTCAAGAAGTCACATCAAGTGAATCCTACCAATGGACACAAGGCGAATGGCAATTAGGTAAAGGCTATGTTGAAGCGAAAAATCCTGAATTTAATATTGTGGCGTACGACTTTGGCGTGAAACGTAATATTTTAAGAATGTTGGCGGAACGGGGTTGCAACATTACGGTTGTACCCGCTAAAACTTCAGCCGAGGACGTGTTGGCCTTAAACCCTGATGGTATTTTTCTTTCCAACGGACCGGGCGACCCAGAACCTTGCGATTATGCCATTTCAGCAATCCAAACCTTATTAAAAAGCAAAAAACCGATTTTTGGCATTTGCTTAGGACATCAATTATTGGGTCTAGCCGCAGGCGGTAAAACTAAAAAAATGCCATTCGGCCACCACGGCGCTAATCATCCGGTGCAAGATTTAGACAGTGGCAATGTGTTGATTACCAGCCAAAATCACGGCTTTGAAGTGGATGAACACAGTCTGCCAGCCAATGTGCGAGTGACCCACCGTTCGTTGTTTGATAACTCGGTACAAGGCATTGAACTCACCGACCAATCGGCATTTTCATTCCAAGGACACCCTGAGGCCAGTCCGGGGCCGAATGATGTGGCGTATTTGTTTGATAGATTTATTGCAAATTTGAGAGCCACAAAATAGTATGACTAAGCAAATATCTATTACTAAAATTAAAGATAATTTTATTGATGATATCAATAAAAGCAGGGCTTTAGTTAAAGAAATGCAACGCTTGCAACAAAATAAATCATTTGTAAAAGGTGGGCATAAGTATGTAGAGCAGGTAGTTGGTTTGGCATTTTCTTCTGTTGTATCGTCTTGGGAAAATTTCCTAGGAAATGCTTTATTAAGATATATGACAGGGAGAATTATCCCTAAAGTACCTGTGAAAACAGAAATATCTGGAATTAAAAATTTAGATGTTGCATTTAGGATTTTATTGGGTTCAAAAAAATTTAAATCATTAAAAGAAAGTTATTTAGATTATAACTCACTATCTAAATTAAAAGAAGATGCCGATATTTTTCTAAAAAATCATCCTTTTATATTTAATACTGAAGATAAAGAGCTTATTGAAAATATGAATAAAATTAGAAATCGTGTAGCTCACTCATCAGATAAATGTAAAGAAGATTTTAAAGCTGTTGCAAAGAAATATTTTAAAACAACGACTTTAAGACAAGGTATTAGTGTGGGATCTTTTTTATTGAAAAAAACAGATTTAACCACTAATCAAGGTTTATTTACAGCAAAACAATTATCAGAACTTTCCAATGCAACTTCTAACGATTACCTTGGGAATTGTATCTTCGAAGTTTATTTAACTAATTTAGAAAAATTAGCAAAAACATTTGTCCCTTATTAATGATTATATAGAGAAAATAAAATGCCAAAACGTAACGACATAAACACAATATTAATTATCGGCGCCGGTCCGATTGTAATCGGTCAGGCTTGTGAATTTGACTATTCAGGGGCGCAGGCTTGTAAGGCTTTGCGAGAAGAGGGCTATAAAGTGGTGTTGGTCAACTCCAACCCCGCCACCATTATGACCGATCCAAATATGGCGGATGTGACCTACATTGAGCCAATTCAATGGCAAACCGTGGAAAAAATCATTGAAAAAGAACGCCCTAATGCGATTTTGCCAACCATGGGCGGACAAACGGCATTGAATTGTGCGTTGGATTTGTCTAAACACGGCGTGTTGAAAAAATATAATGTAGAGCTGATCGGGGCAACGGAAGACGCTATTGATAAAGCCGAAGATCGTGGTCGGTTTAAAGAGGCGATGGCGAAAATTGGCTTGCATACGCCAAAATCTTTTGTGTGTCATAGCTTTGATGAGGCGTGGAAAGCACAAGAAGAAGTGGGCTTTCCAACCCTGATTCGTCCGTCTTTCACCATGGGCGGTTCAGGCGGTGGCATTGCCTATAACCGTGATGAATTTCAAGCCATTTGCGAACGGGGTTTTGATGCCTCACCGACCCACGAATTGTTGATTGAGCAGTCCGTATTGGGCTGGAAAGAATACGAGATGGAAGTGGTGCGTGATAAGGCGGACAACTGCATTATCGTCTGTTCCATTGAAAACTTTGACCCAATGGGCGTGCATACGGGCGACAGTATCACCGTTGCTCCTGCGCAAACCTTGACCGATAAAGAATACCAAATTATGCGGAACGCCAGCCTTGCGGTGTTGCGTGAAATCGGCGTGGACACGGGCGGTTCAAACGTGCAATTTGCCATCAACCCTGAAAATGGCGAGATGATCGTGATTGAAATGAACCCACGGGTCAGTCGTTCTTCGGCGTTGGCTTCCAAAGCCACAGGTTTCCCGATTGCTAAAGTTGCAGCGAAATTGGCGGTAGGTTACACCTTAAACGAACTTCGCAACGACATTACAGGCGGTTTAATTCCTGCGTCTTTTGAGCCGTCCATTGACTATGTGGTGACCAAAGTGCCACGTTTCGCCTTTGAGAAATTCCCGCAAGCGGACGACCGTTTAACTACGCAAATGAAATCCGTGGGCGAAGTGATGGCAATGGGGCGTACCTTCCAAGAAAGTTTACAAAAAGCCTTGCGTGGCTTAGAAACAGGGATTTGCGGTTTCAATTTGCTTTCCGAAGAGCCTGAAAAAATCCGTAGCGAATTAGGCAATCCAGGCCCGAACCGAATTTTATATGTAGCAGACGCATTCGGTGCAGGCTTTAGCTTGGAAGAAGTCCATCATTATTCCAAAATCGATTCGTGGTTTTTGATTCAAATTCAAGATTTAGTGCAAGAAGAATTAGCCTTAGAAAAACGCACGCTAGACGAATTGGATTACGCTGAACTTCGTCGCTTAAAACGTAAAGGATTCTCCGATAAACGTATCGGGCAGCTCACTCAAGCTGGCGAAAGTGCGGTGCGAAATAAACGAAATTCTTTGAATCTTCACCCTGTGTACAAGCGGGTCGATACCTGTGCGGGTGAGTTTAAATCGGATACGGCATATCTCTATTCTACCTATGAAGAAGAATGCGAAAGCCGTCCAACGGATCGCAAAAAAATTATGATTTTAGGTGGTGGTCCAAACCGTATCGGGCAAGGTATTGAGTTTGACTACTGTTGCGTTCATGCCGCCCTTGCCTTGCGTGAAAGCGGTTTTGAAACCATTATGGTCAACTGCAACCCTGAAACGGTGTCCACCGATTTTGATACATCGGATCGTTTATATTTTGAGCCGTTGACGCTGGAAGATGTGTTGGAAATTATCCACGTGGAAAATCCGTACGGCGTGATTGTACATTACGGCGGTCAAACGCCATTGAAATTGGCTAACGCTTTACACGATAACGGTGTGAACATTATCGGCACGTCCGCCGACAGCATTGATGCCGCCGAAGACCGTGAACGTTTCCAAAAAATCTTGCACGATCTCGGCTTAAAACAACCGAACAACCGTACTGCTCGCAATGCGATTGAGGCGGTGAAATTAGCAGAAGAAGTCGGTTACCCGTTAGTGGTACGTCCGTCTTATGTATTGGGTGGTCGAGCCATGCAAATTGTGTATAACGTGGACGAGCTCAACAAATATATGCGTGAAGCCGTGCAAGTGTCGGATGACAGCCCGATTTTGCTCGATCATTTCTTGAACAACGCCATTGAAGTGGATGTGGATTGCATTTGTGATGGTAAAGATGTGGTGATTGGCGGGATTATGCAACATATTGAGCAAGCAGGCATTCACAGTGGCGATTCCGCTTGTTCGTTGCCCGCTTACTCGTTAAGCCAAGATGTACAAGATGAAATCCGCCGCCAAACCGTGGCAATGGCGCAAGCTCTGCATGTGGTGGGCTTAATGAATGTGCAATTTGCGGTGCAAGATAATGTTATCTATGTGTTAGAAGTCAACCCACGTGCGAGCCGTACTGTGCCATTTGTCAGCAAAGCCACAGGACGTTCTTTGGCGAAAATTGCTGCTCGAGTGATGGCGGGTATTTCCCTTACGGAACAGGGTATTGCAGGGGAAGTGATCCCTGATTATTACTCCGTCAAAGAGGCCGTGTTCCCGTTTATTAAATTCCTTGGTGTGGATACGATTTTAGGGCCTGAAATGCGTTCAACAGGCGAAGTGATGGGCGTGGGTAAAACGTTCTCCGAGGCCTTTTTGAAAGCAGAACTTGGGGCAAATGAACGGATTCCAAAAACCGGTAAAGTCTTTGTATCGGTGGATAACAAAGACAAAGCCCGTCTATTGCCAGTGGCTCGCCGTCTACAAGAACAAGGTTACGGCTTGTGTGCCACCATGGGAACCGCCAAATTCTTACGGGATAATGGCATTTCGGCTCAAATTGTGAATAAAGTCCGTGAGGGGCGCCCGCATATTGTGGATGCGATTAAAAACGGTGAAATTGCCATGATTATCAACACCGTGGGTAGCACTCCAGAAAGCGTGACGGACAGTCATTCCATTCGCCAAAGTGCGTTGCAACAAAAAGTCTTTTTACAAACCACCCTGTCAGGGGCAGAGGCTTTGGTAGAGGGCGTGAAAAGCCTTGCGGGCTGTGATGTGTATTCGTTACAAGGTTTGCACCAGCGGTTGCAGTAAGAGCCAAACAACTAGACACAAAAAATGTGTCTAGTTAAATCAAAAGAGGGAACTATTTCTTTTCTTTACATTCTAATCAAGGCGGACATTTTGTCCGTCTTTTTAATCTTTAAACAAGGAAACTTTTATATGAAAAAATTACTCGGAGTATCATTCTTAGCTGTTTTATTAACGGCTTGTACATCAGAATCAAACCAACGTCCGCAAGGTCCACGTGGCGAACGCCCACAAAATCCACAACTTGAAGCAGCAATGAAATCTTGTCGTGAATCTGTGGGGCAAAATGCAGAGCGTAGTAAATTTGCAGCTTGTATGAAAGAAAAAGGTTTTGAAAGACCAGCGGGTAAACCAGATTTAAAACCAGCTAATTAGTTGTTATATAAACAAAAAGTGCGGTATTTTCTACCGCACTTTTCACATTCATTTCAATTATGCTTGAGATGAAATACGTTTCATATCTGTCATATAACCACGTAATTCTTGACCGATTAATTCAATCGGGTGATTGCGAATCGCATCATTCACATCACGTAATAACACGTTATCAATTTCAACCGTTGGTGCTGGTTCACCTAAGTCACCTTTTTGTAAGGTTGGAATTACTTTTTCTGCCAGAATTGGTGTGGCTACGTGGGAGAATAGATAGTTACCATATTCTGCGGTATCAGAAATGACCACGTTCATTTCATATAAACGTTTACGAGCAATGGTGTTGGCAATTAATGGTAATTCGTGTAAAGATTCGTAGTAAGCGGATTCTTCATAAATACCACTTGCCACCATGGTGTCAAATGCCAATTCTACGCCAGCTTTCACCATCGCCACCATTAACACACCGTGATCAAAGTATTCTTGTTCAGAAATTTTGATGTTGTCGCCTTTTGGTGAATTTTCAAAGGCGGTTTTGCCTGTGGCCTCACGCCATGTTAATAGGTTCACATCATCGTTCGCCCAGTCTGCCATCATGGTGGAGGAAAATTCGCCACTGATAATATCGTCCATGTGTTTTTCAAATAAGAACGCTAATTCCTCTTTGATTTGTTCAGATAATTCAAAGGCACGCAATTTGGCACTGTTCGATAAGCGATCTAACATCAGCGTAATACCGCCTTGCTTTAAGGCCTCGGTGATGGTTTCCCAGCCGTATTGAATTAATTTACCGGCATAAGCGGGGTCTTTGCCGTCTGCTACTAATTTGTCGTAACATACAATAGAACCTGCTTGTAACATACCGCAAAGAATGGTTTGTTCGCCCATTAAGTCAGATTTTACTTCAGCCACGAATGAAGATTCTAATACACCTGCACGGTCGCCCCCTGTGGCACTTGCCCATGCTTTAGCGATTGCCATGCCTTCACCTTTCGGATCGTTTTCAGGGTGAACAGCGATTAAGGTTGGCACACCAAAACCACGTTTATATTCTTCACGAACTTCCGTACCAGGGCATTTTGGTGCCACCATGACGACGGTGATGTCTTTACGAATTTGTTCGCCCACTTCAACGATATTGAAACCATGCGAATAACCAAATGCCGCCCCATTTTTGATTAACGGCATGACATCCGCTACCACTTTTGAGTGTTGTTTGTCTGGGGTTAAGTTGATGACTAAATCCGCCGTTGGAATGAGTTCTTGGTAAGTACCCACTTTAAAACCATTTTCGCTAGCACGTTGGAATGACGCACGTTTTTCTGCAATGGCTTCTGGACGTAACGCATAGCTCACATCTAAGCCAGAATCACGCATATTTAAACCTTGGTTTAAGCCTTGTGCACCACAACCGATAATGACAACTTTTTTGCCTTTTAAGAAGTTGCAGCCATCGGTGAATTCGTCACGTTCCATAAAGCGGCAACGACCGAGTTGATCGAGTTTTTGGCGTAGATTTAGGGTGTTGAAATAGTTAGACATTTTTATTTTCCTTTTGGATTGTTAGCTGTTTTTGTTGAATGAGGGGATTATAGGGGTTTTATTGTGTTGCGTAAATTGATATTATTGGGATTTGATATTGCGGATTTTGCAATTATTGAAATAGGGTTTCGCCACGTTCCTTACTTTTCTTTGCTTGTGCAAAGAAAAAGTAACAAAAGAAAGCACACCCCGACTTCACCGCTTATCTTTGCTTGGTTGAAATTTTTTTAACGGCAAAATCGCAACTCGCTACGCTCAAACAAGGCGATTTTACCTAAAAATTTCAAGTCGCAAAGGCGGTTCAGACGGGGCCCCATTTTTTGATCGAGCGTGGGTAAGAATGCGGTGAGAAAATAGATATTTTTCTAAGCTACGGAGTAGCGTTACCATATTTAACCTAGTACGCAAGTACTAGGTATTCAACTCCACGGTATTTTGTTACTTCACCAATGGGGCCCCATGTTTGCCGCCTGAAAATACGTTAATTTGTAGGAAAATGGCGTCTGTCTGAGCGAAGCGAGTTCAGCCATTTTCCGTTAAGCAAATTAACGTATTTTCAGGAAACAAGGCAAAGTTGGGGCGTGCTTTCTTTTTGCTTACTTTTGCTTTGCACGAGCAAAGAAAAAGTAAGTCGCCATCGGCGAAATCCGATTGTAATAGAATTGTAATTTAAGAGAAAAACCATGAACTTCACCGACCTAAAAATCTTCCTCCACCTCACCCAAACCCAAAATTTCAGCAAAACCGCTGCCCAAAACCACATGTCCCCCTCCACGCTTTCACGCCAAATTCAACGCATGGAGGAAGAACTGGGGCAGCCTTTGTTTCTCCGTGATAACCGCCAAGTGATCCTCACAGAAACAGGGGCGAAATTTCTCACGTTTGCACAACAAAATTGGCATAATTGGGACGTGTTTAAGCAACAGTTACGCTCGACTTCTCAAGAATTATCAGGTGAGTTAAAACTTTTTTGTTCGGTGACAGCCGCTTATTCACATCTTCCACAAATCTTAGAAAAATTTCGGGCTCGTTATCCTAAAGTGGAAATTCAATTAACCACGGGCGATCCTGCCTTGGCGGTGCAAATGGTGGAGGGGAAACAAGCCGACTTGGCCTTAGCAGGGCGACCATTGAATTTGCCACATTCTCTTGAATTTCAACCTATTGATGATATTTCATTGTCGTTAATTGCGCCTCGTGTGGCTTGTGTGGCGACCCAATTATTGCAGCACGATCCCATTGATTGGCAACAGATTCCGTTTATTCTTCCCGTCGAGGGGCCGGCTCGTCAACGGATTGATGAATGGTTACGCCATAAGAAAATCAAACACCCGAAAATTTATGCGACAGTGAGTGGGCATGAAGGGATCATGTCGATGGTAGCGTTAGGTTGTGGGGTGGCGTTATTGCCAGATGTGGTGATTAAAAATAGTCCTATCAGCACCCAAGTATCGGCGTTAAATTTGGATATGCCTGTTGCACCTTTTGAATTAGGTATCTGTGTACAAAAACGGGCGTTAGCCTCGCCACTCGTTAAGGCATTTTGGTTGATGTTAGGGTAAAAAAAGTGCGGTACAAAATTCGTAGGAATTTTGCACCGCACTTTGACCAATACTTAACCTTGATTAAGCCTCTTTTTCCTTGGTGGCTTTTTGGGCTTTTGGTAAAGTGAGTTTGACTTTATTGGCTTTGCCCCATTCTTTTAAGCGTGCCATAAATTCTTTACCCATTGGGCTAGGATCACCAGTGAATAATTTTTGTAATCCATTATTTTCAATGATATGACGGCGTAATTCCAAACGTTCCTGATGATTTTCCGCTAAACGAATTGCACGTTCCACATATTCCTCCACCGTATCGGCAATTAACCATTCAGGTAAACCTAAGCGTTTGAATAAGCCTTCATCAATATGTTCGTGCACTTCAGGGCCTGTTTTACAGATACCTACTAAGCCTAAGGTGACCATATCAATAATGCCATTGGTGTTACCAAATGGGAACGGATTCACCATCATATCGCAGTTTTGTAAGATACTGAGATATTGATGATAAGGTGAGTGTCTGTGAGCGGTGGCTGAATCCCCAAGATAACTTTTAATAAAACGTTCTACATAAGGATGTGTAATACCACTGGATTGTCCCATCGCAAAATGGAAATGGACTTTCACTTTAGCCCGATCACGAATGGTTTTCAAGGCTTCAAGGAAGTACGGATTCAATTTCATTGTGGTGGATGCGATACCAATATTGACTACTTCAGGATTTTCACGCAAGAGATAGTTCACTTTCTCTGGTGCTAAAGCAGATGGCACATAAGGGAGAGCATCTTTTGGTAAACGAAGTAATTTTTCGCTAAAGCATTGTTCAGAACCAACGTAATCGTCTTCTACCACCACATGCTCAATAAATGGTGAGTGTGTTGTGGCAGGATGACCTAAGGCAACAGCTTGAATTGGTGCTAATCGCGTATTGCTTGCAAAAATCGTGATTAAGTCCATTCCAATACTTGGCATATATAAAATAGCGGCACCATTATCGTCACAAATTTGTTTTAAGAACTCGAGTTTCTCAAACATATTATTGCCTTTAACGAGATGAAATTCATCAAACACGTCACGACCTAATTGGTCAACGCTATCGTTACCTAGCCCAATAATATGGAACAGCTCACGGGCTGCCCGCATTGATGTGGAGTGTGTACGGTAAATAGAGTGAGCAGAATGGAAATGTTCCAGTAACACCACCATCACAGGTTTGCCATCACGATAACCGATTTGGCTGACATCACGATCTTGCCAACCGCCGCTTAATAGGTGCTTGCGAATCACTTGATTCAACGCATTTTTGACCCAATGTTTATTGGCAGCAACATCATAGCTACAGTGCATATAAACATCGTGCGTAATGCTACTCGGCACATCGTTTAAATTCGGTAAAGTGGCTAAATGTTCAGGGAACCATTGTAATATGGCATTACGTTTACTAAATGCAGGCTCTGTACCGATAAAACGTGGCGATTGCAACGCAAAACAAAGTGATGCACATAGATTAGGATTGTTTTTCCAGAAAACATCTAAGTTAACGGATAAATTGGATTCGGGTAAATACATAATACAAAACTTAATCCAAGTGGCTTGATCAGACGGTAAATGCATATCGTTTGGATTGCCTGATTTGCTTTGATTATAGGTTTGCAAAATATGATCCGCATTGATGTAAGGCGAAGATGCAAAACATAATGAAATCCAACGTTGGAAGCTTAAGAAACGTTGAGCACCGCTGTCTGTAATGATCAAATCTTTATCCGTAAAGAGCTTGGTCATTGCGGTTGCCATTCTATTACAAAAATGGATATGACGGTCGTTATCCAATTCAGGATTGGATAATTGTTTCGGGTATTGGAATCCAATGTCTTGAATTCCCCCAAAATTACTGTCAATTTTACTTAAAATTTCTAATAAGTTATTACAAGCAAGCTCATAATCTTTCTTTTCTACAGCCTGTTCAAACTGTTCAACATCAGGTTTAATTTCTGTTTTGTCTGTCATAACATCTCCTTAACAAGTTCCCCATAAATCATATTCATCTGCGTTAGTTATCGTGACGGAAAGAATGTCACCGATTTTCACCGCACTTTGGCTTATATTATCCACATAAACCACACCGTCAATTTCAGGTGCATCTGCCATTGAGCGGCCGATAATCCCGTCTTCATCGATTTCATCCACGATCACTGACAACGTTTTCCCTATTTTTTGCTGCAATCGTTGGGCTGAAATCTGTTGTTGCACTTCCATAAACCGCTGGAAGCGTTGTTCTTTAATGTCCTCTGGCACTTGATCTGGCATTGCTGTTGCGGTAGCGCCCTCGACGGGACTAAATTTAAAGCAACCGACACGATCAAGTTGTGCCTCTCTTAGAAAATTAAGTAATAATTCAAAATCTTCTTCTGTTTCACCTGGGAACCCCACAATAAAGGTGGAGCGCAAGGTTAATTCTGGGCAAATTTCTCGCCATTTTTTAATCCGTTCTAAAATCCGCTCTACCGAACCAGGGCGTTTCATCAATTTCAAAATTTTCGGGCTAGCGTGTTGTAACGGAATATCCAAATACGGCAAAATTTGCCCTGCCGCCATTAAAGGGATTAATTCATCCACATGTGGATAAGGATAAACATAGTGCAAACGTACCCAAACTTTTAAACTGGCTAACATCTGACACAAGGTGATCAGATTATTTTTAATCGGCATGCCATTCCAAAATACGGTTTTATTTTGGTTCTCTTTGCGTTGATCGAGCGAATAAGCTGAAGTATCTTGCGATACCACCAACAATTCTTTTACCCCCGAATCCACTAAGCGTTTGGCTTCATCTAAAATTTGGGTAATAGGACGGCTGTCTAAGTCTCCACGCATGGACGGAATAATACAAAACGTGCATTTATGATCGCAGCCCTCTGAAATTTTCAAATAGGCGTAATGTTTCGGCGTGAGTTTTACGCCTTGGCTTGGCACGAGACTGACATAAGGATTATATTCCGGTTTGGGCACATATTTATGCACATTTTCCATCACCGCCTCATAGCTATGCGGCCCAGTAATTTCCAACACTTTGGGGTGAACTTCACGGATTTTATCTTCTTTTGCGCCCAAGCAACCGGTGACTAATACACGGCCGTTGGCCTCAAGCGCCTCGCCAATGGCCTCTAAGGATTCTTGTACGGCACTATCAATAAAACCGCAAGTATTGACGATCACCAGATCAGCATTTTCATAAGTAGGGATAATATTGTAACCGTCAGTACGTAACTCGGTGAGAATGCGTTCGGAATCGACTAAATTTTTCGGACAACCAAGGCTAACAAAGCCAATATTTGGCGTTTTTGATGACATAAATAATCTTAAAATAATGTAAAAAATTGGGCGTATTGTACAAAAATTTTAAGGGAAAGGCGACAAAATCAACGTAAATATTTTGTAAAGTTTCGGAAAAATCGTGAAAAAATACCGCACTTTGAGGTTATTTTGCCAACAAAGTGCGGTATTTTTAATCTGATTAATGGTGGTGATGACCACAACCACAGCCGTCATGGCTATGTTCTTCTTCATGGTGGTGGTGATGGTGACTGCCACAACCGCAACCGTGACCTTCTTCATCGGAATCATGGTGATGGCCACCGCAGCAACCGCCCTCCGCATGAATATGACCATGGGCAATTTCTTCCAAGGTGGCTTCACGGGTTGCGACCACTTCCACAGTGAAATGCAATTCTTGACCGGCTAACATATGGTTACCGTCAACGACCACATCGGCGTCACCCACTTCGGTAATGACAACAGGTAATGGGCCCATATCCGTATCGGCAATAAAACGCATGCCCACTTCTAATTCATCTACGCCTTGGAATACCTCTTTCGGTACACGTTGCACCATATTTTCGTTGTATTCGCCGTAACCTTCTTCCGGTTTTACACGTACTTCAAATTTATCACCAATCTCTTTGCCTTCTAACGCATTCTCTAAACCAACCACTAAATTATGGTGACCTTGTAAATAGTCTAAAGGTTGATTGGCGGGTGCCTCGTCAACTAACACGCCATCTTCGGTACGCACTTGGTAAGCAATGCTTACGACCACATTTTTTGCTACTTTCATTTTTTTCTCCAATGTTAAAAAGGGGGCTATTCTATCGAAAATTCGGTCAAATAGCTAACTATTCATCTTCTTCGTCAAATTCTTCTTCAAAAAATTCGCCATCATCACCATATTCATCTTCTTCGGCATTGGGATCTTCAAAATAAGTCCCCCAACCGTCATAAATGCCGCCATGTTTCGCCACTAACGGCACGATTTCTTTTTGTTGCGCATCAATGATTTCCGGTTTTAACGCAACTTCGGCGATAATATCGAAACAGAACAATAACTTACCGTTATCATCTTCTAATTCTTCTGCCTCCGATACTTCATATCCCGCTTTGAACGCATCCACGGCGATTTTTTCTAATTTATCAAAATCGCCGTGCGCAATATGGTGTTCAATAATATAAAGCGCATTGGGATCGCTGCCGTCATTGAATAAGTCGTTAATAATCTCACGGGTTTCTGCTTGCAATTCAGCGGGGGTTGGGTGATTTGCCATAATAATTGTCCTTATTTAGATCTTCTGTCTGTGTTTGGCTATCTTATCATAGAAATCCACAAAATAGACAAACAGATGGGGGAATATGGCTCACATCTTGACTTCGTTAACCTGTTTTATCCGTAATTTTGTGATAAATGTAGGAGGAGGCGCTCAGGATATCAAGTCGCCATGCGAAATTGTTGTGCGGCATTCTGGTCAGACCAATATAAGTGCGGTGTATTTGACAGTAATTTTATTGTACAGACTTAGAGTTTTTTGCTACAATGCAAAGAATTTTTCAAAATTAAGATTGACAGAGATCATGCGTAATATTCACAATGTTTTAAGCAAGCAAGCAAGCAAGCAAGCAAGCAAGCAAGCAAGCAAGCAAGCAAGCAAGCAAGCAAGCAAGTCGCCTATTTGACGGAAAAAATACCGCTTTTAGGGAAAGATGTTGCGCATCTTTTTCTGTACAAAATCTCACTTTTCTTATTCAGATTCAAGCACGGTTAACCCAATTTATTGGGTTAACCGTGCTTTTTTATTTGCCCCCCTATTTCAATAACAGGAGATAAATGCCATGAGCGTATTATTGAAAATTAAGACAAATAACGATGTCCAAACGGTGGACATTCCTAAAAATGTGAAAAATCAAGCCATTAAAATTCAACATGTGGGCAGTCAAGCCGTGTATGAATTGCTTGATCAAGAAACCAATCTTGCGCCACAGCAAATCAGTACCGCACGTGTAGGCAATGATTTACACATTACATTCCAAGATTCTGCGGACGAAGATTTAATTATTGCCAATTATTATGATGATCCTGCGGTGATTATGGGATTAGCGGAAAATGGTCAGTATTATGCTTATATCCCAGCTGATGGCGAAGCCGCCAATGCCATTGCAGCCTTAAAAGACAGTATGTTGGCTAGCGAAGTGTTGGGCGGTGATGCGATTGTCGCTGGCTGGATCCCTACTTGGGGTTGGGTTGCTGCCGGCGTTGCAGCGGCAGGTATTATTGCTGCGATTGCAGGCCATGATTCTGGTAGCGATTCAACGGCGAACAAAACAGACGCCGATAACTATAATTTAATTAAACCGGATCACGCTGTGCCAGTGGAAAATCCAAGTCAATTAAACGATGCTGAGAAAGCAGCGGTAAAAGCGGCCATTAAAGCAGCCAATCCAAACTTACCGGCCGATGCAGTGATCAATGTGGCGGATAACGGGGCGGTTACCGTGACCTATAAAGACGGTTCAACCGACACCTTACCAGCGTCTGTAACTGTGGCACAAAGCACTGCTGCTGTCACGGCAGAGAATGATATTTCAGCGGAAAATGCCGTGCCTGTTTACAACACAGACAAACCGACAGCCAAAGACTTAGCCACCATCAAAGCCGCTGTTGAAGCTGCCAATCCAGCTGCTGTCAAAGCAGGCGGTGAAGTCACTGTTTCGCCAGATGGTAAAACCGCTACCATTACATACCCAGATGGGACAACAGATGAAGTCACCATTGCTTTAAAACCAAACACAGCAACTGCGACGGCGGATAACGACATTACCGATGCAGTAGGCGTATACAATCCAGCCGCACCGACAGCCGAAGACTTAGCCACCATCAAAGCCGCTGTTGAAGCTGCCAATCCAGATGCTGTCAAAGCAGGCGGTAAAGTCACTGTTTCACCAGATGGTAAAACCGCCACCATTACTTACCCAGACGGTTCAACAGATGAAGTCACGGTGGCATTAAAACCTAATACCGCTGGCGCCACCGCAGACAATGATATTACCGATGCAGTAGGCGTATACAATCCAGCCGCACCGACAGCTGAAGACTTGGCGACAATCAAAGCGGCGGTAGAAAAAGCGAACCCTGATGCAGTGGCTGCAAAAGGTGAAATCACGGTTTCTCCTGATGGTAAAACAGCGACAATCACCTACCCAGATGGCTCAGTAGACACCGTCAATGTTGCGTTAAAACAAAACACCGCAGCGGCGACTGAAG
>NZ_JBPDVG010000017.1:0-35035 GCF_051851525.1 Lonepinella sp. BR2357 | reverse complement strand
CAATTAAACCACAAAACGTAGGGGCGTATTGCATACGCCCAAAAAACACAATTAAATCATAAAAGCGTAGGAACGTATTACATACGCCCCAAAAACACAATTAAACCGCAAAAACGTAGGAACATATATATTACATCCCCCAAAAAAACACAATTAAATCATAAAAACGCACGGGCATATTGCATACGCCCAAAAACACAATTAAATCATAAAAGCGTAGGGGCGTATTGCATACGCCCAAACAACACAATTAAATCATAGAGACGTATTACATACATCCCAAAAACTATGGAACAAATATGCAATACAACCCCAATATTCATCACCGAAAAACTATTAGATTGCAACATTATAATTACGCCTCTGCGGGTTCTTATTTTATCACTATTTGCTGTTTTAAAAACCAACCTATCTTTGGCAAAATCATTAATGGTGAAATGATACTCAATGAAAATGGCAAAATTGCACATCAAGAATGGTTAAATACGATCAATAAAAGGAAAGGCATTGAAATTGGTGAATTTATCATTATGCCTAACCATATGCACGGCATATTAAATTTTATCAATGAATTATCGGAATTTGATGATATGATCAAACCACGATTTAATAGCCCTAAAAATAATCTAGGTTCAATCATCCGTGGTTATAAGTCTAGCGTTAGCAGTAAAATTGGACTAGGCTATTCCGTATGGCAGAGAAATTATCATGAGCATATTATCAGAAATGAGCAGTCCTACCATCAAATTGAAGAATACATTATCTGTAACCCAATCTTTTGGAAAAAAGATTGTTTTTATATTTCACAATAAAATACATCAAGGACAAACAAAATGACTAACTATTGTTTACCCCCAAACATCACCCCTGAAATTTTCCTACGAGATTATTGGCAGAAAAAACCGTTAATTATTCGTCATGGTTTGCCACAAATTGTGGGGCAATTTGAACCCGACGATATTATTGAATTGGCACAAAATGAAGATGTCACCGCTCGGCTGGTGAAAACTTATGCGGATGATGATTGGAAAGTGAGTTTTAGTCCGTTGAGCGAACAAGATTTTGAAAACTTGCCTGAACGTTGGTCAGTGTTGGTACAAAATTTAGAACAATGGTCTACGGAACTGGGCGATCTTTGGCAAGCCTTTGGCTTTATTCCGCAATGGCAACGGGACGATATTATGGTGTCTTACGCCCCGAAAGGCGGTTCGGTGGGTAAACATTATGATGAATATGATGTGTTTCTGGTGCAAGGCTACGGTCAACGCCGTTGGCAGTTGGGCAAATGGTGTGATCCGAGCACCGAATTTAAGCCGAATCAGCCGATCCGTATTTTTGATGATATGGGTGAATTGGTGATTGATGAAGTCATGAATCCGGGCGATATTCTTTATGTTCCCGCCCGAATGTCACATTTTGGCGTGGCAGAAAGTGATTGCTTAACCTTTTCTTTCGGCCTGCGTTACCCGAATTTGAGCGATATTTTAGAGAATGTGAACAAAGGCTTTTGTCATAAAAATCCTGATATTGATTTGTCTGCGTTTTTATTGCCATTACGTTTAGATCAAACCCCACAAGCCACGGGCAAACTAGGGCAACCCGAAATTCAAGCCATTAAAAGCAAATTGATAGAGAAATTATCTGAATCGCCTGAATTTGATCGCCTATTCCAACAGGCCCTCGCTCAAACCGTCACATCACGCCGTTATGAAATGTTGGTGTCTGATGATATGGCTGATCCTGATGAAATTCTAGAATTATTGCAACAAGAAAGTGCGGTGATTTCTCAAGATAATAATTGCAAATTGGCGTATTTGGAACAACCTGAATTAGAAATTTACGCCAATGGCGAATGGTTAGATGAATTAAATCCGTTGGAAAAAGACATTTTAAAAGCCCTTGCAGACGGTGAACACCTTGATTTATCCGCCATTCAGCAATTAACCAGTGACGATATTGATATGGATTTGTTGATAGACAGTATTTGTAACTGGGTGGATGATGGCTGGGTCGTCATTGAGTAAGATAAATAGAACCCCGATATATATCGGGGTTTTTTGTCTTTATGGGGAAAAACTGGCTATTCCCATTCTATCGTAGCAGGTGGTTTGCCACTTACATCATACACCACCCTTGAAATCCCACTCACTTCATTAATAATCCGATTGGAGATTTTGCCAAGTAAATCATAAGGCAAATGCGCCCAATGTGCGGTCATAAAATCAATTGTTTCGACGGCACGCAAAGAAACAACCCAATCATATTTACGTCCATCCCCCATCACGCCGACGGATTTCACCGGCAAGAATACGGTAAAGGCTTGGCTGACTTTGTAATACCAGCCTGAATTGTAAAGTTCTTCAATAAAGATTGCGTCGGCTTTACGTAACAAATCGCAGTATTCTTTTTTGATTTCGCCAAGCACACGCACGCCTAAACCGGGGCCGGGGAATGGGTGGCGATTTAACATTTCAGCCGGCAAGCCTAAGGCTAAACCAATTTTACGCACTTCATCTTTAAATAATTCACGTAACGGTTCCACTAAACCGAGTTTCATATAATCCGGTAAACCGCCTACATTATGGTGAGATTTGATGACATGGGCTTTGCCTGTTTTGCTGGCTGCCGATTCAATTACATCAGGGTAGATTGTGCCTTGTGCCAACCATTTCACGTTAGTTTGTTTGTGGGATTCTTCATCAAACACATCAACGAACACTTTACCGATAATTTTGCGTTTTTTCTCGGGATCATTTTCACCTTTTAAGGCGTCTAAAAAACGATCTTCGGCATTAACACGGATAATGTTCAAGCCGAATTTATCGCCAAACATTTCCATCACTTGATCGCCCTCATTTAGGCGTAATAAACCGTTATCCACAAATACGCAATGTAAATTTTTACCAATGGCACGGTGTAATAACAAGGCAGTAACGGAAGAATCTACGCCACCAGACAAGCCTAAAATAACTTCATCATTCCCCACTTGGGCTTTAATGCGGGCCACGGCATCTTCTATAATATTTTCCGCCGTCCATTTGGTTTCGCAACCACAAATATTCACCACAAAATTGGTTAATAATGCCAATCCGCTTTTCGTGTGGGTGACTTCGGGGTGAAACTGCACGCCATAGAAACGGCGTTTTTCGTCGGACATAGCCGCAATCGGGCAAGTCGGCGTGGTGCCAGTCACTTGGAAATCGGTGGGTAAACGAGTCACTTTGTCGCCATGACTCATCCATACATCTAATTTAGGTTGCGAGGCATTGACATCATCATTTAATTGGGCGAATAATTGGCAAGTTGCCTGTAAATCCACTTGCGCATAACCAAATTCACGGTGATCGGAATTTTCGGTTAATCCGCCTAATTGCATTGCCATGGTTTGCATGCCGTAGCAAATGCCTAATACAGGCACGCCTGCGGTAAACACATATTCTGGCGCACGAGGGCTGTTGTCTTCCGTGGTACTTTCAGGACCACCTGATAAAATAATCCCCGTTGGGTTAAATTCACGGATTTGAGCTTCCGTGACATCCCACGCCCAAAGTTCGCAGTATACCCCAATTTCACGCACACGACGTGCGATTAATTGGGTATATTGTGAACCGAAATCTAAAATTAAAATTTTATGTTGGTGAATGTTGTTCATTTATATGTTCCTAATAAATATAAATCATTTTCTAGAGCTTAAATAATTTCTTCTATATAATTGATAGTTTATTTTATGTAAAATTCTGAAAGATTCTATAATATTATTTGGTAAATTATCCCGAGATTTATTTAAATCAAAAATAACTTCAATAAGACCAAAATCAACAGAATAATTGTTATATTCGTCCATCAATACTATTTCTCTTATAACGTCATAGATAGCACTTTTAGATGAATTTTGATTGATTTCATTTTTGCCACTTACACAATGAGGACTAAATTTTACTTTACCTAAGGATTCAAGCTCAAAAAATAAATTCCAAAAGGAACTGGGCATTTTCTTTAATTCTTTTGGATCAAATATATCAACGCTTATATATATTTCATTCAAAAAGCGTCTTAAGTCATACTTAATATTTTGCTTTTTTGACAAGAAAGCAGTATTAGGATAAGGGCTACTATCACCTCGTCTATCTCCTGATGAAGGCAACAAAAAAGAATCTTTTCCTTTAAAGCTATCTAAAAACTCATCCACACAATACACTAAAAATTCTTGGCTACCCTCATATGTGAAATCTAACATATCACACTCTCCAATATAATATTGGTAAAATCTATCAAATCTCATAAAATTTCACTGCACTTTGGATTACCCCATGCGATAATTCGGCGCTTCTTTCGTAATCGTCACATCATGCACATGACTTTCTTTAATTCCTGCGCCACTGATTCGTACAAATTGTGCTTTGGTGCGAAGATCTTCAATGGTGGCAGAACCTGTTAAGCCCATGCAAGAACGTAATCCGCCCATTTGTTGATGGACGATTTCACGTAAATAACCTTTGTAAGGAATTCGCCCCTCAATGCCCTCTGGCACGAGTTTATCAGCGGCATTATCGGATTGGAAATAACGGTCTGAAGAGCCTTTTGCCATGGCGCCTAAGGATCCCATGCCACGGTAAGATTTAAAGGAACGTCCTTGATAGAGTTCAATTTCGCCCGGTGCCTCTTCGGTTCCCGCAAACATGGATCCCACCATCACGCAATTTGCTCCAGCGGCAATGGCTTTTGCAATGTCACCTGAAAAACGAATCCCCCCGTCAGCAATCACAGGAATACCACGTTCAGCTAGTGCGGCGGCAGCCTCGGCAATAGCGGTAATTTGTGGTACACCCACGCCTGTGACGATACGAGTCGTACAAATGGAACCGGGGCCAATCCCGACTTTTACGGCACTGGCGCCTGCGTCTGCTAAGGCTATGGCTCCCTCAGCTGTTGCAATATTGCCTGCCACAATTTGTAAATCGGGGTATTTGGCTCGAGTTTCACGCACACGTTGTAACACGCCCTCGGAATGACCGTGGGAAGAATCAATTAATAACACATCTACGCCCGCTTGCACTAACGCCTCAATGCGTTCTTCATTGCCTGCACCGGCACCGACAGCGGCTCCGACACGTAAACGACCAAATTCATCTTTACAAGCATTAGGGGTATTTTGCGCTTTTTGATAGTCTTTTAAGGTAATCATGCCTTTTAACTTCTCATTCGCATCTAATACCAACACTTTTTCCACACGATGTTGGTGCATTAAACCAAATATTTCTTCACGTTTGGCATTTTCTTTCACGGTAACAAGACGTTCTCTTGGCGTCATAAATTCTGCAATGGTTTTGCTATGATCTGAGACAAAACGTACATCACGGCCGGTGATAATACCGACCAATTCGCCAGCATGATCTACCACTGGGAAACTGGCAAAGCCATTTTTCTGGGTAATGTCGGCTAATTGTGCCAAGGTCATATCGGGTTGCACACAAACAGGTTCGGATACAATCCCACTTTCAAATTTTTTCACTTTACGCACACGTTCCGCTTGGCGTTCAATAGACATATTTTTATGAATAAAACCAATTCCGCCCTCTTGCGCTAAGGAAATCGCTAATTTGGTTTCCGTCACGGTATCCATTGCCGCAGACAGCATTGGGATATTTAAGCGAATGGTTTTGGTTAATTGGGTGGACAAATCAGCGGTGTTGGGTAACACGGTGGAATGTGCGGGGACGAGTAAAACGTCATCAAAAGTTAAGGCTTCTTGCTTAATTCGTAACATTGCAATATTCTCTCTTTTAAGTGTATGCTATAAAATATTGCGAACGCATTATACAGATTTAACCTTATTTTGTGAACGAATTTTTGTGAAAAATCTGGCTTTTTTTAACGCATGATTAAAAAGGAAATCTATGTACGATTTATTAGAAAAACTGGCCGATGGTCAAGCCTATTCTTTTGAAAATTTAACTGCGCTTTTAGGTTGTAATGACGAGGCATTATTGGCTCAAATTCAGCAATTACAACAACAAGGGATTCATCTTGATACCACGCTTGGCGAGGTAAAATTATTGCCCCAAACCGCTTTATTAACCCCTGAAAAATTACGCCAGCGTTTGCCTTATCAAGTGTTTTACCGTCCGGTTATTCATTCCACTAACCAATTTCTGTTAGAAAATATCAAACGCTTAAACAAAGGCGATATTTGCACTGCAGAATGTCAAACCGCAGGGCGAGGGCGACGGGGGCGGCAATGGATTTCGCCTTTTGCAAGCCAGTTAATGTTGAGTTTTATTTGGCAAGTGGATGCTAGAAAGCCCCTTGACGGCTTAAGTTCTGTGGTTGCCATGGCGATAAATCATGCGTTAATCAAATTAGGCGGTACCGACATTATGCTGAAATGGCCCAATGATATTTTGTTAAAAGGCCGAAAATTAGCGGGCATTTTAATTGAAATTGCGCATACCGAGAATGGTCAACTTAATTTGGTGGTGGGGATTGGGTTAAATGTGGATATTCCCAAAGATAACCAACAAATTGACCAACGTTGGGCGAATTTAACCGAAATTTTGCCTAAAATAGACCGCACTTCATTGTTAATTGCGTTGATCCAGCAGATTTATCAAGCATTAGACACCTTTGAGCAAACAGGCATAGATGCGGAATTTCAACGAAAATGGCAAGAGGTTGATGCTTATTTTGGTGAAACCGTCAATATTATCACCGAGAAACAAGTAATTTCAGGCGTGGAACAAGGCATTGATGAACGTGGTTATTTAAAATTATTCACTGATAATGGTGAATTATTGACGTTTAATGGTGGAGAGGTGTCGTTGCGGAGAAAGTAAAAAACATTAGAAATATGGCTGGGGTACTAGGATTCGAACCTAGGGATGCTGAGATCAAAACCCAGTGCCTTACCGCTTGGCGATACCCCAATTAAATTATCTTAAACAGATAGTGATTTGCTTTGTTGAATAGTATGGCTGGGGTACTAGGATTCGAACCTAGGGATGCTGAGATCAAAACCCAGTGCCTTACCGCTTGGCGATACCCCACCTACTAAAAGAGTTGCAAACTGAAAATGGTGCGGAAGGAGGGACTTGAACCCACACGCACAGGCGCCAGAACCTAAATCTGGTGCGTCTACCAATTTCGCCACTTCCGCAATATATTGACCACTTTAAAATGGTGGCTACAGCGAGATTCGAACTTGCGACCCCAACATTATGAGTGTTGTGCTCTAACCGACTGAGCTATGTAGCCATATTTTGCGTCACCGTAATCAGCGTTGCGGTGCGTATTATGCTTATTTCACGCTAACTCGTCAACACTTTTTTCCTGATAATCACAAAATTGGCGTTCGTTCGAATACAGATTAAACAAATCGCCCTAAAATACGGCCTTACTCCTCCAAAAGATGTTGCAATAAACGGCCGTCTAACAATGCCCGTTTTACCAACGCAAATGCGCCGATCACATCTTCATGATGTAATGCTGACACCACTAACGGCGTATTTTTCACAAAAGCGGGCAAGGCATGGCTTTCAAGCGTCCGATGAATGGCAGCAAATAATGTATTTTTTGCCTGCGTAATTTCCCCCGAAATCACGATTTTTTCAGGGTTAAACATATTCACCGACATAGCCAACACACGGCCAATTTGCACACCTACATGTTCAATTAACTCGGTCGCCACTGCGTCATGCTTATTGCTTGCTTTACAAATTGCTTCAATATCATGGCTTTCTAATGAGAGCCACTTGCTTTGATAACCATCTTCCAACATCTGTTGCATTTTATTTTCAATGGCCTCATTGCTGACCACGGTTTCCAAACAACCCACATTGCCACACAAGCAGCGTTTTCCCAACGGATCCACCTGAATATGGCCAATTTCACCCACGTTATTGCGGTAGCCTTGAAAGACTTCGTGATTAATCACTATACCCGCTCCCACGCCACGATGAATGCGTAATAACAGGGAATCATAACAATCTTTGGTCACGCCAAAATAATGTTCCGCTAAGGCCAAACTGCGCACATCTTGCCCGATATAACTCGGTAAATGAAAGCGTTCTTCGAGTCGTTGCACCAAATCCCAAGGTTCTGCAAGCGTAAAGTGCGGTAAATTTTCAATCAGATTATTTTGGCCATTCACAAACCCCGCAACCGTCACGCCAATGGCAATCAACTCACTGGATTTTGCTTGATTATCGGCAATAAATTTGTCTAATTGCTCAAATAAGAAATCTTCTAAATGGCTCAAATCCGGCAGGTCAGGCAAATCAAAATGCTGATATTTCAGCAACTTGGCCGACAAATCCATGATAGCCAGTACAATTTCTTCTCGACCCAAATGAATCAGTAACGTCCGAAAGGCTTTCTGTTCTGCCACAATAGACGTGGCACGACGCCCCCCCGTGGATTCTTGCTGTTCCACTTCTTTAATTAACCCTCGAGCCAATAATGCCCGAGTAATTTTGGTGACGCTCGCCGGTGCCAACTGGCTTAATTCCGAAATTTTAATTCGTGAAATCGGTGCTTGTTGGTCGATTAATTTATACACCACCGCACTATTCATCTGTTTAACCAAATCCACATTCACAATTTGATTAATTCGCATCCGCCAATCCTTATTTTACGCTATAAAATTTGTGTTATTTTACCTGAAAAAATCGCAAAAATTAACCGCAGTTTACAGAGATTTTGTGGAATCCAACATATCCCTAAACCATTTTTCCGTATTTTCGCTGATTTTTTCCAGATACTTGTTTAAGTCTGCGGTTTGTTTCAAAATACGCTGCCAATAAATATCACCCGCCTTGTATTTATCCCCCTCCGCCATGGTTTGAATGAATTGGCACTTAGCGCTATCTGTTTCTTTTTTTAAATAACCGCTAATGCCATCACTGACCGTTAGCACGACCTGTTGTTCACCCGCTAAATAATCCGCAATATAAGATTGCAACAAGGCTTCAGGATCAAATTCATGCTCAGTTAAAAAGGTTTTTCCAACTAAATTTTTCTTGTCTTTCCCATAAAAAATAGCCGGTAACACAGATTCATCCCCTGAACAGACCTGCAATATTAACCAATTCAGCCAATTCTCAATCGTATAGCTGTCTTTGTGTTTGCCCGCTTGCCATTGAATGCGTTGCAAACCGTTTTCAGTGCTGAATAGTCGATCAATGTAACCACTTAATTGCACCAGTTGTCCTTTAATATTAAAGGTGAAATCAATGTAACGGCTTTCCATTGGTTTGCCTTGATAAGCGGCAATCACCGTACGAAATTGTTCCACATCCGAGCGTAGTTGTTGTTGGTAAATCTGGGCAAATTCACCACGAGGCAATCGCCCTTTAACGGTTAATTTGGCAAAATATTGTTCAATATCCAGATCTTCGTTCATTAACAAATCTTGTTGAATTTGATAAGTGTCTAAACCGTCTAAGGTAAAATATTCTGTATCGCTAATCTGCTCATCTTGATCACGATAATACACGCCAAGCCGTTGTTCAAAGAAAAACTGCACCGGATTTTTCACAAATTTAATTAACTGCTCGCAATCAATACTGACAGGAGTAACAGCGACTTCAGTTGAAGAAGATGCGGCTTGCACAAAATCCAACGGTGGCTGATGTGCATTGGCAATATTGGCCCATTGTTTGGCAAAAGTGCGGTGCGTTTCGCTAAAGTTTTTCGCACTCCAGGCGGTCATGGCGTGATATTGAACCAAAGCTTTTTTATCGCCTTGCGGTTGACAGTCCACATCCAGATTATCATACAAATAATCCAATAATTGATTAACCAACACCGATGGTTCTAACGGACAATTATCAATAATCGATTGCCCCACATAACTGATATATAACCGTTGTTGTGCCGATAACAAGGCCTCAAGGAACAAATAACGATCATCATCACGGCGAAAACGATCGCCTTTTTGACGGTGATATTGCATTAAATCAAAACTATTTGGCGTCGTATGGCGTGGATAATCCTGTTCGTTCATACCTAACAAGCACACCACTTTAAATGGAATGGTTCGCATTGGTAAGAGGGTACAAAAACTCACTTTCCCCACCAAGAATTTTAAACTATTCTCTGGTGCATTTAATTTTTCCGTCAACACATCCACCATCACCTCTGTGGTCAAAGGTTCATCCACTTGCCACGCTTTTAATGATTGGCTGACTTGCTGAATGCTGTTTTCAATATAACGCAACATGTCGACGGTATGCGCTTCCTCACTAAAGAAATCCGCCAGTAACGCCGTCAATGCTGTTTCCCATTGCGTCACAGTATGCGGTTGAGACAAGGTGATTTGCCAGCTATGTAACTGTTCAATAAAGCGAGCCAATGCCCCCACTAAGCGACTGTTCAGCCCATAACTATTATCAAAGCCCAGATTTTCTTGTTGCCAAATACCATTTTCTTCACGTAGTGCAAAACCCAATAACATGCGCTCCAACCCCGCTTGCCACGCATTGAAATTCACCCCTTGCGTACTGGATTTTTCCAATCCAAAACGAATGCCACTGTCCTTGACCCAATGGCGTAAATTATCCAGATCCCCGAGGGTGATCGAAAAACGTTGACGGATTGCGGGAATATCTAACAGTGCCAACACGTCTTCCGCACTAAATTGACTGTCTTTTAAGCGTAATAAATGCAAGAACGTCGCCAACAAGACATCGCTTTCGGATAAGGTTTGATCCGCAATGGAAAACGGAATATAACGCTTATCTTCGCCCCATTTCCCTTTAGCATCTTGAATTTTTACTTGATACTGGCCAAAAACTGCCTGAATATAAGGTGCGTAGCGATCAATATTGGCCACCATAACCACAATATCTTTTGGTGTAAGGTCTTCATCTTGTTGAAAACATTGCAATAAATAATCGTGCAAGACTTCCACTTCACGCATTGGACTATGGCAAGCATGAAAAGACAAAGACGGATCTTGCGCTGTCCAATGCAACGATTTCCCTTGGCTAGGTGCCAACTGCAAAATTTTGCGTTTTACTTGGGTTAATAAATGCGAATCACCGGTTAATTCTGTATTGGCTTGAATTTCTTGGCTGTCTAATCGGCTTAATAAATAGAAAAAATCCCGTCCTAATTTGCCCCAAGTGGCCAACAAAGGATGACCGATGGATAAATGTTCATCTTCCGCCGTTAATTCTTGTTTATTGGCAAAATAATCTTCCAGTTGCGTGTCGTTAAACAAGGAAATCGCTTGCCCACTCTGCTGTTTGGTTAAGGTTTTCAACGCACGTTTTTGGGCAAAGGTGGGATCTACAATATCGCCCCAATAATATTGGCTCGGGTTATTAAAGAACAGATGTACATCACAATGTTCTGCCATCACAGCCAAGGTGTCTAAATAAGTTTTTGGCAAGGCGGAAATACCAAAGATAAATAGGCGTTTGGGTAAATTTTTATAGCTCGATAATTGCAAATATTGACGGTATAAATTAGCACGGTGTTGTACAAGATGCCCCTCACTGGCAACCTCGCCAATCAAAGCACACCATAATTTCCCTTGCCACGCCACATCTTGCATAATTTGCTGTTTAAAACATTCATCCAACTGTTTTTGTTGGCTTAAAATCTCTTGTACAATGATCTCAGGTTGCTGTTGTTCCCAAGCCGTAATCCATTGAGGTCGATAAACCAAATATTGGTCAAAGAGATCGGCTATTTTACTGGCTAATTGATAGAGTTTGTGTTGTTCGGAATCAATCGAATAATGTAGATAATGCAAAATAGGTTGAAAATCAAGTTGCTTAATCAACCCCATTAACCGCCACGTCATGGCCTCTTTACTAAATTGGCTTTGCTCCACTGCATTCGGCAACACATTTGGTAAATTATCCACATATTGTTGCCAAATAAAACTGGCTGGCATGGGAAACTTGAAATTGGCCGCAATCCCTTGTTTCTCTGCTAACTGCAGTTGTAACCATTGCGCCATACCAGGGCTTTGCACCAAAATGGTTTCCGTTTCAAAGGGATCATCCAAGGGATCTCGCTTAATTAATTCACATAAAATATCTTTTTGAACGTCAAGATCATTAGAATGATAAATTTTAAACATAATAGCCCCATGGGTGAGAATGAATTTCCTCCATTATAAACTAATTTCACCTAAAATATACCGCACTTTCACCTGTTTTCCCGTACAAAAAATGCTAAAAGTCAGTTGGTTTTGTTGCACTTGGTTTTCACAAGGCAAGCCGAGAAATTGCCGTTGTTGCTGATTTTCCGCAATTTGGATGGCCTGATAACGTTGATAAATTTCATTGGCGGTTTTACGTTGATGACTTGTCCATTGATTAATCGCTAGAAAAATGCCACTGAATAGGCTGAGTACGGCTAACAAGGTTACTAAACTCATGCCTCGTTGAATTTTAGGGGATAAAATCATACCAAGTTTTCTCCACATGTTGCCATTGACTAAAACGTTGCACAACATCGGTGACAACTGTTTTTTTATAGGTTAACGTCACCGCATCATCTTTGCTTAATGTCCCTTGCGTAATCACGCTGCCGATAATTTTTCCTTTACCCACAATATGTAAATCGCCCGTGGCAATCACTACTGCATTGATGTTGCTATTAATTTGCCATTCCGTGTGGGCTTGATCGAACCAAAATAAATTATTGGCATTGTCAGAGGAGAAATACTGTGTACTTTGAATGGCTTTCCCCTTAAATAAAGTAAATGCTGCGGGATCAATAAATTCCATCAACTGCCCCTCGTTCAAATTTTTTGTCGGGGCTTTTTTAAATAACGCCTGTCGCTGGCACCAAATAAACTGTTGATGCTCTTCACTATTTTCAGCCATAATAGCAATACTTGCCATATTCCCCGCTAAACTTAAATCCAAAGTTTCGCACAAGCTGTCTTGCTGTTGCTGAAATTGTTGTTGTAAACGGCGATCTTGCTGAACATAGCGTTGCCGTTGCATGGCAATGGAAGAATGCAAACGAAAACTTTCATCATCAAACCATAACACCACTAACAATAGGCTTGAAAGTAAAATTAACAAGCTGATGGTCGCAAAACCACAATGCATTTTAGCCACATTTTTCATCCATTATTACTCCTGTGTGAGTGGCTGATTAAGTAATGGAATAACCACCGAACTTTCATACTGAATAGCGGGATATTGTTTTAATCGCCCTGCTAAGTAAAGCCTTAACCCTTTATATTGTTTAGTATTCTCTAACCAAGTGAGTTGAAAATCTGTCACCTCATACTGGTCTTCATCTAACATTTTGCTCCAGCCCAAATCTTGACAGGCTTTTTGTTGCAAATACCCTTGGCATTCCGCTTTTTTACATTTAGTATTGGCTTTATTGCCATAAGTTCGACTTTCTAAAATTAGACCATTTTTCCGATAACCCAATAATTCTCGCCCCACTTCCGAGGTGGCATTTTGTTCATTTTTCGCACATTGCTTTGCGGTCGAACCCAAGCAACCGTTACCATCCAGATCATAAAAAAATAAAACACAATTATTTTTCACCGCACTTTCACCTGTCATCGGATAAATTCCCACACTGGTTCCCATTTCATCTAGCTCAAATAAAGAAAAATTTTCCTGTGTCACTTTCGCCGATAACGCACGAAAGCCCGCTCGCCGTAAATCTTTTGCCATGGTTTGCAATGCTCGCTGTAGTTCCGTTTGTAATTGCAACTGCCATAACATATGCTGATTTTGCCGTTGTGAATCGGTATAAAATTGCACCATCACCCACAACAATAAGGAAGATAACGCCAAACTAAGCATCAAGCCTAATAAACTCTGCCCTTTATAAAACTGGATCATTCTTCTGCTCCTCCACTACAAGCATTTTCAGCTTGATCGCTCTTAAAACGAATTCGTCCTAAATTTGAAAAGGAGAACAAGGTTCTTGATTGAGCATTGTGTAACATAAAACAGCCTGAATCCGACGAATTTCTGGTACCATTAAAACTAATTAATTTTTGTGGATAATAGGCTTTCGCCGTAATCATGCTATGCTGTGGAGTAAGAGGCGAATAAAATTGAGCCGACAGATTATCTGGACAAAAATGAGGATTAAAGCAATCACAAATTGTGTCAGATTTTATTTGAGCCGTTACACACCAACGTTGCTGGCTGATATCCCGATTGAGAATGAGATACCAAATTTGATTTGAATTTTCCACACGGACTTGTATTTGACGTAAAAACAAATATAACCGCTGTTGTTCTTTCGCTAAAATCCGTTGATTATCCCCTTGCCAAGCAGGCAAGCTCACCAACGCCAACACACTAATAATCAACAAGGTGATCATCATTTCCAACAACGTAAACCCATTCTTCATAACATCTTCTCTTTTTTAACCTCACTTTAAAAAGAAAATAAACACAGCACAAGAAAAACGATCGTTTTTTGGAATGGAGATCACAAAATGAGGGAAAATTGGGTGACTGACAGACTGTTGAGATTATTCTAATTTAGAGCAAAATTTGAGAGGATAAATCATGGTGGGTCGTAAGGGATTCGAACCCTTGACTAACGGATTAAGAGTCCGCTGCTCTACCAACTGAGCTAACGACCCGTCTGGGAAGTTGTTATTTTTGGGGTTAAAAAATGGTATTTAA
Source organism: Lonepinella sp. BR2357 (assembly GCF_051851525.1). NCBI lineage: Bacteria > Pseudomonadati > Pseudomonadota > Gammaproteobacteria > Pasteurellales > Pasteurellaceae > Lonepinella > Lonepinella sp. BR2357. The sequence continues at coordinate 20,408 of NZ_JBPDVG010000017.1, read as the reverse complement.
TTAAGTGGTGGGCCGTGAAGGATTCGAACCTTCGACAAACGGATTAAAAGTCCGCTGCTCTACCGACTGAGCTAACGGCCCACTGTGTTACTTATTCTGACGAACAACGTCAAGCAACGAGTGCATATATTACGGATTTAAATTTAATAATCAATAGTTATTTTAATTTTTTAGTCTATTTGCACGAATAGTCGCCAATCTTCGAAAGATACAGCGAAATTATCAAACAGTTTCAAAACCATCAAAATAAAACAGACCTTATGAACTAAGGCCTGTTTCGTCAAACTATAAAATACGTTTTAAATTAGTATTCTAACACTGCACGACGGTTTTTGCTGTATGCAGCTTCGTTGTGACCAGCAACAGCTGGTTTTTCTTCACCGTAAGAAACTGTTGATACGCTTGCACCTTTTGCTGCTAAGTAAGATTTTACTGCATCTGCACGACGTTGACCTAAAGCAATGTTGTACTCTGGTGTACCACGTTCATCAGCGTGACCAGATACTGTGATATTTGCTTTAGACGCATTTAAGTATTGTGCGTGCGCATCTAACAATTGTTGATATTCGCCTTCAACTGAATAGCTATCGAATCCGAAGTAAACAGTGTTATAACGAGTTTGTAAATCTTGAACAGATAAACCGCCGTAAGTTTGGCCATTTGCATCTGCGTTCGCACCGGCCATACCGCTTGCATCATTGTTTGATGAACTACATGCAGCTAATGCTAATACTGGGGCAACTAACAATAATTTTGCTAATTTCATTTAATTTTTTCTCCTTAGAGTTTTGTCTTTACTTTGTTAAATAGGGTGACCAAGCTGGAAATTTCACTTGTCCGTCACTTCCTGGCAAGCGTGCTTTAAAGCGTCCGTCTGCAGATACTAATTGTAGCACCTTTCCTAAGCCTTGGGTAGAGCTATAAATAATCATAATTCCATTTGGTGAAATACTTGGACTTTCATCAAGGAATGTTGAACTTAAGGTATCAATTTTCCCTGTTACAAGGTCTTTTTTTATCACATGATCGCCTGAAATCATAACCATGGTTTTACCATCAGCACTGACTTGTCCGCTATAACTTTTGCCACCTGAACCTACTAATGAAGCACCACCACCGGAGGCACTCATTGAGTAAACTTGAGGCGAACCGCCTCTATCGGAGGTAAACAAGATACGTCCATCTGGCGTCCAGCTCGGCTCTGTATTATTGCCTGCACCGCTCGTCAATTTGGCCGCATGTCCACCATTCGAACCCATTACGTAGATATTTAGCTGACCATCTTGGTTAGAGGCAAAAGCTAAACGACTACCATCTGGTGAAAAAGCCGGTGCGCCATTATGTCCAGGGAATGACGCCACCACTTTTCTGGCACCAGAACCTAAATCCTGAACCACAAGTTGTGATTTTTTATTTTCAAAAGAAACATACGCTAAACGTTTACCGTCTGGTGACCATGCCGGTGACATCATCGGCTCTGAACTACGGTTAACCACAAATTGATTGAAACCATCATAGTCTGCTACACGCACTTCATAAGGTTGTGAACCACCATTTTTTTGTACCACATAAGCAATACGTGTTCTAAATGCACCTTTAATGGCGGTGATTTTTTCAAACACCTCATCACTCACCGTGTGTGCGCCAAAACGAATGAATTTTGCTGTCACGGTGAAAGAATTTTGTGCTAATACTGCACCCGCTGAACCTGACGCACCAATAGTATCCACTAACTGATATGCGATATTATAACCGCCACCTGTGGCTGTCACTTGTCCAACCACTATAGCATCCACCCCTAAAGATGCCCACGCATCAGGTGTCACTTCAGAGGCTGAACCCGGTTGTTGTGGCATTTGGCTCACGGCAACAGGGTTAAATTTTCCACTATTACGTAAATCATCAGAAATAATTTTGGCAATATCTTCTGGCACCGAGCCATTGGTTTTGAATGGTACGACCGCAATCGGTCTGGCACCCTCAACACCCTCGTCAATCACAATACGCACTTCGTCATCAGCTTGTGCTGTGCTTAATGCTAAAAAGAATACGGCAAATACACTCAATAATTGAGCCATTAATTTGCGAGCTACTAATTTCATCATCCCACCTTATGGTTAATGTTGGTTAATGTTGGTTAATGTTACTTTCCTAAAAATCGTTATTTTAAGTCAAAATCAATCGTTGGATTTTTATATTTATTATAAACTTCGTCACTCGGTGCGGCTGGCACTTTTTTTGTTCTTGCCACTGCACTTAATGCGGCGGAACAGATATCATCAGGCCCCGAGACACGCTGATAACCCAATATGGTACCATCACGTGCTAACTGAATTTTAATACTACATACTTTTCCTGCAAAGCTAGGATCTTTAATAAAGCGACGCTTGATTTCTTTTTTAATCACACCCGCATATTGATCACCGACTTTGCCACCGTCACCTGCGCCGAGTGCTGCTCCGGAACCTTGGCTACCACCTTTGTTAGCATTCCCCCCTTTTGAGGCACTGCCACCACCGATATCACCACCATTCAGGAAATCATCTAACGCTGCTTGCTTGGCTTTAGCATCCGCTTTCGCCTTAGCGTCAGCTTTTGCCTTGGCATCAGCATCTGCCTTAGCTTTAGCCTCTTTCTCGGCTTTTGCTTTGGCCTCTTTTTCCGCTTTGGCTTTTGCTTCTTTTTCTGCTTTCGCCTTGGCTTCTTTATCGGCTTTTTCTTTCTCCGCTTTTTCAGCTTTTTCTTTAGCCGCTTTCTCCGCTTTTTCTTTGGCTACTTTTTCTTGGTTCGCTTTTGCTTTGGCCTCTTCTTCTGCTTGTTTAGCGACCGCTGCTAAACGTTTTGCCTCAGCGTCCGCTTTTAATTTAGCCGCTTCCGCTTCTTTTTTCGCTTTTGCCTCGGCTTCTTGTTTGGCTTTTTCTAACGCCTCTTGTTTAGCTTTTTGCTGTTCTAGTTGTTTTTGGCGTTGTTGTTCTTTTTGTTGCTCAAGTTTCTCTTGCTCAATCTTTTTCTCGTCAACAACTGGCTTCGGTTCTGGTGCTGGCTTTTCAATCACTTCTTCGGGTTCTTTCTTGGCTTTTTCTGCCTGCCCTTTTTTCTGCTGCTGAATACGCCCCCATTCCTGTGCGGCTGCCCCCGTATCGACCATGACCGCACCGATCATATCGCCATCACCTTCGCCCCCGCCCATCACTTCAAGCGGATGATAAACCAGTGAACTCAAAATTAACAAACCGAACAAAATGCTATGCAATATCACTGAAATCAGTAACGCATTGGTTTCTTTCTTTTGTCGATTATTTCTCACAATCTATCCTACTGCCTAAATGGGATCCGTCATTAAACCAACCGATTTAATGCCCGCTAAATGAAGTAAATTCAATGCTTTAATCACTTCTTCATAAGGCACATCATTGGCCCCACCGATTAAAAACATGGTATTAGGATCTTTCTCAAATTCCTGTTTGGTCATTTGCGTCACCATTTCTTCAGTCAGTCCTTCGGAACGTTCTCCCGCAATGGAAATCGCATATTGCCCCACACCTGCGACTTCTAAAATCACAGGGACTTTATCTTCATTGGATACCGACTGCGTTTCAACGGCATCCGGTAAATCCACTTGCACACTTTGGCTGATAATCGGTGCAGTAGCCATAAAAATTAACACTAAAACTAATAATACGTCCAAAAATGGCACAATATTAATTTCAGATTTAATCGCTTTTTCTCTACGACGGCGGTAAGCCATATAAACCTCTAAAACGTCATTCAAATCAACCGCACTTTACCTGTTAATCTCAAAAAGTGCGGTGTAAAATCTCTTTATTTTGCTTAGTTTTTAGCAAATACTTGGCGTTGCAAAATCGTGGTAAATTCATCAATAAAGTTACCATAATTTTGCTCCAATTTATTGACACGTAAACTTAAACGGTTATAAGCCATCACCGCAGGAATCGCAGCAAATAAACCAATGGCCGTCGCAATCAAGGCCTCAGCGATCCCAGGTGCCACCATTTGTAAGGTTGCTTGTTTGGCGCCACTTAACGCCATAAAGGCGTGCATAATTCCCCACACGGTACCAAATAATCCGATATAAGGACTAACCGATGCCACGGTGGCTAAAAAAGGTACTCGAGTTTCGAGATCTTCAATTTCACGGTTCATGGCTAAATTCATGGCTCGAGTGCTGCCCATCATAATGGCTTCTGGTGCATCCGGATTTACTTGTTTTAAACGCACAAATTCTTTAAAGCCGGCATAGAAAATTTGCTCACTGCCCGTCATGACCATATCACGACGATTTTCTAAACCATCATAAAGTTTAGTTAAGTCTTCACCAGACCAAAAACGATCTTCAAAGGCCGTGGAATCTTTTAATGCTCTAGTTAGCACACGGCTACGTTGAATAATAATTGCCCAAGAGACAATCGAGAACATAATTAAAATAAAAATTACAATTTGAACGACGATACTCGCCTTTAGAAATAAATCTAAAAAGTTCAATTCAGCAGTCATTGCATAGCTCCGAAAATTATTGACTAAATGCGGCTTTGACTTCCTTTGGAAGTGCCACAGGTTTCATTTTGCCTAGATCAACACAGGCTACTTTCACAGTAGCCACGCTTAATACTTGATTTTCTCGTTTCAGGCATTGCGAGAAAAAAATCGTCGCCCCTTTCATTTCTTCTACTTTGGTTTCCACCATCAACAAATCATCTAATTTTGCTGGAAATTGGTAATCAATCGACATGGATTTGACCACAAAGGCAATGCCTTGTTCCGCTAATAAATGTTGCTGTGAAAAATGCAAAGAGCGTAAAAATTCTGTTCTTGCTCGCTCGTAAAAATGCAGATAACGGGCGTGATAAACAACACCGCCCGCATCAGTATCTTCATAATATACCCGAACGGGGAATTGAAAAATGTGCATATTAACAGAATATCCTTGTTCGGTTTATTTTCAGTACAAAAAACTGGCGTATTTTAGAGCTTTCAATAATGATAAGCAAGCAATTAATAAGTGCGGTGAAAAAATTTATATTTTTTCACCGCACTTTATTGAACCCAATAACTTATTCGCCTTTATTCTTCTGAATTTTCAGAAAAACGCTCAATTTTTGCGCCTAATCCACGTAGTTTTTGCTCAATATGTTCGTAACCCCGATCGATATGATAAATCCGATCCACAATGGTTTCACCCGAGGCAATACAACCCGCCAACACTAAACTGATGGACGCTCGTAAATCAGTCGCCATCACTTGCGCACCAGAAAGATGTTCGACCCCATGAATTAAGGCGGTATTTCCCTCAATTTCGCCTTTTGCCCCCATGCGGATTAATTCTGGCACGTGCATAAAACGGTTTTCAAAAATGGTTTCGGTAATTTTACTGGTCCCCTCGGCAACCGCATTTAATAAGGTAAATTGCGCTTGCATATCGGTTGGGAAACCGGGGTGTGGCATGGTGCGAATATTCACCGCTTTTGGACGTTGTCCCAAACTATCTAAAGTAATGGTATCTTCTGTGACATCCACTTGCATGCCTGCTTCACGTAATTTTTCAATCACCGCCTCAAGGGTATCGGCTTTGGTACCCACACATTGAATGCGCCCTCCCGACACGGCAGCAGCGATCAAAAATGTCCCCGTTTCAATACGATCTGGCACAATGCTGTGTTCACAACCGGTTAAACGCTCAACGCCCTCAATGGTGATCGTATCGGAACCTAAACCTGTAATTTGGGCCCCCATCTTATTGAGGAAAACCCCCGTATCCACCACTTCGGGTTCACGTGCCGCATTTTCAATTACCGTGGTGCCTGTGGCTAAGGTTGCTGCCATCATGACCGACAATGTTGCCCCGACGCTGACTTTATCCATGTAAACTTTGGCACCGAATAAACGACCTCGCACACTGGCTTTAACATAACCCTCGTCAAGTTCAATGCTGGCCCCCATTTTTTCTAACCCCGCAATGTGCATATCTACGGGTCTGGCACCAATGGTACAACCGCCAGGGAGAGAAACTTGTCCCTCATGAAAACGCGTCAATAACGGCGCTAATGCCCAAATCGAGGCTCGCATGGTTTTCACCAATTCATATGGTGCCACATAATGATTGATTTGACTCGCATCAATTAATACCGCTTTATCCGCATCACGTTCTACGTTCACACCTAATTTACGCAAAATTTTAAAGGTGGTATCCACGTCTTTTAATTCGGGGACATTAGTTAATTTTACCGGTTCTTCAGCCAAAATGGCCGCAAAAAGAATCGGCAAAGCGGCATTTTTCGCACCTGAAATCTGTACGCTACCGTTTAAACGAGATTGGCCATAAACACGAAATTTTTGCATCATTTTTTCCTTAATTCATTGAGTTTAAGAGGCGATCACGTTTCCATTTTTCCACGGTGTACGTTTTAATGGTTAACGCATGAATTTCACCTGTGGTGAAATAGTCCATTAATGGCGCATAAATGGTTTGCTGCTGCTTAACACGAGATAAAGCGGCAATCTCATTATTCACCACAATCACGCCAAAATGGGCATTTTCGCCTTGTGCATAGACTTCAGAAAGATTAAGTTTTTCTTTCAAAATCTCTTCAATTTTTTTCGGTTCCATAGTTTTCCAATCTAATTAATTATTTTGTTATCAATGGGTTGAGCCAATCATTTAAATTAAATAAATCTGCCAATGTCAATAATTGCTCTGGGACATTGATTAAGGTTATGTTGTTATGTGATGACATCACTTTTTTACAATAGGCGATCAAATCACATAATAAGGCAAATCCCGCACTGTCAATACGATGAATCTGTGCGAGATCCCATTGAATATTGTTGTCAGCCAGTTGCTTTTCTGATAAAAAAGCGAAACGTTGTTGCCATAATGGCAACAACGTATCACGAGATAACTCTCCAACAAGTTGGAGCGTTATTCTATCATTATTTTGCACGGCCGACCATGTTAGTTTTTCAGCTTGCATCGTTAACGTTTATTTCCCTGATTTAAATAATTCTAAATATTTTTTAAGATCCACAGTTCTCTTAGAAAATTTGAGTACGTGTGATATTAAAGCATCCACACCACCTTTATCTAATGCCTCTTTATTATGTGCTCGCATTCCCTCTAAAGGAGAAACTTGATGAAGACCTGTAAAAAATTTCAAATCATATATAAACCATTTATTGATTCTTGAATTTTTACGCCAATAAAAAGTAAGTATCTGTTGCTGTTGGTCTTTCTGAGTTAACATTACACTCATCATGGCATACTTTTCATTCTGATCAAGCGTTTCTGGTTGTAACATTTCAACACTTTTACTATCGTTGTATGCCGCTATCCAATAAGAAAAAACCGTTTCAATATATTTTTCAAATGCACTGTTAAGTTCTTGTCTTTTCTCAAGCGTCATGGAATGTAGCGTTTCTGAATGCGTGCTTAAAACAACTTCAGCCCACGCATTGACATAAGGCATAAGATCCTGATGAACGATTGATTTCAAGATATTTGGATTAGATTTTATTTCTGTATGCTGGGATTGAATATCTTTAAATAAATTGTCAGATATTTTCTGCGTTAATTCATAAGGTTCTTCTGTTGCCATCGCAGCCTGAAATGCTTGAACAACAAAAAGAGTCGATAAAACTAACATTAATTTTAATAACGTTTTTCTGAATTTCATTTTCTTATCCTTATTTATTCACTTAGATAATAAATCACATAATAAAATCTAATCAGATTAATCAAAATATATTATTTTTCAATGGTAATCGGATTATTCGCTGCTTTTGACAAAATCTCAGTTAAAGCATCAATACCTTTAGTACGTAAAATTGGCGCCCATTCATTTTTCTTCGTATTAATCATACCACCACCGCTAGTAAACATATCGTAGGCTTTCCATTCACCCGCTTTATTTTTCTTCCAATAAAACACGATATTGGTTGGTGCAGCATTTGAATTTAAGAACAGCTTAATAGTAACTTGTACTATTTCATCATCAAGATTTTTAGGTTTCTCTACCGTAATTTTTTGATCTTTATACAACGTTAGAATTTGAGCATATTGCTGTTCAATATACTGACCGAAAACCGTATAAAACTGTTGTAATTGTTCTTTCGTTGCGGTTTTATGATAAGGATTGATCGTTGCTATCCCCGCATATTGCACATAAACGTGTGGCATCAATGTTTGATGCACAATGGTTTTTAAATAATTCGGATCTTGCTGAATTTTGCTTTGGCTTTGCTTAATTTCGCTAAATAATTTATCCGATAATTGTTGTGTCAAGGTATAAGGATCATTTGCCATCACCGCTTGCACGGCAAAAAGTGCGGTGAAAATTACGATTATTTTTGATAACCATTGTTTAAATTGCATTGTCATAAATACTCCTATTAAATTGCTTTCCTAAATTTAATTATTGAACCGTTGGTGTTTCAACGGTTGATTCTTCTTTTTTGTCTTTATCGCCATATAAGAATTGGCCGATAAGATCTTCTAATACCATTGCGGATTTGGTGTCTAGCACTTTACTGCCCTCTTTCCACATCTGTGTATCACCATCATCGAATCCGATGCTGAGTGAAATATATTGTTCACCCAATAAGCCCGATGTTTTAATCGAAAGCGAACTGTTATTAGGAATCTGATTGTATTCTTCATTAACAGCGATAGTAACCACCGGTAAATAAAGCTGTTCATCAAGTGAAATATTGCTTACCCGTCCAATCACCACGCCGCCCACTTTTAATGGTGCCCGCACTTTAAGACCGCCAATATTATCAAAAGTTGCCGTGATATGATAAGATTTTTGTTCACCAAAGCCTTGCACATTGGCCACTTTTAAGCCCATAAAAACCAAAGCTCCAATACCGAGTAATAAAAATAAACCTACCCAGAATTCATATTTAATTGTTTGTCGCATAATTTATACCTAATAAAAAAATAACTCTCATTAACCGCCGAACATCATCGCCGTTAATACAAAATCTAAACCTAACACTAATAATGACGCATTCACCACGGTTTTTGTGGTAGATTGGCTAATCCCCTCTGAGGTTGGCACACAATCATAACCGTTAAATAATGCAATCCAAACCACAGCAAAAGCAAAGACGATGCTTTTAATAAAGCCATACCACAAATCCTGCACAGAAACTGCATTTTGCATGACTGACCAAAAACTGCCGTCATCAATACCTTTCCAATCCACGCCAACTAACGCACCACCAATCACCCCAACTGCGGTGAATAATACCGCTAAAATTGGCATGGAAATAATGCCGCCCCAAAAACGTGGTGCAATCACACGACGGAGTGGATCCACAGCCATCATTTCAAGGCTAGAAAGCTGTTCCGTGGCTTTCATTAAACCAATTTCGGCGGTTAAGGCAGAACCCGCTCGCCCTGCAAATAACAAGGCGGTCACTACTGGACCCAATTCACGCAATAAGGATAACGCCACTAACTGCCCCACATTGGCCTCGGCAGCAAAATCCACCAACACCACATAGCCTTGCAAGCCTAGTACCATACCGATAAAAAAGCCCGAGAGCAAAATAATCAGCAAAGACTGCACGCCTAGAACATGTAACTGTTTGATTAATAATGGTGCATGTTTACGAAATTGTGGTTTACCAACCAACGCTCCCCACAACATAAACCCCGACCGCCCTAAGGCACGCACGGAATGTATCACCGTGGCACCCAGTGCGGAGATCAATTTCACGATCATTTAAATAAATCCTCCACCCTGTCATTGGCAGGAAAATGGAAATGTACCGGCCCATCTTCTTGCCCTTGGATAAATTGCACCACTTGTGGATCGGTACTTTTTAATAAAATATCCGGCGTGCCTTCCGCTATCACTCGCTTATCCGCAATAATATAAGCGTAATCTGCGATACTTAACACTTCTTGCACATCATGAGAAACCACGATAGAGGTCAAATTCAAGGCCTCATTGAGCCGTTTGATTAAGCTAATAATCACACCCATACTAATCGGATCTTGTCCGGTAAAGGGTTCATCATACATAATCAAATCAGGATCCAAAGCAATGGTACGAGCCAATGCCGCACGACGTGCCATGCCACCTGAAAGTTCTGACGGCATTAACTCTGCCGCACCCCGTAAACCGACGGACTCTAATTTCATCAGCACAATTTTACGAATTAATTCTTCGGGTAACCGAGTATGCTCACGAATCGGATAAGCCACGTTATCAAAGGTTGACATGTCCGTAAACAATGCCCCCGATTGAAACAGCATGCCCATTCGCTGACGTGCTTTATAGAGTTGACTGTTCGACATTTTACAAATATCGTCACCGTCAAATAAAATCTCGCCTTGCTCAGGGGTAAGCTGTCCACCGATTAACTTTAATAAGGTGGTTTTACCAATTCCCGACGGCCCCATAATGGCTGTGATTTTGCCTTCGGCAAAGCGCAAATTGAGATTGTCGTAAATAGTACGCTCACCCCGTTTAAACGTGAGATGTTTCACTTCAATTAGTGCTTTCTCCGTCATTTCATTTTCCATTCCATTTTTTCATTCTGTTATCTTATTCAAATTTGTTCGTGTTTGGACTATCAACTTTTCAATTAGTTCAGTAGACAGCTATTTTGCCTCATTTGGTTTGACCATCACTTGTTTGATTTCACTGAAAATGGTGCCATCTGAAACAATGGTTTGCATAGGTTGGCCGACACTGACCTGTTGCACAGACGTAATCGCTTTCCCTTGTGCATTTTCTGCAATGGCATAGCCTCGAGCTAACACTTTCAACGGACTCAAACTGTCCATTTTGCCACAGCAATGGGCTAAACGCTGCTGTTTCTGGCGTAAATTATGTTTTAACGCTAAATTTAACCGCACATTTAATTGCTGAATATGCTGTTGTTGCTTTTGCAAGCGATAAGGCACGGGATTATTATCCAAACGTCGGCAAAGTGCGGTGAAATTATCCCGTTTTTTTCCCAAACAATGTTGCATAGCTCTGGCTAATCGTTGGGTTAATTGTGCCGTTTGCTGTTGTTGCAAGGCTAATCTAGCTTGCGGATGCTGATGTTGCAAACGCATTTGCAAATGGCGCAGTTGCTGATATTTTTGTTCAAATAAGCGATCCAATGCCCGATCTAAGCGTTGCTGCTGATCGGTTAATTGCTGTAATAATTGCCCCTGATCACGGCTCACCAATTCAGCTGCGGCAGAGGGCGTCGGCGCACGTAAATCTGCCACAAAATCCGCAATCGTCACATCGGTTTCATGCCCTACCGCACTGATAATCGGCAAGCTCGAGTGAAAAATAGCCCGTGCCACGGGTTCTGTATTAAAGCACCATAAATCTTCCAATGAACCGCCGCCCCGTCCGACGATCAGCACATCCACTTCTTGGCGTTGATTGGCTAGCTCAATCATTTTCACAATTTCTAGCGAGGCCTCTTTGCCTTGTACTTGGGTCGGGTAGATCACTACATGCAAACTAGGATCACGGCGTTTTAAAATCTGTAAAATATCTTGTAACGCTGCACCAGTTGCCGAAGTGACCACGCCCACCGACTGACAAAAGTGCGGTAGCTTTTTCTTCAAATGTTGAGCAAACAAGCCCTCGGCGGCTAACTGCATTTTCAACTGTTCAAACTGTTGTTGTAATAGCCCATCACCGGCGGGTTGCATACTCTCTAAAATCAACTGATAATCGCCACGAGGCTCATACAAACTAACGCCCGCTCGAACCAAGACTTGCATGCCATTTTGTGGTCGAAAATTGACCCGTTGCGTTTTCATCCGCCACATGGCACAGCGTACTTGCGCATGTTCATCTTTTAAGGTCAGATACCAATGCCCCGAGACGGGTTGCGTAAAATTGGAAATTTCCCCCGACAACCAAATGGCGCCAAACTGCCCCTCAAGGCTATTTCGCACTGCGCTATTGAGTTGTGTCACCGAGTAAATATTCTGTTGCATACTGAATTTCCATAAAAAATCCGATGAATATCATCGGATTTTCATTGTTTACATGTTTATTCCGCTGCGGCTTTGGTTGGCTCACTAAACACATGGCTTACCGCACAATGATGACCCGCTGAGCCTTTGCCGTGGAAATAATAACGGCTGTCTTTCCATTGCACAATCTCATAAGCCGGATTTAATTCTGCACTGGCTTGGGCTAAGGTCATCTCGGCTTTCACATGCTGTACCGCAGACACCGTACCTAGTCGTCCTGTAAACTGATAAGCACGAGCCGTCTTTTCAACAACCTCGACAGGTTTCACCGCTTGCTCCGTAACTACTGGGGCTACCGCTGTTTCAGCTTGTGCGGCTTGTTCTTCTAGGATACGTTGTTCTTCATTTAAACGTTCCAAAGATTGCTGTACTTTTTTCTCAACGGCTTCATTAGCAGGCTGCGTCACAAAACCTAAAGGCTGGCTGGCGACTTTTTCTTCCTTAGCCACCAATGGAATCACTGGCACAACGTCCTCAGTTACGGCTGACTGACCTTGCTGTTGTAACAATTCATCCACCGATAAGAAATTATTTTCTTTGGCTTTTTGCACCGCACTATAATCAATGCACACTTTACCACTGGCCAATTCTGGCGAGGCCACCGCAGCAAATAACGGCATTGGTGAGGCATTTTCTTGACGGCGACGACGTTGATTGTTCACCCGTAAATGACGAGGTAAACGACGGTTATTGTTACGTTCACGACGCTCATTTTGCGGTACCGCATTTTCCGTCACGTTTGCTACACTTTCCGTTGCTAGCGCTGATGTCAAGGTGCTTTCTGCCATGCTTTCCGTGACTTTTTCCGCCACAGGTTGCGTTATCGGTTCGGCCAATGGCGCAATATGCGTATTTTCTACAACCGTTTCATTTGCCTCTTGACCAATTCGTACACGTTTACGCACATCACGACGTTCCCGACGTTGGCGAACAGGGGCTTTTTCTTCTGTCGCCTCTGCAATGGTCACATTGGCTTGTTTTTCAACGCTATTCGCTACAACGCTTGTGTCCTCAACTTGCGTTTTACGGGCGTTACGGCGATTATTGCGTTCTGGACGAGAAGAGGTTGTTTTTTCGCTTGACGTCTCCTCATTTAGTTTAGCCGTCGTATTACGTTCCGTACGCTCATTGCGTGGTTTACGGTTATTACGACGGTCATTACGAGGCTGACGTTGGCGAGTGTTTACCGGTTTTTCTTCTGGTGTCGGTTCGTTGCTAAATAACCCTTTGAAACCTGCCCACAAACGTGCAAAGAAAGATGGTTTAGTTTCCACTTTGGTTTCAACAATCGGCGCAGCCTCTGAAATGGTCATAGACAAGGCTGCCATTTCTGCCACATTTTCACTGGCGGAGGTGTCAGTACTGTTCGCCGTGGAACTGGTTTCCGCAGGGGTATAAATATCTTCTTTATCTTCGTATAATTTGGCTAAATTATAACTTAATACACCAGCATCTTCGCCATCACGAGAGCGCACCACTTTAAAGTGCGGGGTTTCCATGGCTTGATTTGGTGCTACCACCACATCCACATCATGACGTTTTTCAATACTTTGAATCGCTTGACGTTTTTCGTTTAATAAATAAGAGGCGATTTCCACCGGCACAATACATTGCACTTGTTTTGAATTTTCTTTTAAGGCCTCTTCTTCGATTAAACGCAAGATAGAAAGGGATAAACTTTCATTATCACGCACTTTACCCGTGCCTTGGCAACGTGGGCAAATATGATGTGAAGATTCACCTAAAGACGGGCTTAAACGCTGACGTGACATTTCCAACAAGCCAAAACGAGAAATACGGCTAATTTGAATTCTGGCACGATCTTGACGCACCGCATCACGAATGCGATTTTCCACTTCACGTTGGTGACGAATCGGGGTCATGTCAATAAAGTCAATGACCACTAATCCACCTAAGTCACGCAAACGTAATTGACGAGCAATTTCATCCGCTGCCTCTAAGTTAGTATTTAAGGCGGTTTCTTCAATATCCCCACCACGAGTCGAACGGGCGGAGTTAATATCAATGGCAATCAAGGCCTCAGTGGCATCAATTACAATGGAACCACCTGATGGCAAACGCACTTCACGTTGAAAAGCGGATTCAATTTGTGATTCAATTTGATAATGGCTGAATAACGGCACTTCACCTTGGTACAATTTAATGCGATTTAAGAAATCAGGGCGAACGAGCTTGATATGGGCTTTGGCTTTCTCAAACACTTTCGGGCTGTCCACCAAGATTTCGCCGATATCACGGCGCAAATAATCGCGGATCGCACGCACGATCACATCACTTTCTTGGTGAATTAAAAACGGTGCAGGGCGACTTTTTGCCACGGTTTGAATGGCATCCCAGTGATGTAATAAGACTTTCAAGTCCCATTGTAATTCTTCAGGCGATTTGCCTACCCCAGCGGTACGCACAATTAAACCCACGCCATCTGGCACATCCAATGAACTCAAGGCATCTTTTAATTCAAGGCGTTCATCACCCTCAATGCGGCGAGAAATCCCGCCCGCTCTTGGGTTATTTGGCATGATCACTAAATAACTACCGGCCAGTGAAACAAACGTGGTTAAGGCGGCGCCTTTATTACCTCGTTCTTCTTTGTTCACTTGCACAATGACTTCTTGCCCCTCTTTAATCACATCCTTGATGTTCGGGCGGCCGTTATAGCTATAACCGGCAGGAAAATATTCACGGGCAATTTCTTTTAACGGTAAGAAACCGTGACGGTCAGCGCCGTAATCTACAAAGGCGGCCTCCAAACTCGGTTCTACACGGGTAATTTTCCCTTTGTAAATATTGGCTTTTTTTTGTTCGTGACCTGGACTTTCAATATCCAAATCAAATAAGCGTTGTCCATCGACTAACGCAACACGCAACTCTTCTTTTTGAGTCGCATTAATTAACATTCTTTTCATTGTAAAAATTTTCTCATTTTTATTTTAATAAATTCGATTAAAACACACCGCACTTTGCTCATTTGAATAAATTTCAAGCAAAAAATTTCCGCAATCGACCTCGTGTTTTTCGTCCTATGCCTGTCATCTCGACTGTCAAAGACTGGGTGCATTGATTGGGTTATCCAAAATTTGTGTCTAAAACCACAGGATAAATCGGCGTAATAATCACATATTTCGTTAAAAATTAATGTCTTATGTCTAAACCGCATTAATTGATAAATTAACAAAACTTCATTAATTTTGCCTAGGCAAAATCTGTATTATTATGGACGTAATACCGCTTTTTAGCAAGGTATTTCAGCAATTTTAATTATTTGTTAATTATGTTAAAATCCGACTAATTTTTCCTGAAAAACACAATTTTATGACAAACCAACCCAACGCTATTATTAATGCCTCCGTCAAAATGCTCGATATTTCGGCTGATGAGGCGGGGCAACGTATCGACAATTATTTATTAACCAAGCTCAAAGGCGTGCCAAAAAGCCTGATTTATCGTATTGTGCGAAAAGGCGAAGTGCGAGTAAATAAGGGGCGCATTAAACCAGAATATAAATTACAAGCGGGTGATGTGGTGCGAGTGCCGCCTGTGCGAGTATCAGAAAAAGCCCAAGCGCCGATTTCCACCAAACTGAATAAGGTGGCGCAATTAGAAAGCCAAATTATTTTTGAGGACGATTGTTTATTGGTGATCAATAAACCCTCAGGCATTGCCGTACATGGCGGCAGTGGCTTAAGTTTTGGGGTGATTGAGGGCTTGCGTGCATTGCGTCCTGAGGCCAGATTTCTGGAATTAGTCCATCGTATCGACCGAGATACGTCGGGGATTTTATTAGTGGCAAAAAAACGCTCTGCCTTACGCAATTTACATGAACAGTTACGCATTAAAACCGTGCAAAAAGACTACTTGGCCTTGGTGCGTGGACAGTGGCAATCCCATGTAAAAGTGGTTCAAGCCCCGTTACTCAAAAATGAATTGGCGAGCGGTGAACGCATTGTCAAAGTGAGCGAACAAGGTAAACCGAGTGAAACCCGTTTTAGCATTGAAGAACGTTATACCAATGCGACCTTAGTCAAAGCCTCCCCCGTCACAGGACGAACCCATCAAATTCGAGTGCATACCTTGCATGCAGGCCACCCGATTGCCTTAGATGATAAATACGGGGATAAAAAATTTGATGAAGAAATGACCGCACTTGGGTTAGATCGTTTATTTTTACATGCCTTTAATATTCGTTTTGAACACCCCAAAACAGGGGAAACCTTGCAATTAACCGCCCCGTTAGATAAAAATATGAAAACGATTTTGCAAAAATTACGAGAACAAAGCCGATGAAAATCAATAAATTATATGGACTATGCTTAATCACGATCTTCCCTGCATTGGCAAGTGCGGTGGAAAATCCTGTTGTTTTGCCGAGCGACATTATCGGCGAATGGACATGTCAAATTTTCTATCCCCGTTTAGGCGTGGAATCATTGGATCAATTTGATTTTCAAGCGGATGGCACATCACTAGGCATCGGGATAATAAATTTCCAAAAAACTTTTACTTATGAAAGTCACCATACAGGACATTGGGAACTGAAAGGAAATATGTTGTCAGAAACCAGTACCAACTATGTTTTTGGCAAAATTCATTCCAAAGAAACGGAACAAAAGCTCAAAAACAGTCCTGAATTAAACGAATTTGAACAAAAAATCTTTCAGACATTTACTCAAAACGCTAACGACGGAAAACCTGTGAATATTGAAATCACTGAATTGAAAGGCAATAAAATGCGGATTAACCATGTATGGGATAACCAAGAACGCCATGCGGGATTATGCGTGAAGAAAACCAAAGAGAACAGCTAAACAAAAACGCCTAGCATCCGCTAGGCGTTTTCAAGATTATAATGCTTGATTAACAAATGAGGCTAATTGTGTTTTTGGCACCGCACCCACTTGCGTAGCGAGCACTTTTCCCTCTTTGAATAAAAGCAACGTTGGAATCCCACGCACGCCAAATTGTGCTGGTGTTCCTTGGTTATCATCAATGTTCATTTTTACAATTTTGACTTTATCACCATATTCTTTAGCAAGATCTTCCAAAATCGGGCCAACCATACGACAAGGACCACACCAAGGCGCCCAAAAATCTAATAATACAGGTACATCTGAATTTAACACATCTGCTTCAAATGACGCATCGGTTACATGTAATACATCTGCCATTTTTCATTCCTTTTTTAATAGTATAAATTTGAAATCATTTCAGGGCGATACCCTAAAGCTGAAAATATCATAACACAGCTATAAAATTATCACCCTTTATTTAATCAATCATTTCAATTTGTGAAACCTTACTTACAACAAGCCGCCAAGGCTTGACGCAAATCTTGTTTAATATCTTCGACATCTTCTAGCCCTACGGAGAAACGCAATAAGCGATTGCACACACCACGAGCAATCCGCTCCGCCTCGGGAATATCCATATGGGTTTGGGTGGCGGGATAAGTAATAAAACTTTCGGTTCCGCCAAGACTTTCCGCAAAGGTAATCAATTTCATGGCTTTTAAGAAAGGATTAACCCAATTTTCATCTTGCAAACGGAACGACAACATCCCGCCTTTGTTAGAATACAATACATCCGTAATTTGCGGTTGTTGACGTAAAAATTCGGCAATTTCCCGTGCATTTTGCTGATGACGTTGCATACGTAATGACAGCGTTTTCAAGCCACGAATGGTTAACCAAGAATCAAACGGCGACAACACAGCGCCTGCCCCATTTTGAATATAGAACAAACGATCACATAATTCCTGACCTTTTGCCACAATCAAGCCCGCTAACACATCATTATGACCCGCAATATATTTGGTACCACTGTAAATCGTCACGTCCGCCCCATCTTCCATTGGACGATAAAGCATTGGGGTTAAAAAGGTATTATCCACAATTAATAACAAATTATGTTTTTTGGCGACTTTTGCAATCGCTGCCACATCACATTCTTCCATTAATGGATTGGAGGGGGTTTCCACAAAAATCGCTTTGGTATGAGGAGTAATGGCCACCTCAATGGCACTGACTTCCGCCGTATTCACATACACGGGTTTCACGCCATGGTTATTTTTATAACAAAAATCCAATAACCGATAGGTACCGCCGTACACATCACTGGACACCAACCATTCATCCGGCGCCTTAAATAAACTCATTAATACCTGAATCGCCGCCATGCCCGAGGCAAAGGCAAACCCCGCATCACCGCCGTCTAATTTCGCCATGGTTTCTTCTAATACCACTCGGGTCGGGTTTTTGGTGCGGGTATAATCAAACCCCGTACTTTCACCAATGCCATGGTGCCCATAAGCGGTAGAAAGAAAAATAGGGGTAGAAACCGCTCCCGTACGGGAATCGGTGCGATTGCCCGCTTGGGCAAGAATGGTATCTAAGGCATATTCTGTCATCGTATTTTCCTAAATTCAGCTGAAAAAGATGGCGGTCATTGTGGCATAAAGTGCGGTAAAATTAAAGGAAATTTTTTGTGTCGTGAGCGTTGAAAAAAAGCGTAATGGGAAATTTCATTACGCTTTTAATGATTAATCTAGTTCTCTGGCTTCTAGGGTTACAGTAAATTTATAACCGCACTCATCACAATGATAATGTTCTCTTTCTACTACCTTAGTACATTTAATGTGTCGAGTTTTTGTTTTACCATTTGCTAATTTTTCTTCAACTTCTTTATTTGTATCGTATCGATCTATTTCTTCGGTTCTGTCTAAAACAAATTCACCAATGGCTTGACATTCAGGGCAAGTGTTTTCTTCTTCCCATCTTTTTCTTCTCGCAATTCGATATTCTTTCTCTAGTTCCTCTTCTTTTATTCTACGGAGTTCTCTTGCTTTCTCTTCTTCAGCCGCTCTTGCTTTTGCTTTAATAGAACTAATCACAGAATTAATAATCCCAATTAACACCATTAAAATCACAAAAGCAATAATCGCATTGAGCCAGCTATATTGCGTAATGGGAATATCCGCCAAAAAGCTAAAAAAGCCGACAATTAAATCCCAAATCCAAACCACAACGGTGGCAATGATGTTATAAACAAACAGAATAACGCTTGATAAAATACTTAATACGGAATCCATAAATCTCTCCTTATTGTTAAAAATTAACCATTAATCACATCAATTAATTTTGAGCCAAGTTGCTGGGTGTTCCATTTTTCATCAACAGCAAATCCATCAACCAATTTCGCCAACTCACGCAAGGCTTCTTTGGTGGAGTAATCGGTTTTGTATTTGAACGTGTTCACTTTATTATTTTCTAAAATTTGCACCCGATAAACCGCCTCTTTGGCGATGATTTCGTTGGCGTTTTCCACGAAATCCGCCAAACGGCGACCAAATTGTTGGGTTGTCCAAGCGGAATCAAATTCAAAGCCGATGGCTTCGGCGATTTCACGCAGACTAGCTTTGACTGTGCCGTCTTCATATTGCGATAGCACATTGATTTTGCCGCTGTCTTCTTGTTCAATGAGATACTGATTTAACGTTGCATTTTTTTTGACCATAGTCATTTCCTCTAGGTTAGTTAATGTGGGTTGGTGAATAAAAAAGGATTGGTTAAAGCCATACATATCGATAATTTTGGCTATGGGATAATGTAATTCGGTAGCGTTGCCATAAAAATCGATGATGTTTAAATGGTCTTGCAGTTGGCGAATTTCGCCTTGATGAGCTTGAATAAAGTGAAAAAGCACATCAAATGTGGGTTGAAACTGATGAAATGAATGATATTTTCCGCCATATTGTGCTGAAATTTCACTAAAAGTGGCACGAAAATAACGATCATAAGCAGGCATGATACCAAACACACCGAGCAATATTTTGGTGATTAAGGTAATGGTTGGCGATTGATTTTTAAACTGTGCAGCAACATTATCATAAAGTTGAGCAATTTTGGCGTAATTTTGCGGTTCAATTTGGATTTCCCATAACGCCTCATCTTGATCAAAGATAAACTGGATTAAATTGATTAAATACGCAGGATTTTTGTTTAACAAAAAGCTATTACGCAACATTCCCCAACTGGCTAAATAACTCCATAGCACATAACAAGCGGTAGTCATTTCGCGTTTTGACTTATTGATGGGATGAAAATAGGCATAGCAAAAATCAAACGTACGATAGCGATGATCGCCTTTTTGCCCCTCTACCATAAATTTCTCCACAATGTCTATAAAATCATTGATTTTATTCATTCGCGTTTTTCCTAGCACATTGAAAATAAATGCCGTCATTCTACTTCGGGGGGGGGGGGGGTTTGACACGGCAAAGAGGATATTTTTTTAAGCAGGCATCAAACGATTGTGGTGGGGATTTTATTATTTATTAAAAAGGCGGATTTTTTATAATTAAAAAAATTTTATTTTT
>NZ_JBPDVG010000016.1:0-36673 GCF_051851525.1 Lonepinella sp. BR2357 | reverse complement strand
AATTATTAAAAATAACCAAAACCAACTATTTTGTCTACTAGAGCATAGTGTATAAAAAAGTGCCAACTATTTTGTCTACTATGCCGAAAGCCCCGATCAGCTTAGCTTAAAACTAAAACTGATAAGGAGGCAAGTATGCCGACGTGGTTAAAATGGGCACTGCTCATTACAATCATCTTGTTGCTGTCTGGCGACACACCGCAAGCATTTAGCTAGACTGGCAACCCAACTAGGGGCGGACCTCGGTCCGCCCTCTCTTGTATTATAAGGATTTCTATTCAGATTTCAACCCCTCGCTTTTCAATTTTCTCGACCTGTTAACACGGCATCAAATCTAGCGGATTTCTGCAAAATCCGTTGAGCCAATTTTTCAATACTTTGTTTGGTTGCCTGTTTGACCAGTTGCTTATCGACATTCATTAACGCAGGGCTATCTGTCAGCCAATAACTTTGTTCCAACGCCCCAAATTGTGCCAAAATCGATTCTTTGGCTAACATTAATTGGCTTTGTTTTTCGGCGGCTTTTTTCGTCAGCAATGTCGGATCAATGCCTTTTTCTAACAGTTCATCAATGATTTTATGTGCTTGCAAGCGTAATTCTTCTGCTCGTTTAGGCTCACAACTAAATTCAATTTTTCCTTCCAATTGGGGCGAAAAAGGATCTTGACTAAACCACGTATTCACCGAATACACGCCTGATAATTGTTCTCGCAAGGCTAGACGCAATTTTTCTTGTAAAATATCCGCTAAAATATCTAACAAATTTTCATTTTCTGCTTGCCAGTGGTTCTCCGCCGTAAAATAAATTTCGACATCTGCTCTAGGTTCAGGCAAGCCTGTTAAGTAAAACGGTGTTGTCGGAATCTGGGCGATCATTGGGGTAAATACTCGCTCTTGTTTTTTCACTGGCACTGTGGCTAAATAAAATTTAGCTAATTTTTGCACCGCCGTTTCATCAATATCACCTACGATAAAATAGGTAAAATCCGTTTTCTCCGCCACATAATGTTGATACAACGCAGAAAGTTGTTGTGCGGTTAAATCTAAGGTAGTTTTGCGGTTTTTGCTATACACGGTTTCTCGCTTGGGAAAACGTAACGCTGCTACTTTTTGCATAAATTCCGTTTCTTTATTATGCTCTTTCAACTCTTGATTTAAGGCTTTTCGATAATCCATTAATACCTTATTGGAAACGGGATTAGTTTGTAATTTTAAACGAAACAGCAACAGTAATTTATCCAAATCATCCGCTTTACCCGCTGCCGTGAAACCTTGTTTTTCGTCATCAATTACGGTAGTAAAGGCAATGGGATTACGACTAAAATAGCGATTAATTTCACCCTGAGAAAGAGAACCGATGCCGGTTTCATCCACCAAATTGACTGCGGTTCGCAAGGCTTGATATTGATTCTCTGGTACAGAACGCAATCCGCCTTGGGTCACGGCTTTAAAATACACCTGTTGTGGACTTTGATTACTGT
Source organism: Lonepinella sp. BR2357 (assembly GCF_051851525.1). Lineage (NCBI taxonomy): Bacteria > Pseudomonadati > Pseudomonadota > Gammaproteobacteria > Pasteurellales > Pasteurellaceae > Lonepinella > Lonepinella sp. BR2357. Next base: position 35,192 of record NZ_JBPDVG010000016.1, on the reverse strand, counting down.
ATAAGTAAACGAGTTTACTGCCATTACTTAAGCGAAATTCGGTGATAGACTGCTCTTGCCAACGTTTTTCCACTCGAATGTTCCCTTGTCCAAACTCCATCTCAGGCAACTTCACATCTTGTTGTTCCGCTTGCCAATGCTGTTGCGGTTGGGATAATAAACGTTGCCACTCTTGTGCTAACTGGTTGGCAGTAAAGGATAATTTCTGTTGTGGCACAGGTTGGGTAATCAACATTAATTTGGCTTTTAATTGCAACATTTGCTGAAAAGTGCGGTGAATATCGCTTAACTTTATTTGAGCCAATAGCTGTTGATTTAAACGATATTTATCTTCCATTGATAACACTGTTTGATTGTTTGCCATTGAAACAATCAAATCATTCGCCATCTTAATACTCGTAGCTTTCACTTCTCGCTGACGTTCATTGAGTTTTTGCAAGCGTTGAATTTCGTCATTGAGTTCTTGTTGAGTGAACCCATTTTGATAAATTTCAGCAAGAAAATGAAACAGTTGAGAAATAGCTTGTTGATAGCGTTGATCATTCAGTTGCAATGAAAAGGTGGCTTGCAAGGTTTGTTTGCCTAAGTGGCTATGATAAAAATTCGCTGTATTTATCACCGCACTTTCTTGCTGCTTTAACGCTGTTTCCCACTGCTGAAAGCGTAAATTCATCAAGCGAATCACAATCTGTTGCCATAAATCTTGCTGATAGGCTCCCACGGTATTTTTATCATTAGCATCGCTAAACAAGCTAAATTCAACACTCGGTTCTTTAATTTCCTTTTCAGACACTGTCGCCAATCGCCATTGTTGGGGCAAGGGAATGTGATAATCAATTTTCGGCAAAGGAATCCTTTGTTGTGGGTTCGGAGCATTTAATTGCGTTTGTACTAATTTTTCCATTTGTTGACGATCAATATCGCCCACTACAATTAATATGGCATTATCTGTCCGATACCATTTTTTATAGAAATCTTTCACTCGCTGTGCCGTGACATTTTTGATAATGTTCACATCGCCGATAGGATCTCGCAATACATAGCGAGAATGTGCCATTTCCACTTGGCTTTTTTTATCCCCTAAGCGTAACATCGGGCTTAAACGAGCTCGCCATTCTTCCAACACCACACCACGCTCTAAATCCAAATCTTGCGGAAAAATGGTTAAATGATTTAGCCATTGGTCGATCACGTTTAATGCCAATTTCAGGGTTTTATCATCATTTTTGGCGATGTTTAACGTATAAACTGTGTTTTCAAAATCCGTAAACGCATTAATATCCCGAGCAAATTTCATTCCTAACTGCTCTAAGGCATTAATAATCTGATTTTGCGGATATTGTTCCGAGCCATTAAATGCCATATGTTCCACTAAATGAGCGATGCCCTTTTGGTCATCATCTTCATTCATTGAACCAGCATTAATCACCAACCGCATATACACTCGCCCTTTCGGATCATCACTCGGCAAAATGAGATAACGCAAACCGTTATCTAATTTCCCTTGCAATGCCATAGGCTCAAAAGGCAAAGGATCCGACAGATTAAAGCGGGGCTGAAAAGAAGATTGGCAAGCACATAATAGGCTTGCCAATAAAATTAGGATCGCTTTCATTATTAAAATTCGTAGCCTAGCTCAAGCCAATATTCACGCCCTGCACTGTAAAAGCCGTAATCTTCGCCTGATGATGTTATGCCACGACGCGTTTTATTTAACACATTCAACACATCAAATTTCACAAATACGGAATGATTGTTAAACACTTTCGGCTGCCAACGAATGCTGCTATCCCACTGGGTATGGGTGCCGTAATTGTAACTACGGAAAGCAGGTAATCCGTTGATTTCATCATCATTTTCACTGGCACCTTTGATCGGGGCTTTCACATAAAGGTTATTCGACCACACCACATTATAATCGGGCACCGCCATATCTAAACCTAAACGCACTTCCCATTCTTCACGATTACTGTTAATTTTGGCTCGCATAGCATCACGAGTCATTAATTTACCGTCTAAATACACCAAGGAAGATCCGTCATAATTGCCCGTATTGACCCCTTTCATATCAAGCCAGTCGAAAGCCAATGCTGTTTTCCATTCCGTTGCTCCCCATTTCCACGGTTCAGCATTTTTGATTTGTAAGGTGTAAACATCATTGCTGTAATCTTGCCCTTTGGCAAAATAACGCTCACTGCCGTCATCGTGCAACACAATGCGATCTTTATTTTTACGGTGAATGTATTTGGCATCGAAAATCACATTCGCCCATTGTTGTTGCAAGCCTAAACTCAATTCATCCGTGTGTGGCGTTTTGAAAGAAGATAAGTCATTGTAGGTAAAACGAGAATCATCGTAGCCTTCTAATTTATAGATGGCTTGGGTTAATTTCATTGACGCAAAAGAACGACCATAATAACGGTTCCAGCCTGCACTTAATTTAGTTTGCTCAAACGGTTTCCACGTTGCCACAAACCGCGGTGCAAAATTGGTATTTTTTAAGTAGTTATCTCGTTCTAAACGTACCCCAGGGCGAAATTCAAGATTTTTCCAACTGATTAAATCTTCCAAATAAACCGCTATATTTTGGTAACTGGCTTTCACTTTGCCTTTATGAACTTGATTTGAGCTGCCCAATACTAATTCATCATAATCACCGTCGCCATCATCGTCAAAATAATCCTGATTATAGATTTCACCTGTGGCATCTTGATCACGGTTAAAACGATATTTGGTAAACTGATAAATGCCCCCTAAGGATATGGAATGTTCCGTGGTGCCAAGATTAAAAGCATCAAGGGCATATTCCATTGAGGCGTGCAAATTATCTTGGGTTAAATCACTGTTACCCATTCCGCCAGTAAAGTATTCATCGCCATCCACAATATAGGTTTTCATTTGGGTAGAGGCGGATTTCCGTTTATCTTTAAACTGATCGTACGCTAATGTGGTGGTTAACACCCCATTATCCAAGGATTTCACCCACGCCAACGTACCACCATAGGCCTGATGATAATCACGCACATCGCTATCAATATTGGTAGCATAGAATTTACTTTCACGGTAATTAGAATAACGTAAACCGAGTTCAACTCGATTTTGATCATTCGGCGTCCAGTTAAAATTCAATAACGCATTAGTGGAACGGCGAGTATGATCTTGTTTGTCCGTATCCCCTTGCGGATTGATTAAACGCTGTTGCTGAATATGGGCAGCACGTTGGCTTAATCCGACCACCACCCCTAAATTATCAGCCAAGGCTTTTTGTGCCGAAATGCTGAAAAACTGTTTATCATATTTCGGTTGATAATCTGCATTACTGCCATTGGGTGTAGCCTGTTCAAATTTAGCCCGATCTTCATCGCTTAAATGAAATTTCGCCCATTGTGAACGAGAAGTCCGATAACGCAACTGTACGCCATCTTTGCCGTCATATTGTTTGGTTTTCGCCACTACCGCACCGCCAGTAAATCCCCCTAAACTGGCCGAAATATCACTGTCGTAAACCGTGACGGAAGACAACAAATTCGCATCAAAAAAATAGGCTTGTGGACTATTTGCCACTGGTAAGCTCAACATTGAACCATCAAACAAATCTGCCCCTAAATCATTATTGGCATTGACGTTATCCACAAAATAACTGGTTTGATTAGACTCTGCCCCATTAATTGACACTGCAACAGGTTTAATTTCACCTCGTTGGAAACTGCTTTCATCACTTTGCTCAAAACGAACGTGCGGATTGGCTTTTAAATAATCAGAAATATTGCCATTGCTGACTGGTTGTTGTTTAATATCTTCACTGCTAACAGCTTGACTTGATGAAATTCTGCTGTTTTGATTGGCGTACACCACAATTTCAGCAAGTTGATTTTCGTTTTTTGTTGGCGTAGTTTGTTCTGCCTGAGCGGAAAGTGCAAGGCAAATGCTCACCGCTAATAAGGTTTTTTGTGTTTTGTTCATAATAAATCCTTTATATTGATAATCGTTATCAACAATTATAATCAAGATTAAAATGGAATACAATAATCAACTATGCTTAAAAAAGCCTTGAATTTCAACGACTCAAGGCTTTTTTATGTGAAATCCCACTAGAAACGCATTTCTACCGAGGCGGCAAAATTACGGCCAGGGGCATAATAGCGTTCTAGGCCTTTGCCCTCTTTATCCACGGTGTTGGTGGTGCTAGCGGTAATGTTGATGCCTCGCAAAGCGTCCCAAGTATGATATTTTCGATTGAAAATATTATAGGCACCGGCACGTAACGTAATGTTTTTATTTACTCTGACGAAACCGAATACATCAAATAAAGCGGCTGAGCCGTTTAACCATGGGTAATCCTTGGTTTTGCCACGAGGATCATTATAGGCATTCAGAATTTGCGCATCTTTGCCTTTTTTGGCGCCAAGATAGGTCCAACGGGCGGAGAATCCCCAACGATCATCAGGATCGTCGTAACCAAAGCCTAAAATGACTTTAATTGGCTGAATGGAAAGTAAGCTCAAATCAGTATCATATAATTTACTTTTGCTATACCCCACCGATCCCATGGCATTCCAACCCTGTGGCACTTTATTCCAAATACCATTCAGATTAAGTTTTCCCGTGAAATCAAATCCCATAATGCGGGCTCTATCTAAGTTTTGAGCCTGTTGGAATAAGGTTTCGGCATAACCGTTAGTTTCTGTTGGGCTACAAAGCTCGCCACAACTTACCCAAGCGACAGTTTCTCGTTCATACAAGAAATCTTTGTAGCTCGTGTGGTAAGCATTCAACGTTGCAGAGCCAAAATCGCCATTGGCGGAAATCTGAATAGCGTTGTTGAAACTTAATTCGGCTTTTAATTTTGGATTAGCTAGCCAGTTACCCGATAGGCTTTTGAAAGTAAAATACATTTCAGAGGCTGACGGTACACGGTAACCGCTAGATAAACTATAACCAATACGCCAAATATCATTGATTTGATAATCTAAACTGCCGCTCGCACTTAAGCCTTGGAACTCTGCTCCTTTTGGCGTGGTTTTCTCACAAGCATGACAGACTTCATTCACATCTTGTGGGTTCAATTTAGTGTAATCATAACGAATACCAAATTTACTGCTCCAAGTATCATTCCATTGCACTTTATCTTGCAAAGAGGCATAAAAGTTAATGGTTTTCACTGGATTTTGAATGGTATAAGGCAATACATAGGTTTGATTTTGGCTCGGAAACTCAATGGTATCAATATTTTGATTATAGAAACGCTTGTCCGATAAGCCCATGCGTAAAGACAATAAATGGGTACCAAAACGTTCCCCCAATGACACGCTATCTGCACGCAAAGAAATCCGATTAAAGCGGCTACGCATCCTGCGATCGTACCATTCAATTAAGGAAATATTACGATAGGTTTTGTAATTTAACGCTTCAACGTTCGTGCGTTGCCAGTCGTAATCCAATTTGACATAAGCCAAATAATCACTGACAGGGAAATATTCGTAGGCTACGTTTAAATTATCACGGTGGGTTTTATCGGTGCTGTTACGGAAAAAACTGTCTAATAAAGCATAGGATTTTTCATCATTCTGCGCCCAATTTCTTGCGCCTGTATAAGACACACTAAATTTATGGGTATCGTTGAGTAAATACGACAGTTTGCCTAAGAAATTATGATTGCGGTGATTGCTTGGATCGGGAATACCACGAGCATCACCATAAATATCTTCGCCATTACCTCGGCTTTTCATTTCTTGCCCACGGCGTTGTGAATAAAGCGCCACCGCCTCCCAGCCGTTGTCTTTATAGGCTAAACCACCTGTATTGGTCCATTCGTTATTTTTACTGCCGAAACCACTTTTTAACAATACGCCGACTTTATTGCGTTGACCATTTTCATCCGCTGGTAAAATAATATCATCCGCCGTCAAAGTATGATAATTGACGCTGCCGCCGAGATTTCCGCTCCCCGCATTAAAGGAATCTGATCCTCGCACAATATCAATACCTTGCACCAATTCTGGATCGATCACAATACGTGAACTGTTAAAGTTGCCATAACGTGCATAAAGGGAATTTTCTTCCGAATCGGGCAATGCCACACCGTCAATAATAATCCCGACACGGTTTCCCTCCACCCCACGAATTGCAAAGCCTTTAGTATGGCGACCGTTATCACTGATCCCAACATCTGTGGTATAACGCACCAAATCTCGGCTGTCAGAAACTAATTCATCTTGAATTTGACGACGTGTTTTTTTGATTTCGCCGTGAATTTTGACGTCTTCCTTGCCTACCACATTAATTTGGTCTAATTGTTCCTCTGCTTGAGATAAAGCAGGGTTAAGTGCTAAGGCAATACAGAACGCACCAAGTGTTAATCTGTATGTCGAACTCATGTATGTTCCTTAATAAATTATCAAGCTAAAAACAAAAAAACGGCGGACGAACCGCCGTTAGGTTTAGGGATTACTCAATAGTAATGTTGTCTAATTTAGACTTGACTTCTTCAACTTTTTTAAGTCCCTCATTTGCCTGATCAATTCGTTGTTGATAAATCTTTTTCATATACTCATTCTCAGTTTTTTCAAGATATCCTTGGTAAGTCTCTCTTGTACTTGTTAAGCTATCTTTATCAAGGCTTTCACATGTAGTTAAACCAGAGCAAACTCGGCTAGCACCAAACACCCCATTATAGTCTTTATCAACACCTTTGGTTTGATAGAACACACCAGCAATATCTTGACCACCAGAGCCATAAAATGCCCCATTGGTTTGAACGCCATTGACCATTCCATCGAACTCTAAGCCTTTCACATTGGCACCCAAGGTTAACTTAGTGACATCCTTATCTTTTAATTCAAGTACCATTTTTTTATCTTTAAAGTCAACCGCACCCTCTGCTGAAAGTTCGGTATATTGACCATTTTTACCGTAGAATGCCCCACCTTGGTAAGTATAAATACTCTCCACTTTTTCATCTTCATCCTCATTGATCGCATATAATATTTGACCTTGATTACTTTGATATTCAGAATTTAGATCGGAATAATTAAACGGTGTACGAGCTTCTTTTTGATCTTCTGGTGTACGGATACCTTGGACAAATAAGTGTGTTATGCCATCTTTAACCACATAACCAAAACGTGTTTGCTCAAAGTCTTGACTATTACGTTTGCTTGGCAAATAACCAACTTTACCAATCGATTTTTCACCCTCTTTAATGTCTTTTGAGGTGGTTGGATTATCTCCACTACCGATTGTTCCTGTGTCATCTGGGTGTAATTGATCACGCCATTTGACAATTTCATCATCACTATACAATTCAATCTTTTGACCATCAAGGACAAGCACATTTAAATTCTTATTATTTGTCGCAAATGCTTTACTTTCAAAGTTGTCACCCACTTTAAGTAGTTTACCATTCACATAATTAAATTTAATTGATGAATCACCGTCGTCATAAGTTGTTTGATTATTACTGAAAGATTTTTTCACCTCATCCACATTTTTATCTACACGTGGTTTATCCGCTTTTTCAGCCTCTTCTTTGGCTTTAAGATCATCTTTCGTAGCTTTAGAATCATCGTCTGTGGCTTTAGAATCATCGCCTGTGGCTTTAGAATCATCGTCTGTGGCTTTAGAATCATCGCCTGTGGCTTTAGAATCATCGTCTGTGGCTTTAGAATCATCGTCTGTGGCTTTAGAATCATCGTCTGTGGCTTTAGAATCATCGTCTGTGGCTTTAGAATCATCTTTTTGGGTTTTATCTACTACACCCGTTTCTCCCCGTGTTAATTCCATCCCTTGTGTATTTTGATCCGCACTTTGTTGTTTTTCTGTGGTGGAATCATGATCGCTTGAATGTTCATCCCCACTGGACGAAGAAGAATCAATAGGTTTAGCTGGCGTAGTAGGTGGGGAAGTTAAATATTTTCCTGTATTCGGATCATCACCGCCCTTGGAAGATGAACAAGCAGCTAATGCAGTTGATGCCAATACTACGGTAATCAAATTGAGAGAAAATTTTTTCATATTTTTCATAAAAAGTCCTTTTGGTTGTAACAAATTGATAAGATAGTTTCACAAAATAGCAAAATGCTAAAGTCATTCTATCAACAATTATTTACACTTTCAATAACAAAAACAATTCTTATTAAGATTGACTATTTATATAAAATCGCCTAAAGTAATAAAGCTTTAAATGCTTTATAAATGAAACACTTCTCTTTTCTATTAATTGATTACTTAGGAGATCTTATGAAACACCTACGTTTAAGTATTATCGCCACGGCAACAGCTCTCGCTTTAACCGCTTGTTCATCAGGTGGCGGCGGGGGTAACTCAAATTCTGCTACCGCCACGCCGAAAACAGAAAGCAAGGTAAAAAGTCTAAATACGCAAGATACAGGATCTGCTCAAAACAGTAATGTAAGTGCGTCATCTTCCACACAGAATAATGTGACGGTCCCAGCAGCCAACACAACGAAGCCTGCTGAAACTACACCAACGGTGAATGTCACCAAACCCGCTGAAACCACACCAACGGTGAACATCATCAAATCCGCTGAAACCACACCAACGGTGAACATCACCAAACCCGCTGAAACCACACCAACAACAGACAATACCATCAGCAATGTCTTTGTAGGCACAGGTTTCACCACCATGCCAGATAAAAAATTATCGGGTATCACCGCACGCATTAGTCCAACAGGTAAGGTAAGTGCCGCGGCGACCCTCAACTACGCACAAGAAGATTTAAATGAATTAGTGATTGACGATAAAAAAATTGCCATTTTCACCGCCAAAGAATTACTCAATGGTGGGGATTATAAAGTCTTCACTCAACGTGATGTAAGAGAGGGCTCAACTTCGGGTAAAGTATCTGGCTATGCCATGGGGAATGGGGATACATTCCAAGGTGCTGTGGGTGGTTTCCAAGATATGCACTTTGGTGTATTTAACGAGGGTGAAAACAGTACATTATTTGTACAAGGTTATATCACACCAGTAAGCGGTGTGGGTATCTCTCGCAACAGCGATCAAGTTTACCCAATGCCGAAAAGCGGCAAAGTGACTTACACCCAAGCGTTCTCTGCTTATGGTGAAAAAGGCAAATATCAATTAATGGATACCACGATCCAAGCTGACTTTGGTGAAAAAACCGTGAATGTAACCCTAAAAGATCCGACCACCACGCAAACCAAAGTCGCCTTTGATGCTACGATTGACGGCAATACCTTTGCAGGCAATACCAATGGCGTAGAAAGCAAAGGGGCATTTTATGGTTCCGTGGCGAGCCAAATCGGTGGGGTATTCTATCAAACCACGGGTGAAGACAAAGGTAAAAATGGGGTATTTGGTGGTGCGGAGAAACGTTTTACTAAATAGCCTCGTTATCCTATAAGTAACCTAGTATAAAAAGTGCGGTGCAAAAAATAATCATTTTTTACACCGCACTTTTTTATTAACACGACTAACTGTGCTTATTTTTCATCCAACGTCTTAATCCAAAAGAAAAAGAACCAATATTCAATCAGCAATAAAATCACAATACAAATGCGTCCGTAAATCGGCGTGAAATAAAAACTGATCGCCATCATCACCGTAGAGAGGGTCAAAATAGAGATTTTGGATTTTTTAGTTAACGCCCGTTGTTCATCAAAGGATTTAAGGTGTTTTTTGTAAATGTCTGTTTGCAAAAACCAAGCGTGTAGGCGAGGCGAGCTTTTGCCGAAGAAAAATAACGCCAGCAATAAAAACGGTGTGGTGGGCATGACGGGCAAAAATGCCCCAATAACGCCTAAGCCAATACAGAGAAATCCTAATCCAATATATAAAAAACGCATTCTTTTTCCTTATAAAATTAACAATGTCTGCTTGATTTGTTACAATTCATCACAATATAACAGTAATTATATCGAAATGAAAATTAATATTAATTATTAAAGGAACAAATTATGACAAATCCATTATTGGAAAACAACTCACTTCCGCCATTTTCTCGCATTGAACCGCAACATATTCAGCCGGCGGTGGAAAAACTCATTCAAGATTGCCGTGATGTGACAGAACAAGTGTTAAAACAACCGCAGTTTAGTTGGGAAAATTTTTATCAGCCGTTGGCGGAAGTCAACGATCGTTTAAGCAAGGCATGGTCGCCTGTGGGGCATTTAAATGCGGTGAAAAATAGCCCAGAATTGCGAGATGCCTATCAAGCCTGTTTGCCGTTGTTGTCGGAATATGGCACTTGGGTGGGGCAACATAAGGGCTTGTATGAGGCTTATTTAAGCTTAAAAAATAGCCCTGAATTTGCTCGCTATTCGGTGGCACAAAAGAAAGCCATTGAAAATAGTTTGCGTGATTTTGAATTGTCGGGTATCGGCTTACCTGCAGAACAACAAAAACGCTACGGCGAAATTGTAGCTCGTTTGTCGGATTTAAAATCTCAATTTAGCAATAATGTGTTAGATGCCACCATGGGTTGGGAAAAGCTCATTAGTGATGAAAAAGACTTGGTTGGCTTGCCTGAAAGTGCCTTGCAATTAGCTAAACAATCAGCGGAAAGCAAGGGGCAAACGGGCTATCGTTTCACCTTGGAAATGCCAAGTTATTTGCCTGTGTTAACCTATTGCGAAAACCAAAATTTGCGGGAAGAAATGTATCGGGCTTATGTGACCCGAGCCTCCGAGCAAGGCCCTAACGCAGGAAAATGGGACAATTCAGCGATTATGGAAGAAATTTTGAGCTTGCGTTTGGAGCTTGCCAAATTGCTTGGCTTTGAGCATTACACTGATCTTTCCCTTGCCACCAAAATGGCAGAAAATCCGCAGCAAGTGTTGGATTTTCTTGAAAATTTAGCTACCAGATCCAAAGCTCAAGGGGAAAAAGAATTGAGCGAACTCAACGCCTTTGTAAAAGAAAATTATCAAGTGAGCGAACTGAATCCGTGGGATATTGCCTTTTACAGCGAAAAACAAAAACAAGCCTTATACGCCATTAATGATGAAGAACTTCGCCCCTATTTCCCCGAAGATCGGGTACTTTCAGGCTTATTTGAGCTAATTAAACGCATTTTCAATATTCGTGCGGTAGAGCGTTTTGATGTAGAAACCTATCACAAAGACGTGCGTTTCTTTGATTTAATTGACCAAAGCAACGAGGTGCGAGGCAGTTTCTATTTGGATTTATATGCCCGTGAACATAAACGTGGCGGGGCGTGGATGGACGATTGTATTGGCCGCAAACGCCAAGCTGACGGCTCAATCCAAAAACCTGTTGCCTATTTAACCTGCAATTTCAACGCCCCTGTGGGCGATAAGCCTGCTTTATTCACGCATGATGAAGTGACCACCCTATTCCACGAATTTGGGCATGGCATTCATCATATGTTGACCTTAATTGATGTGGGCGATGTATCGGGCATTAACGGCGTACCATGGGATGCGGTGGAATTGCCGAGCCAATTTTTAGAAAATTGGTGTTGGGAAGAACAAGCCCTTGCCTTTATTTCAGGACATTACCAAACAGGCGAGCCGTTGCCAAAAGAAAAATTAAGCCAATTAATCAAGGCGAAAAATTTCCAAGCCGCCATGTTTGTGTTACGCCAATTAGAATTTGGCTTATTTGATTTCCGCTTGCATCATCATTATCAAACAGGCAAAAGCAATCAAATTTTAGACACCTTAAAAGCCGTGAAAAACGAAGTCGCCGTGATCAAAGGTGTAGACTGGGCAAGAACCCCACACAGCTTTAGCCATATTTTCGGCGGCGGTTATTCCGCAGGGTATTACAGCTATTTATGGGCAGAAGTGTTATCTGCTGATGCTTATTCTCGTTTTGAAGAAGAAGGCATTTTCAACCCTGTCACAGGGCAATCTTTCTTAGATGAAATCTTGACCCGTGGCGGCAGTGAAGAGCCTATGCAGCTATTTGAACGCTTCCGTGGGCGTAAGCCGAATTTAGAGGCGTTATTACGTCACAAAGGGATTCAATAAGGAGATTGTTATGAGTATTTTAGTTACTGGTGCATCTGCAGGATTTGGTAAAGCGATTTGCCGAACACTGGTTAAAGCAGGTTACAACGTTATCGGTGCAGCACGACGCTTGGATAAATTGCAAGATTTGCAAGTAGAATTAGGAGAGCATTTCTATCCCCTTGTCATGGATGTATCAAAAACAGCCGAAATTGACACCGCACTTTCTAGCCTACCAGCAGACTGGGCGAACATTGATTTACTGGTGAATAATGCGGGTTTGGCATTAGGCTTGGAAACTGCCGATAAAGCCCATTTTGAGGATTGGCTCACCATGATTAACACCAATATTATCGGCTTGAGCTATCTAACTCGCCAAATTCTACCCAATATGGTGGAACGAAACCAAGGCCATATTATCAATCTTGGATCTATTGCGGGCAACTATCCTTACCCAGGTGGCAATGTATACGGTGCGACAAAAGCCTATGTGAAACAATTTAGCTTAAATTTGCGGGCGGATTTAGCAGGGACGGCGATTCGTGTCACCAACATAGAACCAGGCTTATGTGGCGGAACGGAATTTTCTAATGTGCGTTTTAAAGGCGATGATGAAAAAGCAGCCAATCTGTATAAAGGCACCAATGCCATTCAACCCGAAGATATTGCCAATGCGGTATTGTGGATTTATCAACAACCCGCTCATGTGAATATTAATCGCATTGAAATTATGCCAGTGTCACAGAGTTTTTCCCCATTAAATGTAGTAAGAAGTTAAAGGATATTTTTATGAGTATTTTAGTCACAGGTGCTTCCGCAGGTTTTGGTAAAGCCATTTGCCGCAGTTTGATTCAAGCTGGCTACAAGGTCATCGGCGCTGCACGTCGTTTAGATAAATTGCAAGCATTACAAACAGAACTTGGGGAAAATTTTTATCCGTTAGTCATGGATGTATCAAAAACTTCGGAAATTGACACCGCACTTTTGAGCTTGCCTGCCGAGTGGGCGAATATTGATTTGTTGGTGAATAATGCAGGCTTAGGATTGGGCATTGAAACCGCAGATAAAGCCAATTTTGAGGATTGGTTAACCATGATTAACACCAATATTATCGGTTTAAGCTATTTAACTCGCCAATTGTTACCGCAAATGGTAGCACGCAATCAAGGGCATATTATCAACCTCGGTTCGGTAGCTGGCAGTTATGCGTTCCCAAACATTAATGTGTACGGTGCAACCAAAGCCTACGTAAAACAGTTTAGCTTGAATTTGCGAGCGGATTTGGCCGGCACGGCAATTCGGGTCACCAATGTCGAACCAGGGATGGGCGGTGGCACGGAATTTTCTAATGTGCGTTTTAAAGGGGATAATGCAAAAGCCGCAGACTGGTACAAAGGGGCAAATGCGCTGCAACCTGAAGACATTGCTAGTGCAGTATTATGGATTTACCAACAACCTGCTCATGTGAATATTAACCGCATTGAAATTATGCCGGTGTCGCAAAGTTTCTCGGCGTTAAATGTGGTAAGAAGCTAAGCAAAAAACACCGCACTTTTTTCAAAATGCGGTGTTTTTCTTATCTGTTAATTATCAACATTAGGCAATAAATTTCTCGCCTAATTCAATATCCGCTTTTAATTGCGGTAACATGGCTTGTAATTGTTCTTGCTCAAATTGGCTTAACTCGCCGATTGGTAACAAACTCTCAACGCCCTCACGGCCGAAACGTACTGGTTGTGAGAAGAAACGAGCGTATTCGCCGTTGCCTTCCACATAAGCACATTCTACGGCAGTTTCGCCGTTTAAACCACGTACTAAGGCTTGTGTAAAGCGAGCGGCAGCCATGGCCATAGACAAGGTGGCAGAACCTGCACCTGCTTTAGCATTAACAACATCTGTACCCGCATTTTGTACTTTTTTGGTTAATTCCACGATTTCTTCATGGCCCCAAGTGGCGTATTGTACTTGTGAGAAGATTGGTAAAATGGTGGTGCCTGAGTGACCGCCGATAACCGGAATGCTGTTACGTTCGACTTCTAAGCCTTTTTGTTCCGCCACAAAGGTTTCCGCACGTAATACGTCTAATGTGGTAATACCGAATAATTTACGTTTGTCGTAAATACCAGCTTTTTTCAATACTTCAGCGGCAATAGCAACAGTGGTATTCACTGGGTTAGTGATAATGCCGATACAGGCTTTTGGTGCAAAGTTTGCGACATTTTGCACTAAATCACGGATAATGCCCGCATTGATATTAAATAGATCGGAACGATCCATACCCGGTTTTCTTGCTACACCCGCAGAGATAATGACTGCATCTGCCCCTGTTAAGGCTTTTCCAATATCTTCGCCCGCATAACCTTCTACTTTCACGGCGGTGGAAATATGGCTTAAATCTTTTGCCACACCGGGGGTCATTGGCGCCACGTCATATAACGCTAACTCGGATCCTGCTGGAAGTTGTAATTTCAATAAAAGTGATAATGGCTGACCGATACCACCTGCTGCACCTAAAACGGCAATTTTCATGGTTTTCTCCTTAAATATAAAAGTATGATGGATTGCTAATAGTTTATGCCTTGTGTGCAAATAATTCAAACACCAAAATGCAATTTTGCGATCTAGCTCAAGTTTTTATGAATTTATTTGTTTACACGTAAATTTTTATTGCTTAATTGTGAATTTTTATGCAAAATTTATGCAACGCTTTCTCTAATACATAAAGAAATGATGATGGATACAAAAAATGATAGCCTGATGACGGCATTTAAAGATCTGTTGGCACAAGAAAAATTTGGTTCACAAATTGAAATTGTGAATGCGTTGCAAGCGCTGGGCTTTAATACCATTAACCAATCCAAAGTGTCACGTATGTTGAGCAAATTTGGCGCCGTGCGTACACGCAACACTCGCATGGAAATGGTCTATTGCTTGCCGAATGAATTAAGCGTGCCGAATACCAGTAGTCCATTAAAAAATTTGGTGCTAGATATTGATCACAATGATTTATTGGTGGTAATTAAAACCAGTCCCGGGGCGGCACAATTAATTGCACGCTTATTGGATTCCGTGGGCAAAACCGATGGCATTTTAGGCACCATTGCAGGTGACGATACGATTTTTATCACGCCGACCTTGAACACGAGCATTAAACAGTTGATCGCCAATATTCAACAGCTTTTTGAGAGTTCCTTGTAATGCGAATATTGACCACGGGCGGTACGGGGTTAATTGGGTGTGAATTGGTGAAATGCTGGTTGGATCAGCAATATCAAGTCACCCTACTCTCTCGTTCAGCTCACAAAGCCCTTGCCTTATTTCAATCTCACCGCTTTTCTGATCGATTAAGTGCGGTGGAAAATTTGTCTGTTTTTAGCGATTTAAATGACTTTGACGCCGTAATTAATTTGGCGGGCGAGCCAATTTTTGATAAACCTTGGACAGCCCAACAAAAAGATCGCCTGTGGCAAAGTCGACTAAAAATGACCGAAAAATTAACCGCACTTATTAACGCCAGCCAAACGCCACCAACCTGTTTTCTGTCAGGATCCGCTTATGGCTATTATGCAGACAGTGGCGAACAACGAATTAATGAACAACAGTCCGCAGGACAAGGCTTTACCGCTCAACTTTGCCAACAATGGGAAAATGCAGCCCAACAAGCCAATATCCGAGTATGTTTATTGCGAACAGGCATGGTGTTTTCCCCGAAAGGCGGGGCATTAGCCAAAATCTTGCCCTTATATCGTTGCGGATTAGGCGGAAAATTAGGCGACGGCAATCAATTTATGCCTTGGATCGCCCTTGAAGATATGGTCAATGCGATTGATTTTTTACTGCACAATTCAGCCTGCCAAGGCGCTTTTAACCTCTGCTCGCCTCAACCTGTGCAAAATAAACAATTCAATCAGTTGCTCGCCAAACAATTACGCCGACCCGCTTGGGCAAGGGTGCCTGCATTTCTATTACGTATTCTACTTGGAGAACGTGCCAGTCTAGTGTTAGAAAGCCAACGGCTTTATCCTGAAAAGCTCCTTAAACAAGGTTTTTCCTTTCAATATGCGGAACTGTCAAACTATTTACGTGCAACATTTGGCAAATCTCCCATTAATGTATAGAATATGCCTTTATCACCCAAAAACGCACGTTAACTATGCAGAATGTTCCACTTTCAGATCGCCAAATTAATCACATTAGCCGTTGTGGCGAATGTGATGCCTTGGTGGCTGTTTCGCATTTGGCAAAAGGGGAACATGCGGAATGCCCTCGTTGTCATCATGATTTACAATCGGCGGATCGTTGGTCATTAAAACGTTGTGCCATCATTGCCCTTTCTATTCTGATTTTAATGCCTTTTGCGTTAAATTATCCGCTGTTAAGTGTGGATTTGATTGGTTCCCAAGTAGATGCCTCCATTTGGGGCGGGGTCTGGAAAATGGCCACCGAGGGATACCCTTACACCGCTTTTTTAATTTTTCTTTGTGCGGTGTTTATGCCGATTGCTTTTGCCTTGTTGGTGATTTTATTGCAACTGGCCAAACTCACCAGACAAAAACCTCGCAACCTGTTAATGGCGATTGATTATATTAAACCTTGGGTGATGTTTGATGTATACTTAGTGGCACTCGGCGTAACGGCCTTTAAGGTGCGGGATTATGCCACGCTTTCCTTTGATATTTATCTCATTGCATTTTTAGCCACAGCGTTGCTAAATACCCTGTTGTTCGCCAAAATTAATCCGAAAGAATTATGGAATGATTTTTACCCGCAACACCTGAAATTATCGGAAATATCCGCAGAAAATCCACCGCACTTTTGCAGCAGTTGTGATTATACCTTTGAACACCCTATCAAGGATCATAAAGGCAAAGAGCGTTGCCCACGTTGCCATAATGAACCGCATAAAGCCGCTGAAATCAGCTTGCAACAGACTTGGGCGGCCTTGTTAGCGGGGATTGTGATGATTTTTCCGGCCAATATGTTTCCCATTTCCTATATTTCTATGACCAATATTCCCAGTGGTGACACCTTGATTTCCGGGGTCATTTCGTTTGTTAACATGGGCAGCTATTTTGTCGCTTTCGTAGTGTTCTTTGCCAGTATTTTTGTGCCGTTTAGCAAAATTATCATCATGCTCTATTTGTTATTCAGCACTCATTTTAATTGGCGACATTCGATCAAATGGCAAATGCGCTTATTTCATATTGTGCATTTTGTCGGCCGTTGGTCGATGCTCGATTTATTTGTATTAGCCTTGATGATGTCCTTGGTGACACGAGGCCAAATTATTAATTTTTCAGTCGGCCCTGCCGCCATTTATTTCGGCTTATCGGTGTTTTTAACCATGATAGCCACCACTACTTTTGATAGTCGTTTACTTTGGAAAATCTATGACGAAAGAAAATCAACCTGATCTCGCTGTCACAGCACAGCCAGAAAATATTGCCACCGCTAAGGTTCGCAAAACTCGCCGTATTTCGCCGTTTTGGTTATTGCCGATTATTGCGCTAATTATCGGCGCTACCCTGTTCTTTCAAATTATTAAAGAACAGGGGGAAACCGTGCATATTACCTTTGCCAACGGTGATGGCTTAGTGGCCAATAAAACCCAAATTCGCTATCAAGGGCTACAAATTGGGTTAGTCAAAAAAGTCAACTTTACCGACGATTTAAAATTGGTGAAAGTGGAAGCCAGTATTTATCCCGAGGCCAAAACGGTATTACGTGAAAATACCAAGTTCTGGTTGGTGCAACCTAATGCGTCCTTGGCCGGTATTTCAGGCTTAGATACCTTAATTTCAGGTAACTATATCACGTTACAACCTGGAGACGGCGATTACAAATACGATTTTGTGGCAGAAAGTGGTAGCCAAATTGTGCAACTAGCCGAGGGCGATTTACTGATTCATTTATTGTCTGATGATTTAGGATCTATCTCACAAGGTGCCTCAATTTTCTATAAAAAAATGCCCGTAGGGAAAGTGTTAGATTACCGTTTTACACCTGATCAAAAACAGGTTGAAATCAATGTCGCCATTGAAAAAGACTATGCGCACTTAATTAAAAAAGACAGCCGTTTCTGGAACATCAGCGGCATTCGTGCCAATGTGGATTTATCCGGTATCAATCTAAATATTGACAGTTTACAAGCGGTGGTGCGTGGGGCGATTACCTTTGACTCGCCGGAAAAAAGTGACGTCGCAGAAAATGAGCAACAATATACGCTCTACCCTGATTTATCCTCGGCGCAACGAGGGATTGAAGTCAATGTGACCCTGCCGGCGGAAAACAATTTCCAAGCGGGAAAAACCGAAGTATTTTATCAAGATATGCAAGTGGGTACCTTAACCTATATGGAAGAGGCGGGGCTTGATAATAATGTACGCAAAGGGAAATTATTATTGGCGCCGAATATGAACGACATTTTACGTAAAAATACAAAAATTGTTGTGCGTTCGCCCAAAGTTGATCTTACCAAGTTAGATAAATTACCTGAACTTTTACGGGGACAATATTTAGACATTATTGCGGGAGATGGCGAACCGACCACGGACTTCACCATTCTCAATGAAAAAGAACTGTTGCTCACACAAGCCAATGCGTTACAACTCACGCTAACAGCGCCCGAAACCTATGGTATTCGTCAGGGGCAAGAAGTGTATTACAATAATATCAGTATTGGTCGCTTAGTCGAACAACAAATTGACACCGACGGTGTCGTGTTTAAAGCCGTGATTTTTCCTGAATATCGTGGTTTAATCCATGCGGACACACAATTTATTGCGGCGAGCAACTTTGATATTGCCGTGGGGGTGGATGGCTTGCGTATGCAAGCGCCTGCGGCGGGAAATTGGTTACGAGGTGGTATTCAAGTCGTTAACCAGTTGAAACAAGGCCACGCCAAAACGCAATATCCGCTTTATAAAGATCAAGAGCATGCGGATATGGGCGTCACTGACAGCACGTTAAAACCCGCATTAACCTTGAAAAGCACCCAACTTCCGAATATTAGCAAAGGGTCTTTAGTGTTATATCGTCAATATGAAGTGGGCAAAATCTTAGATGTTCGTCCGTTAAAAGATCATTTTGATGTAGACGTGGCCATTTATCCAAAATTTGCCCATTTACTCACCAATAACAGCTTATTCTGGGTTGAAAGTCCGGCACAAATTGACATTACGCCGAAAGGGATCAGCATTCAAGCCAGCCCGATTGCCCGTTCATTGAAAGGTGCCATCAGCTTTGATAACAGTGGAGGTGGCAAAAACCATACCTTATATGCCAATGAATTAGTGGCCAAATCCGCAGGGCAAGTGATTACGCTCACGGCGGAAGATGCCACCAATTTAAGCAAAGGCATGAGCTTACGTTATATGGGGCTAACCGTTGGTGAAATCGACAGTATTCAGTTAGATAAAAACAATAACAAGATTATCGCAAAAGCCTTGATGAACCCGAATTATATGGGGATCGTTGCCAAAACTGGCAGTGTATTTAAGGTGATTTCGCCGGAAATTTCCGCCAGTGGCGTGGAAAATTTAGACAGTTTATTGCAGCCTTATATTGATATTGAAGTCGGGTCTGGCGCAGTGAAAAAACAATTTGTGCTATATGATAAAAATACCCCACAAAACAATAAATTCTTAAAAGGCTTTCCGTTTATTTTAGAAACCGCTGATGCCTCCAATGTGACACAAGGTTCGCCTGTGATGTATCGTGGTGTGGATGTGGGGAAAATTCGGCATTTAGAATTGAATAGTTTGGGCGATCGGGTGCTTATTCATATTATTATTGATCATAAATACGCCCATTTGGTGCGCACCAATTCACAATTCTGGCTCTCCTCTGGCTATACAGCGGGCTTAGGTTGGTCAGGTATTGAAGTCAATACTGGCACCGTGCAACAATTATTGAAAGGCGGAATTTCCTTCTCTACCCCATCTGGTACGGTGGTTCAGCCACAAGCTAAAGCAAATCAGCGATTCCTGTTACAAATTCGCCGACCTGATGAATCTAAACAGTGGAATTCCGGCACCATGGCAGAATAAGGTCAGCACATACACAAAAGGGCTATTCCTGACACAAGGATTAGCCCTTTTAATATATGGTATAAAACGAAAACGATTATTCAGGGTGACGTTCAGCCACTTCTTTTAATAAGGTTTGTAATTCACCCGCTTGATACATTTCTAAAATAATATCACAGCCACCAATTAACTCGCCCTCGACCCATAATTGTGGGAATGTTGGCCAGTTCGCATATTTAGGTAACTCTGCACGTACATCTGGGTTTTGTAAAATATCCACGTAACCAAAAGGCACTTGGCAGTTAATTAACGCCTCTACCGCACGGGCAGAAAAGCCACAGGAAGGCAATTTGGGGGAGCCTTTCATATAAATTAAAATCGGATTTTCGGCAATTTGTTTTTTGATTTTGTCTAATGTTTCCATTGGGTTTCCTTAATAATAAATTCTGTCTGTTAAAGTGCGGTTATTTTAACATAAGTTTTGAGCTTTGTGTAAAAGCCGACTGATTTTATCAACTATGTTTGATGTACGATTACCAGCTACCGCCAGCGCCACCGCCATCAAAACCACCGCCACCGAATCCGCCACCGCTCGATCCGCCACCAAAGCCACCGCCAAAACCTCCCCCGCCACCACGGCGACGACTGTTTAATACCGAGGCAGCAATAATCGCCGCATTTTGTAAATTATGGTTTGCCGTTGGGCTGATATAAGGTTTGCGACGCCAGCTTATTTCACCGAATAAGACAAACAAGATAAAAATCACCACCATAATAAATGGCACAATTTGATCCATGCTATCTTCTTCTACGGCTTGGGCAGCATATTCTCCTTTACTGGCGGCAATAATATGTTCTAAGCCTGAATTGATCCCTTGTGCATATTGGCCCTGTCTAAAATAAGGTAAAATAGCTTGGCGAATGACTTGGGATAAAAAGGCGTCGGTCAACACCCCTTGTAAGCCTTGACCGGTGGCAATAAACACTTTGCGATCCTCTTTTGCCACTAAAAACAATACGCCATTATTTAATTGCTTGCGCCCAATGCCCCATTTATCTCCTAATTGGGCGGTATATTGCGAAATATCTTCGCCATCTGTGGTCGGAATAATGACCAATGCAATTTGTGAACTGGTTTCTTGCCCATATTGATGTAATTTGGTTTCGAAGTATTGGATTTCTTGCGCCGATAAGGTCTTGGTGTAATCATTCACATAGCGAAATGGATTCGGTACCTCTGGAAAGGTGGTTGCTTTCGCCACAACACTGCACAAAATTAGGCTAAAAAATACCGCGGTTTTCAATAATTTAATCATTAATAATGACCTCATTGGGTAATTCATTCACATCATCTGGTTGAATGGGGAAATAAAGCGATAATTCTTGACCAATTTTTTCAATCGCTGCTAACACACCAAGGGTATATTGTTTTTCTTTAAAATAGCTAATCATTAACTGACATTGATGTTGCCAAAATTCATCACCGACAAATTGATGAATACCTTGATCGCCAATAATCGAACATTGATGATCTTTATGGGCAATGTAAATTAATACCGCATTGCGTGCAGCAGTTTTGTGCATGTCTAATTGATTAAACACCGCCAAAGCGCGGTCTAAAATCAGGGCATTTTTAGGCAAATGGCGCTCGATATAGACACGTAATTCTGCGGAGGTCTGTTGTTCTAACTCAGCAATGGCGTTTTCAATTTGTTTTTTATCAAAGGGAATTCGGGAAAATAGGGGCATAGTTTTCTTCGTTGTGTTTACCCTCACCCTAGCCCTCTCCCAGAGGGAGAGGGGATGGTTTTTTGGGGAGTAATTTAATTGTATTTTCCCTCATTATTCCCTCTCCCTTTGGGAGAGGGTTAGGGTGAGGGTAATCTCTAACTATTTTCTAATTAAAACTCACCACTGGCGCATTTTCCGCACCCACAGTAGATTTAAAATACGGTTTTTCTTTAAAACCTAAAATCATGGCAGCCAATTTGGTTGGGAATTGACGTACTTTTTGATTATAGACTTTCGCTGCGGCATTAAAATCATTACGTGCTTTATTAATACGGTTTTCGGTTCCCTCTAATTGCGCTTGTAAATTCATAAAACCTTCATGGGCTTTTAATTCTGGGTATTTTTCTACGGAAACCAATAAACGAGATAAAGCCGATCCCACAGAATCTTGATTTTGTTGGAATTGGGCTAAATTTTCTTCAGTCATATTGCTTGGATCAATTTTCACCTGTGTCGCTTTTGCACGCGCCTCAATCACACCCGTTAAGGTTTCTTTCTCAAAGTTTGCTTGACCTTTGACGGTGTTGACTAAATTCGGAATCATATCCGCACGGCGTTGATATTGCGATTCCACATTCGCCCACACGGAATCAATTTCTTCTTCGGCTTTCACTAAGCCATTGTAACTTGACATTAAGGTGAAACCTGCGATTATCGCCACAAGGATAATCAGTAACCATTTTTTCATCATTATTCCTTTTTAATGTAAAAAGACCTAAACAACGTTTAGGTCTTTCAATCTTTATTTCATCTCGTAATGAGACAAATCTAAATTACATAGTAACTTGTTTGTTACCTTGAACTTGAACGTCAACACGACGGTCTGGGGCTAAACAAGCGATTAATGCTTTACGTCCTTTAACGGCATCACAAGTGTTGCCTGTTACTGGATTTGCTTCACCGTAACCAGTTGCAGTTACAGAACCTGCATCAACACCTTTAGAAACTAAGTAGTTAGCTACTGTTTCAGCACGACGTTGTGAAAGTTTTAAGTTAGATGCATCTTTACCGATACGGTCAGCATAACCATTTACTTGTACTGCTGGGTTAGCTACTTGTGCGATTTCGCCGTAGATACCATCTAAAGTTGCAGACGCTTCAGGTTTTAAAGTTGATTTACCGAATGCGAAAGTCACATCACTGCTTAAAGTGAAAGTTTTGTTAACCACTTCAGGAGCAGCCATAGGTGCCATACCTTGACCGAAACGGTAAGATAAACCTGCAGTTACAGCGTGAATTTCTGGAGTGTAGTCGTGACGGCTACCGTCAGCATTTTCTAATTTACCTACGTTATTTAACCAAGTATATTCAACACGAGCAGCTAATTCTGGAGTGATAGCATACTCAACACCAGCACCTAAAACTAAAGAAGTTTTTAAACTGTGTTCACGAGTGTTACTTGCATTGAAACCATTAGCACCTTCAGATACTTTATAGTCTGAACGAACTAAAGCTGCACCTACTTTACCGTAGAAATCTAAGCCAGCTAATGCTGGGGTAACAATACCTAAGTCAACACTTGGTTTTAAAGTTAAGTGTGCACCGTGGTTAGTGTGTTTTGCTGTAGTTTCGCCAGCTGTACGTAATTTAGCACGACCGAAATCATCGTAACCTAATTCAACTGCTAAACCTAAGTTGTCTTGATTAAGAATTTGATAACCACCGAAAACACCGTAAGTCACAGAGTTTTTCTGTGTACCTTTAGCATCTGTATCAGTGCCTTCATATTGAGTATAACCGTCATGGAATGACGCCCAACCTGCTTTAGCACCGGCGTAGAATGTGTTTTGTTGTGGAGCTGCTTGAGCAACTGATGCTGCTGCTAAACCAGCGATAGCTAATGCGATAGCTGTTTTTTTCATTGTGATGATCCTCTTTTTTAGTCATCTAATTTCAAAAAATATCAGCTGGATTCAGCTGAATTCCGAGTACAAAAGATGTACTGTTTTATTATCTCTACCACAGAATTATGGTTTCGACATTTACCTATACTAGGGTTAATGAATTTGCCCTACTGTTCCTTTTGACAAATTCACTTACCTTAACTCTCATTAAGGTAACGTTTCAAAAGTCTGCGTATTATCCAATGATAAAATAGAAAAATCAAATATTTTTTCGCAATACTGCTCGTTTACTAAGCAATCTCGCCTAAATTTGATTGTTTATTAGTCATTGAATGCGTATTTCCCTTTTAAAACTGTGTTTATTATAGACGTACTTTTCTAAAATTTCAATTATTTAACCGCATTTTCGATTTCAGTCACCATGGCATCCATAGAGGCGAGCCCCCCAAACGCTAAATACCAGTTAGCGGCATTTAAATACACAATATGGTGATGTTGTGCGGCTTGGGTTTTATTAATTATTGCATTATCCAATACCTGTTTGGCGTTGTCAGTCTTATCTGTCACAGCCGCCGTACGGTCAATAATTAATAAATAGTCAGGATTTTTTTCCGCCACATATTCAAAGCCAACACTGTTACCATGCACTGAGGCAGAAAGCGAGGTGTCAATTGGGGTGAAACCGAAGTTTTGATAAACCATGGCATAACGAGATTGATCACCAAAAGCACTGATTCGACTTTCATTAACTAAGACCAATAAGGCGGTCTTACCTTTGGTTTTCTCCGCTAAGGCAGCCATACGTTTATCTAAATCCGCTAATTTTTGTTTCGCTTGGGCTTCTTTATCAAAGATTTGACCAATCGCCACAATATTAGATTGGAACGTTGGATAGAAATTAGCAAAGTCATTTTCTAACATAAATACGGGTGCAATACCTTTTAAACGATCCAATAATTTTTTCTGTCTTGGTGAGGCAATAATTAAATCGGGGTTTAATTCATTGATTTTTTCAAAAGCGGGTTCTGGCGAGGTCCCCATATCGGCGTATTTTGCGTCTTGGAACTCGTCTAAATAAGCGGGAATTTTGCCTTTTACGGTGCCGACGATCTTGGCTTTTTCATCCAATTCTCGCATCACATCAAGGGCAGCGAAATCAAGTACCACGACTTTTTGTGGATTTTGTGGCACAATTTGCTTGCCTGCAGCGTTTTCCACTTCAATATCTTTTGCTTGAGCAAAACTCACGACGCTCGCAGCCACCAGTAAACCTAAGGCCATTTTTTTAAATGTGTTTTTCATCATGTTTCCTTATTTAAAATAAATCTTATCTAAAATACACCGCAATTCGTTGCTGATTAATGGTTTGAATATTCATTGGCATATCATAAATTTGTGCTAACACCTCTGGGTGCATAATATCCTCGACAGCCCCTTGTTGCACCAAACACCCTTGTTTCATGGCAATAATATAGTCGGAATAACAAGAGGCAAAATTAATATCATGGATCACAATCACCACCGTTTTATTCAGTTCATCGGTCAGTTTCCGCAACACTTGCATAATCTGTACCGAATGTTTCATATCTAAATTATTCAAGGGTTCATCAAGCAAAATATAATCGGTGTCCTGTGCTAAGGTCATGGCAATATAGGCCCGTTGCCGTTGTCCGCCACTGAGTTCATCAATATATTGATGACGAATGTCCTGCAAATTCATATAACCAATAGCATTATCAATAAAAGTGCGGTCATTTTGAGTCAAGTTTCCTTTACTATAAGGAAAGCGCCCAAAGGCCACCAACTCTTCCACAGTTAAGCGTAAATTGATATGGTTAGATTGCTTTAATATCGACAACTGTTTGGCAATGTCACTACTCTTTTGTTGCGATAATGGCACATTATTTAACCGCACTTCGCCTTGATCTGGCGCAAGCAAACGGCTCATAATAGCCAATACGGTACTTTTTCCTGCGCCATTTGGCCCAATAAATGAAGTAATTTTGCCCTGTGGAATACTGACAGATACATTATCTACCACCTTTTTATTGCCATAGCTTTTACTGATCTGTTGAATTTCAATTGTCATAACTCATTACCATTTTTTCTGTGTTCGCAACAGCAAATAAATAAAATACACGCCACCGACAAAGTTAATAATAATACTTAAAGTGGTATTAAAGGTAAACACTTGCGACACCAAGACTTGCCCTATAATCAAGGTCACCATCGCCATTAACATGGCTGTTGGAATAAGAATTTTATGTTTAAATGTCGGCATAAATTCAAAGGTCACGTTCATCACCAATAAACCTAAAAAGGTGAGCGGCCCCACCAATGCAGTAGATACTGAGGTTAAAATGGCGACCAAAATCAACAAATGCCGAATAATTTTTTGATACGGCACACCTAAATTAATCGCTTGTTCACGTCCCAGTGCTAATACATCAAAATAACGCCAATAACGCATACTCACACCAATAGTGATCAACAATATCACCATGGCTAACCATAAAATATCCAAATTCATGCGGTTAAAACTGGCAAAGCCAATATCTTGGGCGATCTGAAATTCATTGGGATCAATCAACACTTCCATAAAGGTGGTTAAACTTTGGAAAAAGGTACCAAATACGATCCCAACTAATAACAAGAAAAACAGATTTTGTTGTTCTTGCTTAAATAAAATGCGGTACAACAACAACGCAAACAACACCATAATGGCCGTTGAGCCAAGAAATAACAGGATCGGATTGACCGAAAGCAAGGTAGTAGAACCAAATAAAAAAATAATTAGGGTTTGAATCAATAAATAAAGAGAATCCAACCCTAACACACTGGGCGTCAAAATACGGTTATTCACGACCACTTGGAAAATCATGGTTGCTACCGCAATCGCTGCACCAGTGATCGCAATGGCAAGCACGCTCAAGGCACGATGATGTAGCGCATATTCCCAACGATTAGGCAAATTATAGCCAAGATAAGCGCAAACCGCTAACAGGGTGAGTATCACTAATAATATCAATTTTTGCCGATAATGGTTTTTCATCTTTTCTCACCTAACCCTGTCGATAACGTTTAAATAGCAAAAGCAAGAAAATCGCACTACCAAACACCCCTACTACCGCATTAATCGACACTTCGTAAGGGTAAATGACCAAGCGGCCTAAAATATCACAGAATAATACAAATACAGCGCCTAATAAGGCCGTATGCGACAGGATTTTTTTCAAATTATCGCCTAAATAAAGCGTCACCAAGTTCGGTACGATTAAGCCTAAAAAGGGAATGACACCTACCGATACAATAATAATAGAAGACACAGTGGCCACAATGGCCAAGCCTAAATATAGCACTTGTTGATAATTTAAGCCTAAGTTAGTGGCAAATTCTTCGCCCATGCCCACAATGGAAAAACGGTTAGCAAAAAGATAGGCTACGATTAAGGCCGGCAAACTAAAATACAGCATTTCATAACGCCCCGCCATCACAAGAGAAAAATCGCCTTGTAACCAACCCGCTAAGTTTTGTAACAAATCTTCTTTATAAGCAATAAAAGCGGTAATGGAGCTAATAATATTACCAAACATAATCCCCACAAGCGGGACGAAAATGCTGTCTTTAAATTTAAGACGGGACAAAATAGTCATAAACAACAACGTGCCTAAGAAAGAAACCGCAATAGCGATCCCCGTTTTGAGTAACATCGAGGCAGAGGGGAACAATAAAATCGCAATTAAAATGCCTAATCGGGCACTGTCCATGGTGCCTGCCGTGGTTGGTGACACAAAACGATTACGACTTAATTGCTGCATCACAAGGCCGCAGATACTTAAAGCTGCCCCAGCAATCAGAATACTCACCAAACGAGGCACACGGCTGATCGCAAAGATTTCCCATTGTTCTGGGTTAAAAGCCAATAATCCGCTAAGATTGACCGTACTCACGCCAATAAACAGCGAGAGCAATGACAATAATATAACCAGTAAACACAAATAACGGCGCTTGATCAAATCTTATCCTTTCAATAATGCAGAAAAATGAGAATCATTCTATTTAAGAATAGCGTATTAAGAATAGCATAGTTCCGTTTCTTTATCAAAAAAGTGCGGTGAAAATTCGTGAAAATTTTACACCGCACTTTCTATGACTAGAATTTCAGCAGTCGCTCGGCAGACTTGGCTTTGACTAAGAAATTCTTACGTTCCTTATCCCCCATACCTGAGTTCGTGCCGGGTAATTTCACGGTCATCGGATTAACCGCACGGCCGTTAATATGGAATTCATAATGTAAATGCGCCCCTGTTGAAATGCCTGTATTGCCTGATAATGCAATACGTTCCCCTCGTTTTAAGGACTGCCCTGCTCTGACTAAAGGCTTGCTTAAGTGCATGTACACGGTTTGATACACACGGCTATGTCGCACCACAATATAACGCCCTGCCCCACCCGCTTGGTAGGCGACTTTTTCCACCACCCCATCAGCTGGCAAAATCACGGGCGTCCCGATTGGCACCGCAAAATCCACCCCTTTATGTGGACGTACTCGCCCTGTCACTGGATGACGGCGAGCAGGATTAAATGGTGATGAAATACGGGCTTGACGTTGTAAGGGCGTACGTGCAAAGCCTTTACCAATGGTTTCCCCTTGACGATTATAATAACGGCCGTTATCTGCTTGAATCGCATAATAACTGGTACCGTTATGGGTAATATGAATGGCGTCAACGTTCCCTTGACCAGTTAATTTATTATCCAGATATTCCCTTGTGACCAAGACAGCAAAATTATCGCCTTTCGCTAATTTTGAAATATTAACTTGCCATTGAAGTGCGGTGCTTAATTGGTTAATTTGGCGATTATCCAAGCCTAATTTATTTAGGCTAGCTCGCAATGATCCCTCAATTTTGCCTTTCAGCACATCTTTCTTCCAAATACTTTTCTTTTCTAGAATCTGACGTGCAAATTTCCCCTTTTCTTTTAATTCGTAAATGCGTTCTTCTTTCTCGGAAACCAACCAATTTAAATATTCTAATTCATTATCATTATCTAAAATCCAATAAATCTGTTGACCGGCTTTTAAGTTTTTTAACTCTGGATAACTGGCGATTAAAAGTTGACTCGTTTCATCTTCCAAACCCGACATTTCCAACACATCTTTTAATTTATCGCCTTGCACCACGGTATAAGAAAATTGATCAGAAATGCGTTTAGCTTGATCAACCGCCAATAACAAATCATCTACGGCATTTTGTGCATCTTCTGGCAATTTATCGCCAAAATCCACTTGATCTACTTCATCATCCATACCTAAAAGTTCATCATCATAGGACGTCGCATCTAACTCATTACTTGGGATAGTCTGTGTACTCGTGTTTCCGGTATTGAGCTCAGTTGTTGGGGTTAAGGGTTGATATTGATTATCGAGTGCGTCAACCCTATCCAATGGTGTATTTTCAGCGGTATGTTTTAACGTCAGAATGCTACCAATCACAAGGCAAAGCAGTGCAACAAAGAAAATCATCGCCTTAATACGTGATTTTCTTTTTCGTCTCTCTCTGGCTAATTTAACGTGCTGAACCACTCTAATACCGTCCTAGTAAAACCTTACGAAGTTATGACAAAGTAAATAATAAAAAATTCATGATTTTTGTTGATTTTTATGTTGTTGCAATAAATTTTCAGCCAAAGGTGGCATTTGTAAATAAAATCCTTGCTGTTTAATCTGGCTGAACACCTCTTGATTATTCGCTTGCTTAAGCGACTTTTCCCCCATTAAATTAAACAACATCACAAATACCGGCGGGCCAAAGATCTGGCGTAAACTCAATGGTACAGCCTCAAATTGATCTCGCTTTTCTACATACAGATACATGCCATCTTTGCGGTTGCTTTTATATATCGCACACAGCATCTTTTCGCTCCTCAAATTTAACGCTTGAGAGAATAACAGAAATCATTACAATGTACAGAAAAAATTATAAGGACATCGCATGCAATTCTCACAATTACAATCCGCCAAACTGATCAAACGTTACAAACGCTTTTTAACCGATATTGAACTCCCCAATGGCAAAATCATCACCATTCACTGTGCCAACACTGGCGCCATGACTGGCTGTGGCGAAACAGAAGATATTGTCTGGTATTCCGATTCTGGCAGTACCACCCGAAAATACCCCCATTCTTGGGAAATCACTCAATTAAAAAATGGCCAATTGGTTTGTATCAATACCCATCGTTCTAATCAATTGGTGTTTGAAGCCTTACAAAATAAGCAAATTAAAGAACTAGCCGCCTATGATCAAATTTTACCTGAAGTCAAATACGGTGAAGAAAATAGCCGTATTGATTTTCTGCTCAAAGGTGAGGGCTTGCCCGATTGTTATGTAGAAGTGAAATCCATCACCTTGGTCAACAACAATGTTGGCATGTTCCCCGATGCCGTCACCACTCGTGGTCAGAAACATTTGCGGGAATTGCTCGCAATGAAAAAGCAAGGCCACCGAGCCGTGGTACTCTTTGCCGGTTTACATAATGGCTTTGATTGTTTCAAAATCGCAGAAAAAGTCGATCCAGAATATGATCGCTTATTAAAAGAAGTGACTGCTCAAGGGGTTGAGGCTTATACTTATGCCGGAGAATTTGAAAAAATACAAGATATTCCCACCGCACTTTATCTCACCAAAGCAGTCAATTGGGTAAAATAAATTTTTTGATAATTATTCGTATTTATTGCTTGACAATATTTTTGAGAATAGATATCATTAGCCTATTCAAACAATAATAGATAATCACTCCATCATTTTACGCCACTCACCCCCACAGAGAGTGGCGTTTTTTTCATTTTGAATCAAATAACAACTACTTCGTCATGCGTTTATACTTAATCCGATGCGGTTGGGTTGCTGCCTCGCCTAAGGTTTTCTTTTTCCATTCTTCGTAGTCGGTAAAGTTACCCTCATAGAACGTCACTTTGCCTTCATCGCCATAGTCTAAAATATGGGTGGCGATACGGTCTAAGAACCAACGGTCATGGGAAATCACCATGGCACAACCGGGGAATTCAAGAATGGCATTTTCTAAGGCACGCAAGGTTTCTACGTCTAAGTCATTGGTCGGTTCGTCCAATAATAAGACGTTGCCGCCACGTTGTAGCAGTTTAGCTAAATGCAAACGACCACGCTCACCGCCCGACAATTCGCCGACTCGTTTTTGCTGATCGACACCTTTAAAGTTAAAACGCCCCACATAAGCACGGCTTGGAATTTCAAAGTTAC
This sequence comes from Lonepinella sp. BR2357, assembly GCF_051851525.1. NCBI lineage: Bacteria > Pseudomonadati > Pseudomonadota > Gammaproteobacteria > Pasteurellales > Pasteurellaceae > Lonepinella > Lonepinella sp. BR2357. Next base: position 4,290 of record NZ_JBPDVG010000016.1, on the reverse strand, counting down.
CGATAGTTAAAATATCCTGTCCGTTAGACACTTCTTCCCACACGGTTTTTTTGTCGTCCATCGCATCACGGAATTGATCCACAGACGCAAGGGTCACAGTTTCCCCTAAGGTAATGGAACCGCTATCTGGCTGTTCTTTGCCTGACAACATACGGAATAAAGTAGATTTACCGGCCCCATTTGCCCCGATAATGCCCACAATCGCCCCTTTTGGAATGCTGAACGATAAATCATCAATCAAAGTGCGGTCGCCGTAAGATTTGGTTAAATGTTCCACTTCGATCACTTTATCCCCTAAACGTGGGCCAGGTGGAATAAAGAGTTCGTTGGTTTCATTACGTTTTTGATATTCACCTGAATTTAATTCTTCAAAACGTGCCATACGTGCTTTACTTTTCGCTTGACGACCTTTTGGATTTTGGCGAACCCATTCTAATTCTTTTTCAATGGATTTTTGACGTGCGGACTCCGTGGCTTGCTCTTGAGCTAAACGTTTTTCTTTTTGTTCTAACCAAGAAGAATAATTACCCTCCCATGGAATCCCCTCACCACGGTCAAGCTCTAAGATCCAACCTGCGACGTTATCTAAGAAGTAACGGTCATGGGTAATGGCGACCACCGTTCCCTCGTAATCATGTAAGAAACGTTCTAACCACGCCACAGATTCTGCGTCTAAGTGGTTGGTTGGTTCGTCTAATAACAACATATCGGGTTTTTCGAGCAATAAACGACACAATGCTACACGGCGACGTTCGCCCCCTGAAAGATGTTCAATTTTCGCGTCCCATTCTGGTAAACGTAAGGCATCGGCAGCACGTTCTAATTGGTTATCTAAATTATGTCCATCATGTGCTTGAATAATAGCTTCTAAATTGGCTTGTTCCGCAGCGAGTTTATCAAAATCCGCATCAGGATCGGCATATAAGGCATACACTTCATCTAAACGAGTTAACGCATTTTTCACTTCTGAAACCGCTTCTTCAATGGCTTCACGCACGGTTTGTTGCGGATCTAATTTTGGTTCTTGCGGAAGATAACCGATTTTAATCCCTGGTTGTGGACGAGCTTCCCCCTCAAATTCTTTATCTACGCCAGCCATAATGCGTAATAAGGTGGATTTGCCTGCTCCGTTTAAACCAAGAACCCCGATTTTCGCCCCTGGGAAAAAGCTTAAGGAAATATCTTTCAAAATATGACGTTTCGGCGGCACAACCTTGCCTACTCGGTGCATAGTGAAAACGAATTGTGATGACATTTTTTATTCTCTTCTTTAAAAATACAGCCTCTCCCTTTGGGAGAGGACGGAGAAAATCCGATAGGATTTTCGGGAGGTGAGGGTTTCACATTTTACCCTCACCCTAGCCCTCTCCCAGAGGGAGAGGGGACAAATGAACAAGGATTATTTTCCAATGACTTCCAATCCGCCCATATAAGGACGTAATACCTCTGGCACGGTAATGGAACCATCAGCATTTTGATAATTTTCTAATACAGCAACTAAGGTACGCCCCACTGCTAAACCCGAACCATTTAAAGTATGCACTAAGCGAGTTTTCTTATCGCTTTTCGCACGGCAACGGGCTTGCATACGGCGAGCTTGGAAATCCCACATATTAGAACAAGATGAAATCTCACGATAGGTATTTTGAGCAGGTACCCAAACTTCTAAATCGTAGGTTTTGCACGAACCAAAGCCCATATCACCCGTACAAAGCAACACTTTACGGTATGGTAAATTCAATAATTGCAAGACTTTTTCCGCATGACCGGTTAATTCTTCTAAGGCTTGCATGGATGTTTCAGGTTCAACAATTTGGACTAATTCGACTTTGTCAAATTGGTGCATACGAATTAAACCACGAGTATCACGGCCATAAGAGCCAGCCTCGGAACGGAAACAAGGCGTATGTGCGGTCATTTTTAACGGTAATTGTTCGGTGTCAAGAATTTCACCACGCACTAAATTGGTCACTGGCACTTCGGCGGTTGGAATTAAGGCGTAAGGGACTTCCCCCTCTAATGGTTTGGTGTGAAATAAATCTTCACCAAATTTTGGTAATTGCCCTGTGCCATACAAAGTATCGTGATTGACTAAATAGGGCACATAGGCCTCTGTATAGCCGTGTTGTTCGGTATGTAAGTCCAGCATAAATTGAGCTAACGCACGGTGCATTTTAGCAATTTGCCCTTTCATCACTGCAAATCTTGCTCCGCTTAATTTCACCCCTGCGGCAAAATCTAAACTGCCGTTAAGTTGTTCACCCAAGGTCACATGATCTTTCACCTCAAAATCAAATTGACGTGGCGTTCCCCAGCGTGAAATTTCTTTATTTTCGCTATCGTCTTTGCCTAATGGCACTTCGTCTGCCGGCAAATTTGGAATGGTCAATGCCAAGGTATTTAATTCCGCTAACACATCATCCAATAAACCTTTCGCTTGTGCCAGTTCAATCCCCATGCTATCGACATCTTGCATTAAGGATTCAATATTTTCACCACGTGCTTTGGCCGCACCAATGGCTTTTGATCTGGTATTACGTTCTGCTTGTAAGGTTTCGGTTTTAACCTGTAATGCCTTGCGTTGTTCTTCTAATTCAGTGACTTTTGCCACATCCAAATCAAAATTACGTTTTAATTTTAATAATTGTGCTGTTTCCGCAATATTATTGCGTAATAAATTCGGATCGATCATTTTTTCTTCCTTAAATTAATACGGTAAACATGCCTTTCATTCTATAACGAATTAGTGAGAATTTCCATTATTTCCACCGCACTTTATTGCTTTTATTATCCTGTTGTTGTAACCAATCTAATTTTTCTTTTATTTTAACTTCCATACCACGGTTGGTTGGAAAATAGAATTGGGTATCTTTTAATGGCTCAGGGAAATAATTCTCCCCAGCAGCATAGGCATTAGGTTCATCATGGGCATAACGGTATTCTGCCCCTAACCCCATTTCTTTCATTAAATTCGTTGGGGCATTGCGTAAATGCTCGGGTACATCATAATCTGGCGCTTGTTTCGCCAATGCTTTAGCTTGATTAAACGCCTGATACACGGCATTGCTTTTCGGAGCCACCGCAAGATACACAATGGCTTGGGCAATGGCTCGCTCTCCCTCTGCAGCACCGACTCGAGTAAAACAATCCCATGCGGCCAACGCCACTTGCATTGCACGGGGATCGGCATTGCCCACATCTTCTGATGCAATGGCTAACAAACGACGAGCCACATATAAAGGATCGCCACCAGCCGTAATAATCCGTGCATACCAATATAACGCCGCATCAGGTGCTGAGCCACGTACGGATTTATGCAACGCCGAAATTAAATCATAAAAACGGTCGCCCTGTTTATCAAAACGAGCTTGCCGTTCGCCTAGCACTTCGGTTAATAAAGTGCGGTGTAAAATCTTGCCATTTTTCTGATCTTCATCTGCCATATCCACCATTAATTCGAGACAATTCAAGGCTAAACGAGCATCACCATTGACATATCCCGCTAATAATGCCAATAAATTATCTTCGATTTTTAACCGCAGTTTACCGAATCCTCGTTCAGGATCATCAATGGCTTGTTGTAATACTTGTTGAATATCTTGCTTATCTAGGGATTTTAAAATATACACTCTGGCACGAGATAGCAAGGCACTATTCAATTCAAAAGACGGATTTTCCGTCGTAGCACCGATAAAAATAATGGTGCCATTTTCAATATGGGGGAGAAACGCATCTTGCTGACTTTTATTAAAACGATGTACTTCATCCACAAATAAAATGGTACGGCGATCATTAAGTTGATTCTGTTTCGCTCGTTCAATGGCCTCTCGAATTTCTTTGACGCCACTGGTCACAGCGGAAAGGCGTTCTACTTCAGCATGAATACGGTGAGCGATAATTTCTGCTAAGGTCGTTTTACCTGTGCCGGGAGGCCCCCATAAAATCATGGAATGAGCGTGTCCCGCCTCAATGGCTTTGCGTAAAGGTTTGCCTTGCCCGATTAAATGTTGCTGACCGCAATATTCATCTAACGTGCGTGGTCGCATACGTGCGGCAAGGGGGCGGAAATCGGTAGTGGAGAAATCGAGATTGAGATTGGACATCAGCATCCTTTAAAATTGCTTTACCCTCACCCTAGCCCTCTCCCAAAGGGAGAGGGGACAGAATAAGGGATGATTTCATTTTATTATTTACCCTAACATGTCCCCTCTCCCTTTGGGAGTGGGGACAGAATGAGGGATGATTTCATTTTATTATTTACCCTAACATGTTCCCTCTCCCTTTGGGAGT
>NZ_JBPDVG010000015.1:0-37584 GCF_051851525.1 Lonepinella sp. BR2357 | reverse complement strand
TTGTTCATATTTCAAAAAATTAGGTTAAAGCCAATTACTATAAGGCTTTAACCTGTTTTTTACCAACTATTTTGTCTACTATGCCCAAATAAGCCTGCATACTAAAATCATATCGCTGAATCTGTTCTGGCGTTAATAGCTTTTGTTCGCATAACTGCTCTGCTACCCATTTCCAGTCAACGCAAGGAATATTATAGTGACATTGTAACTTTTTAATCCCCAATGCAATATCATCAATAATCAAATTACCATAGGCTTTGGGTGAACTGGTGAATTTATACTGTGTTGGATTGACATTAATGCCATACAATTCAATTTTATTTTGTTTAAACCAATCCAAGGCCTCGGACAGACAACAATCTTCTGCTCGCATGGTAAACAGAATCAGATTGTGGCCATTTTTCACCAAATCACGTAACACTTGTGCCGACCCTACATCATCACCAATTTCAGGAAATTTATGCGTGACGCAAGTGCCATCAAAATCAATTAAGATATTCATGTTGTTTATCTTATCTTTGTTTACAATAATTTCGTAGCGTATTCATACACTTGCTGCAATAACGGCAATTTTTCTTCATCATTGCTGTATTCTTCAATCAGATTTTGAATTTTTTGCTCAAAATCCACCGCAGTTTTTTCCAATTTACGGCGACGATAACGCTCCCATTGCAACTGCTCTGTTCGATTTAAGGTTTTGAAATAATGTCTAGCTCGATAATGGAATAGCAACTTCTCTACCCTGTTATCTTCAAAGGTTAAACCGTGATTTGCCAATTGTTCGGGCGATAACTGGCGTAAAATGGCCATATTATTGCGATCATTCGGACTAAAAAAGCCACTGTATAATTCAGTTTCCACATTATCACGCACTTCAAATTGGCGTTCTTGGCTGAAAATTTCTTCCACTTTTGACCGCACTTGCTGTGATTGTCGGAGTTTTTGTAAATTTGCTAGGCAAAATTGACAATCAATCCCTAAACGTTCGGCATTCTCAGGCAGTAATACTTTGGCAGGCGCAAGAATCGGACATTTATTTAAATGCACTAATTTAAGCGGAACAGGCAAAATCCCCTGTTCTTCCAATTCAGATTTTTTGGTATATAAATGTGTTCGCAGTTCATCGGCGGATTTTGTGAGCAAATCGTCGATATTTTGCGATAAATCGCAGACAATCACCGCATTTTGATTCGTCGGATGCCAGGCTAATGGTGCAATCCAGGTGCAATTTCCCCGATAATTCCCTAGCATGCCAGAAACATGCACCAACGGTGTCATTTCAGCGATATTCACTAAACTTTCAAGGGCTTTTTTGCCCCGATTTTCAAAGAAAAATTGGAATAATTTAGGCTGTTTTTGCTTGATCAGCTTAGCCATGGCAATAGTGGCATACACATCTGCCATGGCATCGTGAGCATTACTATGCTCAATGCCGTTGGCAACGGTCAATTTTTCCAAACGGAAACTCGGTACACCGTCATCATCATACGCCCATTTAATACCGTCAGGTCGCAAGGCATAGCACGCACGCACCACGTCCAACAAATCCCAACGAGAATTGCTGTTTTTCCAGCTGTATTCGTACGGATCAATAAAGTTACGATAAAAGGTATAACGGGTCATTTCGTCATCATAACGAATGCTGTTATAGCCCATTATGCACGTATTTGGCTGGCTAAATTCGGCTAAAATCTTTTCTGCAAATTCAGGTTCAGGCAAGCCTTTTTCATTACATTCTTGTGGGGTAATGCCGGTTACCAACACCGCTTCGGGACTCGGTAAATAATCATTGCTTTGCTTGCAATATAACATCACCGGTTCGCCGATAATGTTGAAATCTTTATCGGTCCGAATACCTGCAAATTGTGCAGGACGATCTTCGCTTGGGCTGATACCAAAGCTCTCATAATCGTAAATAAAAAAGCTAAATTCGTTGTTCATAATTTACAGTCTTAATAATAAGATAGCCACAATACCTAACAGGATACCCGCCATATTCATTTTACTAATTTTCTCTTTAAAAGCAAAAGCACCCACAACGGCACCTAAACAAATCACGCCTAAATCCATAGTAGCAAACACAATGGTTGGGTTCTCTTTGTAGAATTGGTGGGCATAAATATAAAACAGAATATTGCCGAAATTTAACGCCCCTAACAACATCCCAGCCAGTAAACTCGGCCCTGTCCATTGGGTGCGTTTAATGAGTAAATAGGCGAACATAATCACCATTGCACAGGCGAATGAGATAAATAACGTGGCTGGAAATGCCCCACCTTGTAAGGCAATTTTCTTAAATAAAATCCCTGTGGTTCCCCAAATTAACCAGACGCCCCCTAAAGCCAGTGCTGCTTTTGTGGCATTTCCCATTGCACCAGCAGGTTTAAACAACAAACCAAATAACGCAAAAAAGGCCACAATGACCCCAACAATTTTCATATCCGTTAAGGTTTCACCGAAAATCACCACCGCTGCCACAATTTGCAAAAATAACGCTAATCGCTGTGCGGCGTCGGTACGCACAATCCCGCCATGTTCCACGGCTTTTGACATAACCAAAAAGCCTACTGGTAATAATACGCCAAGGGTTAAAAAAATCGATTTAGACTCACTTTCTACCACATATTCGGTAAACCCTAATCCTTTGAAATCAGGAGATAATAGGAAATAACTCAACAATAACGCAATAATATAGCCAAATGCGACCATCTGATCAGTAGCGACGTTGTAACGTTTTATCATCTTAAATAAGATAGAAACGGAAACGCTACATAGAATAGCGAGAATGAGAAAGTGCATGTTGGCTCCTAAATAGTTTGTTTAATTAAACTCATAATATATTCCACATCACGAGAATCTTTCACGGTGATTTGATAATCCCCTGTGCCGTGATGTCCTTTTTCTGACACATCTTCCGTGATATTTTTCGGATCGTTTAATGTGCCTTTTTTCAAATTAATGAAAATTTTTAAGCTGTTTTGCTGGATTTTGATATAGGCAAGGTTTTTCTTCCCTTTTTTAAAGGCAATATAATGCTTGAGTGCTTTTGGTTCTAATTCTGCATCCAGTCTTAAAATAGCTTCTTGAAACTGTTCATACAGTTCGTATATTTCATCGCTTTTGTTGTTCAGATGATCTTGCTCCGAATAGGCTTTGATTTCACCGACCACTTTCTCTAAATCCGTATTTTGTGCCGTTTTAATTTGTTTAAAACTCGGGGCGGATTTGGATTTTTTCAGTGGAACGATGGACACAATCCCCTTTTCAAATTGATGAATTTCCCATAATTCTATTGGTAAATCTTTGAAATTCGCCGCTTGGCTCTGAAAATCCGTAAAGGCTGGTGAGACAAAAATCACCTTAGATTGCGACCAATCAAATTCATCTCGTTTTAACTTCGGCAAGCCACTTTCATAATATTCCACGATAAACTCGCCTTTGTTTTCTAGCATTAAATTCAGGTAAGAAATCCCCTGATCCACGACGCTAAAATTTTGGCTACGTTTATATTCAATAATTACAAAAGCATTATTTTCAGGGTCAAAGGCTAAGGTATCAATACGGCTATTTTTAATGCTAAATTCCGATTTTATCAGCTGATAATCGGAAATCACCGCCAGATTTTGCTCAAACAAGCGTTGAATTTCTTTTTCCAATTTAAAGGGCTTTTCTTGTAGTGAAGATAAGCCGTTTTCGTTTTGTTTAAATAGCAACATTGTCATTTTCCTGTAGGGGCGGATCGGCGTATCCGCCCGTTAAATGCGGAGCGTGGTTTTCGGGCGAACACATCGGTTCGCCCCTACCATTATTGTCCAAACCCACGCAATCCCACAACGTGAACCTGCTCTTGATTGCCCGAAATTTTCCGCACCAGTTTATAAGTCGTGCCTTTTTCTGGGCTGATGTTTTCAGGGGCGGCGATTAATAATTGCATATCCAATCGTTCGCAGAGTTCAAACAGCGTGGAAATGGATTTGCCGTCCAAGCGTGCGGCTTCGTCAAGGAAGAGTAAGCGGCAAGGCACAATATCTTTGCCACGAATACGGCGACTTTCTTCTTCCCAACTTTGCACCACCATTAACAAGATCGACATCCCCGTACCAATGGCTTCACCTGTTGATAATGCCCCACTTTCGGCACGCAACCAGCCATCTGCACCACGGAACACTTCCACTTCTAAATCCAAATAATTGCGGTAATCGAGTAATTCTTCGCCGATGGTTTGGGCGGTTCTGTTCCCCATATCAATATGCGGATTAATGCGTTGATAGAGTTTCGCCATCGCTTCCGAGAAAGTGATACGGTTATCGCTAAATAAATCTTGGTATTCCTGCTGTTCGCCTGATAAGGCATCTAACAGCATAGCGTGGGTATCACGAATATTGACCACCAACCGCACGGATTTCACTTGTCCAAAGGAAATATTTTGTAATCCTTGGTTGAGCTGACGAATGCGATTTTGTTCACGTTGAATGGTTTTTCGCATAATGTTCGCCACCGATTCTGAGCTTATCGCCAATTTTTGCTCACGGCCAGTAAGTTCGTCCGTTAAGCGGTTAAGCTCAATTTCCATTTGTTCAATGGCATCAATTGGGTCATCGGTTTTGATAATATCTTGACGAATCCGCTCACGCAAATGTTGATACACCGCAATAAAGAATCGCACTTTGTTTTCAGGTTTGCGGTTATCTTCCGACAAACGCAGGCTGTCACGCAGATATTCATTGTCTGCCACCGCTTGACGTAACGCCCCAAGGGCTTTATCCGACATTGAACGCAAATCGTCTGCGGATAAATAAGCAAGCTCACGGCGGTGTAGTCGTTTTTCCACATCGCTGTTGCGAGATAACCGCAATACCACGCACCAACTGGCTTTGGCGGCGACCACGATTTCACGTTGCTGTTTATAATCTCGCTCTGCTTTGCGAATACGGCGAGTTAAATTTTCTGCATCACTTTCAATCAAGGTGAGTTGTTTTTCAACATAAGAACGGCGTTGGCGATTAGTGGAAAGTTGTTGATATAATTCATCTTTCCGCACTCTCGCACGCTCTTCTGCCCCAAGGTCTGCTCTTACGCCTAATTCGTTGACTTCGGTTAATAATTCTTTGAGCAAATCATTTTTACTGTTATACGCACTTTGCAACTGAATCATCACCTGATTATATTGGGCAAATTGTGCTTGTTTTTGGCGGAGCTGTTCACGTTGTTGCTCACGGCGTGCTTGGGTCTGCTCCAATTTCAACCGCAGTTGCTCATTTAGGCTATTGCTTTCGGTTTGAATGGCATCATCATAGGCAAAATGGGCTTTGCGTTGCACCACGTCCGCCAATGCAAAGATTTTCTGTTGCACTTGTTTTTGCATTGCCACCGCTTGGGCTAAATCGTCTTTTAAACGCTGGTAATTTTCAGGGTCGCTTTGCAAGCTGTTCGCAATCGGCTCTAACTGTGACAATGTCACGCCGTGATGGCGGATAAACAATTCATCTTGCTCAAGATTATCCAACTGCTCCCGACATTCTTCAATGCGATCTTGCAGGCTTTCATCAGCAATCACGGCTAATTGCGGAATAATCCGATTGAGCAACTGCATTTTTTCTTTGGCCTGATCTAATTTCAAGCGGGCTTGTTGTTCGCCTGTGGCAAGTGCGGTTAATTCTCGCTCAATTTCATTGCGTTCCGTATTAATGGCTCGTAGGCTTTCTTCAGGGTTTGGCAAGAACGCCAAGGCTAAATGCAAGCCGACAAATTGGCTAAATTGTTGGTGTAAGCGTTGGCATTTTTGTACATCAAAGGCGGCTTCAGCGTATTTTTCTGTGACATTGTCACGCTCAATTTCCAATTCCGCTAAGTGTTTTTCCCGAGCCGCACGCCCGAACAATGGAATTTCAGGGAATTTGGAATAACGCACTTCCCTATCTGACACTTGCACCACCACGCCGTGTTCCAACTCATTGGCGGACAACACGCTATCATCAAAGGCACTTGGATCACCTTCAATTAAATACAAATCATCAGGGCAATCGTCTAAATTGGCAAGTTGGGCTTTAACTTGAGCCAAATCACGCACCACAATGGCGTGGCGAGCAGGACCATAAAGGGCGGAGAAATACGGTGCATCTTCTATCGGCACATCATCGTAAAGTTCTGACAACAACACGCCGCCAAAACGCTCTGCCAACACATTCAAACGCGCATCTTCTGAGCCATCAGGTTGGCTTAAACGTGAAATCTGTGTTTCTAACTGTTGACGTTTTTGGGCGAGATCGTCACGTTGCAATGTCAACTCACGTTCTTTCACCAACAACGATTGCATATAATTCATCACATCTTGGCTATCGCCAAATTCTTCGCCTGATTGTTCGGTTAATCGTTCAAGTTCGGCTTGAGCCAATAACCACGCAGGGGCTTTTTGCGAATGTTCATTATAGGCTTGATTTAACTGCTCTCGTTTTTGACGTAAAGTAGAACGGTTTTCCACTTGTTCGGAAAGCTCCGCCCCCAAATCGTCAATCAGGGCTTCTTGTTCCGTATAAAATTCTTCCAGTTCATCAGCGGTTTCCAACTGTGTGTTAGCACGTTGATTAAACTCTTTTAATAAACGCACCGCACTTTGTTGCTGGGCAAAACGCTGTTCCAATTCGTGCAATTTTGCTCGTAATTGTGGGGTTTGGGTGGCATTGAGTTTTTGGGTTGGGTATTCACGCAATAATTCTTTCGCCGATTCCCAAGCCGCACTTCTCGGCACGTCCCCTGCAATTTTGCACACCAACTGATAGGCTTTATCAAATTGCGATTTTGCGGCTTCGGAAATGGACATTTTATGCTCAAGCTCTAGCACTTTTTCGGTCAGAATCTCCCCTTGAGCGGCAAATTCCTGCTGATAATCGTCCACATTTTTCACGCTCAAATCTGCCAATCCGCAGAGCTGTTTAGCTTTCTCTAAGGCTTGAATGGCTTGTTGATATTGCAATGCACGGGTTTGTTGAGCATCTAATGCTTGTTGATAATCAGCAAGCTGGCTGCGAATTTGATCCACTTCGCTTTCTAATTGCTCAAATTGGGCTTGGCTTTCTTCTAGCTGTTCTTGGCTAGTTTCCACCACCATTTTTTGTTCTTCAAGACGTTCCGTTAAGCCACCAATATCGTCTTGATAACGCTCAATTTTTTCTTGATGACGTAACGCATTGAGCACCAAATTTAAATGATCCGCCGCACTTTGATGATCCACTTCCAGCCCTTTTTCGCTTTCGGCTAATTCCTGAGCTTCACGGCTTAAATCAATTAAACGATGTTGCGACAACGCCTGTTCTGATTTAGCTTGATACCACTCACGGCGGAATTTCAAGGCATTTTCAATATTGCCCTGACGCTCATTGGCATTACGCATATAATCCGATGCTACATAATTGGTGGTTTCGGTAATCAAATGCTTAAATAAATCCCGATCCGCTTGGGTCAGTTTAATGGCTTCCAAGGTCATACGGTTTTCCCGCAACGCCGATTCCATATCTTGGAACGCCTTGCGAACGCCTAAATTTTCAGGCAATAAATAATCACGCAAGGATTTGGTGATGGCACTGGAAATTCCCCCGTACAGGGACGCTTCAATCAGTTTATAGAATTTCGCACGGTCACTGGATGAACGCAGACGTTTGGGAATAATCCCCAAATCAAACATCATTGCGTGATAATCGGCGATGGAATGATATTGCTTGAATTGTCCGCCAATATCGTCAATCTTGTCTTTAAGTTCGTTTAAATTCAGTACTTTGGCTTGGCGATCATTGACCACTTCGGTGAAAATCGCAGTGGGATTAATGGATAATTCTACCCCTTGCAAGCTAAAGGTTTTAATATCTACTTTCTTATCACGCCCTGCAATTTGCTGCAATCTTGCCCCTACCAAGGTGCGTTGATGACGTGAATTAATGGTATCCAATACCGCATAACACACTCCTGGTTTGAGCTTACCGTGTAGCCCTTTATCACGGGATCCGCCACTCGCTCCTGCTTCGGTAGTATTACGGAAATGCAACAAGGTCAAATCAGGAATCAACGCGGTGACAAAGCCTGCCATTGTCGTAGATTTCCCAGCTCCGTTACCGCCCGACAGCGTGGTCACCAGTTCATCTAAATCAAAGGTGCGAGCAAAAAAACCGTTCCAGTTAATCAATGTCAGCGAGCGGAATTTGCCCCGTTCTACTCCTGCTTGCGGTTGAAATGGCGAAACGGCGGTGAAAATTTCTTCTGTTTCTTCCTGCATTTCTTCTACCACATCTTGTTGGCTTAAATCATCTTGTTCTAATTCAAACTCTGCCATTATTCCGCCCCTTCTTCATTCTCATCTTGGCTATCATCAAAATCTTCGTCATTTTCCACCGCAGTTTCTTGATTGAACGCCGCTTTTTCCGCTTGCAACGACTGTGGATTTGCCGCTTCACCGTCCCGAATCAAGCGTAATTGGGCTTCTAATGGATCATCCCCCGACCGCACTTCCGCCCCAAAACGGAACACCGATTCGGAAATGGTAAACTTACCGCTATTCTGCTCGCCCACCGTATGCAACATTCCCAAACGGCGTAACCGCCCAATGGCTGCTCGCACTTTTTCCGCCAGCTTTTGTTTATCCAAATCCGACCCACTGGCACGCAAATTAATCGCTTTCAATAATTTCGCTTCATCCGCCAAATTGAGCAACTCATCATACACTTCTTGCACCGAAAAAATCCCCTGTTGAGCCAACCGTTCAGGGCTTAAATACAGATAACAAAGCACTTTCCCCACCAACATTTCCAGCTCCGACAACACGGAACGAGAAATCAAGGTCGTGGCTTTCGGTCGCAAATAGAAAAACCCTTCGGGGGCACGAATCAGCTCCACATTATAACGGCGATAAAAACTGTCTAATTCTGCCTGAAAATCGCCTAAAAACGCATAATTATCTAAATACTCTTGCCCGATATGCCGCCCTGCCCGTAACTGGCTATCCACCGCAGGAAATAGCGGATTGGCAATAGCGGCTGCCAATTTGGTTGAAATCACGTCTTGAAGATTGTCTGTCATTTTTTGTTCTCTTCTTTTTTATACTTAAAATGTCATCGCTAATTGGGTAGGTATTTCCCGATTAGGTTGGCGATAATAAAATGTTTTTTCTATTTTAGTTACACCCATAGCTTGTCGCATATTCTCCGCAATGGCTTTCACCACAGGCACACAAACACTATTACCAAATTGTTTATAGGCTTGTACATCAGAAACAGGAATCGTAAAATCCCGTGGAAAACCTTGTAATCTTGCCGCTTCTTTTGGGGTCAATTTGCGTGGATTTTTCCCTTTTTGCTCAATTAAAATCTCGCTACCGTCTTTATAATAACGGGCGGAAATGGTGTTAGTGTATTCCGACTCTGTGTTAAACAACCCGTAACCAAAACCTTTTCCGTTACGTTTATTATTTTCTTTCCGCCGTTGATGCCCTTGCCATAGCCGATCGGAAAGGGTGTATTTTTCATCTACATCATCGTCTAAAATATCGCCCACTCTTGTGGTTAAATCAAGGGGTTTGGGAAATTCAAAAGGCACGCTATGATCCAAAAAGCCCACAATATAGATCCGTTCCCGATTTTGTGGAATCCCGAAATCTCGAGCTTTCAACACATCATAATAAACCTTGTAACCAGCGGATTTCAAATGCTCTAAAATCACGGCGAGCGTTTTGCCCTTGTCGTGTCCTTTTAATTGTTTTACATTCTCCAATAAAAAGGCTTGCGGTTTTTGGGCTAACAAAATCCGTTCAATATCAAAAAATAACGTTCCCCTTGTATCAGTAAACCCTTTTTTCAACCCTGCTTGCGAAAAAGGCTGACAAGGAAAACCAGCCAATAAAATATCGTGATTTGGCACCGCACTTTCATCAATTAAGGTAATATCACCACTGATTTTTTCATTGGGAAAATTGGCTTGATAGGTCTGCACCGCATATTTATCAATTTCTGATGTAAATACGCAATCCACTGCTCCAAAGGCTTGTTCAAAACCAAGCCGAATACCGCCAATGCCTGCGAATAAATCAATTATTTTTATCATTGTGATTTACTCCAATAAGTCATAATGGCTGGAATTTCGTCTAAAAAATAGCTTTCAAAATCAATAATACTGCGTTTGTTTTTCAAATGTGCTTGTTGTTTGACGGCGTTCAATACTACCAACACAATATTATGATTACCCATTTGAATCGCTTTATTTTCGGAAATATCATCATCTACGGTCAACAAATAAATACTTGGCACATTGGAACGGCTGACTTCTTCCACCACTTCTTGCCAACGTTCTCTTAGCGTGGTTTTCATTGACCCCACGATGACTTTATCACGGCGTTCGTTAAAGGCTTCCACACTCGGCAATAAAGAATCGACCAGTTTCCCTAGCCCCAATTTAGAAAAAGTTTGTCGCCCAATTTGTGATTGAGAGTTAAATGGATAACCAAAATACTCATATAAAAAATAAATAATCCCTTCAAACACTTTGCCTGCACGAGAACGGCGAGATTGGGTATTGCTCAAACAAAGTTGATAAATATAAGGGCTAATTGCTCCAGCATATTCGCCCACCAATTGGATTAATTGCTCTTGGCATTGCTCAAGGGAAGAAATATCTTGCTGAAAAAAATCAAGGCTTAAATTGGCGATAAATTGCTTTGGTGTGTCAAATTGTCGGCTAATTTCTTGCAAAATCACGCTATTAAAGGCAGATTCTTCCTTTAAATATTCTTCATAACTATATTCACGCAAATGCAAAATCGCTTGCGAAATTTGCTTGTCATTGAGCAATTTTTTGATGAATTTTGCCTTGTTTTCTGTGGCTTTTTTGGCAGTATCTTTCGGACTAGAAATATGCAACGCACGTTGTTTTTTTATAAACTCTGCAAAGTGTTGTTCTTCTTCCGCTGGCAATTTAAATAATTTCTCAATGCTTTTCATCAACATACCCTATTTAAATTCATCAATCACATTCGCTTGCACTTCTGCACCAGCGTTATTAATCGGTTGCCACGGGGAATAAATGCCCGAGAGATCTTGACTGGCTAAACCTAATCGCACCGCTTGATCCACGATAATGCGTGCCACGTCAAAATGGCGAGAAAGCGGATAATGTTCAAGCTGTTGTTTTAACACAAGGCTTAAATCAATCGGTTGATTGTGTTCACGTTGGGCGATGAGCAAGGCTTGCATCGTCTCAACAATTTGATCGTGCAAGTCGGAAAGCTGTTCATACTGCAATTCATCAGGCAATTCGCCCAAGGCATCTTCATCTCGCAACAGTAATTCTTCATCACGCAAATCAATCAAGCGTTCCGCTTGAGCCGTCCACAAATACCAAGGGGCATCAAAATAATGATGAATAGAATTGCGTAGCCGTTGGCTAAACACCCGATTTTTATCCATATCAATGGCGGTACGAATAAATTTATGCACATGGCGGTCGTAGCCGATCCACAAGTCAATGGCTTGCTGTCCCCAGCTGATAATGCGGTCAAGTTTTGCCTGCAAATCTACAATCAACTGCTCAATAAAATACAGCGTACTATTCCCGATAATACAGTCTTGAATCCGCAATAATTGGGCTTGTAGCTTGTCGCCAGCAGCATTTAAGGTATCTTGCAATTCTCGCAAATTGCCCGATGTTTCATCTAACAACCGTTCACAGCTGGCAATCGCCGCTTGCCAATCTTTGCTTAACAGATCGGCGATTTCTTGCTTAATGCCCTGCTGATTTTCGTCCATAATGCGTTGTGATAAATCAATGCTATCAAAAATCTCCGCCACGGAATATTTAAGCGGTGCAAACACATTTCGCCGCCAAAAATACGCATCTTCGTTTTTCCGCACACCATCTTCCGCTGATTCCGAAGCACGCTGAATTTCATCTGCCACAATGGCAAGCTGCACGGACAACTTAAGAGCGGAAAATTCACGTTGACGAATATAATAATCAGACACGCCCACACCCAACGGGGTCAAGCGGTAAATGGACAGTCCTTCGGTGAAATCACTACTAAAACGGTTTAAAAACCGCTGTTTCACTAAATCATTAATGGCATTGTTGGCTCGGGTGACGACACTCTCAGAATAATCAAATTCAGATGACACTTGACGGAAAATATCCACCAGATCAGATTCTTGCATCTCGCCGTCAAAACGTTCGTTATTATAAAGTGCAATGGCAAGTAAAAACGCTAGCCGTTCGGTGTTGAGCGACAGCGAAAACTCTCGTTCTCTCGCCCACGACACCAGTTCAGGGATAGTTTGTGATGTTTCAGACATTAAAATTTCTCACAACCTTTGAAAATAGATATAATTGGGAAAGATTATACAGGATCTTTGTTGATATTGTAAGTTCTTGATCATCACAAAAAAGTGCGGTAAAAATTTTAATTTTTTATTGAATTTTTTCGCCTAGCCTTTACTATACGCAAATCAAATTTTAATGGATAGCATCAATGACAACCGAACAAGACAAAAAACAAACTTACAATCTCAACAAACTACAAAAACGCTTACGCCGTAATGTGGGCAATGCCATTGCGGATTTTAATATGATTGAAGACGGCGACAAAGTGATGGTTTGCCTGTCGGGCGGGAAAGATAGTTATACGCTGTTGGATATTTTACTCAATTTAAGACTGAACGCCCCGATTCATTTTGATATTGTGGCAGTGAATTTAGACCAAAAGCAACCAGGATTCCCTGAGCATATTTTGCCTGAATATCTTGCCAGCATTGGCGTGGATTACAAAATTGTGGAAGAAAATACCTACGGCATTGTGAAAGAAAAAATCCCTGAAGGCAAAACCACTTGCTCACTCTGCTCTCGCTTACGCCGTGGGATTTTATACCGCACTGCCACGGAACTTGGGGCAACCAAAATTGCGTTGGGTCATCACCGTGATGATATGTTGGCGACCTTGTTTTTGAATATGTTTTATGGCGGCAAACTCAAATCAATGCCACCAAAACTCATCAGCGATGACGGCAAGCACATAGTGATTCGACCACTGGCGTATTGTAAAGAAAAAGACATTGAAAAATACGCCATTGCCAAACAATTCCCGATTATCCCGTGCAACCTTTGCGGTTCGCAACCGAACTTGCAACGTCAAGTAGTGAAAGAGATGTTGAACACTTGGGATCGTCAATACCCAGGGCGATTGGAAACGATGTTTAGTGCGATGCAAGATATTGTGCCGTCCCATTTGTGTGATGCGGAATTGTTTGATTTTAAAGGGATTAAAAAAGGGGCGGTGATGGAAGGTGTTGAGGGGGATTTGGCGTTTGATAAGGAAGAATTTTCAAATGTAGCTGTAGTAGATGAAGATTTTGAGTTGGAACGGCAGATTGATTTTAAAGAAGTAGTTTAATTTAAATCGGGTTTAGCCGATGGCGACCATACTTTCTTTTACTCGCTACGCTCGCACTTCGTGCCGTTGGCAAAGCCAACGTTCAAAATCCTTTGGATTTTGTGCTTGTGCAAAAGAAAGTAGGCAAAGAAAAGCACGCCCCGACTTCACCGCTTTTCTGTTTCTGAGCTTATTTGGTATTTTCTTCACGCTAAATTTTGAACTCGCTATGCTCAGACAGGCAAAATTTAGCTAAAAATACCAAAACGCTCAGGCGGTTCAGACGGGGTCCCAATTTTGAACGAGCATAAATAAAAGTGCGGTTAAAAAAATAGATCTTTTTTCTAAGCTACGGCGTAGCGTTACTATGCTTAACCTAGTACGCCAGTACTAGGTTTCTCCTATTTTTTCCGTTCAACCCAATTTTTCCCATCAAAATCCACCATCCACTTGGTCTGTTTACCGTCTTTTTCCGACGTCACATACTGCCGTTTTTCCTTACGACTAAACCGCACAATCGCCGCATTACCCTCAGGATCTTTTTGTGGTGCCTCCGCCAAATACTGCAATTTTTCAGGTAAACGATCTCGATATAACGCTAATTCAGCCACTTTCGGTGCTCTTGTTTCACGAGATTTCGGGAAATTATGCGCAGACATAAATACGCCACTTGCGCCATCACGCAATACAAAATAAGCGTCGGATTTTTCGCATTTCAATTCTGGGAAATGGGTTGGCTCTTCTTTTGGTGGGGCAACGTCGCCATTTTTCAACACTTTACGGGTGTTATCACATTGCGTACAGGCCATGTATTTACCAAAACGGCCGAGTTTTAAGTGCATGTCCGCACCGCATTTATCGCATTCCACCACAGGGCCGTCATAACCTTTGATTTTGAAACTGCCCTGTTCAATCACATAACCATCACAATTTGGATTATTACCACAAATATGTAATTTACGTTGCGGATCCAATAAATAACTGTCCATGGCAGCATCACATTTTGGGCAACGTTTACGAGCAATCAAGGCTTTCGCCTCGCTTTCGCTGTCTAACACGTTTAACAGTTCTGCCTCTGGAATTAAATTCACCGTGCTTTTACAACGTTCTTTCGGCGGTAAGGCGTAGCCTGTGCAACCTAAAAAGACGCCAGTACTGGCGGTGCGAATCGCCATCTTGCGACCACAAGTTGGGCAAGTGATATCCGTTTCCACCAAGCTATTCGGTTTCATGCCACCGTCTAGTTCATTTAATTCTGCGGTGCTAAGTTGCTCAGAAAAATCTTTAAAGAATTGATTAAGTTCGGTTTTCCAATTTTTGCTACCGTTGGCAATTTTATCTAGCGTATCTTCCATATTGGCGGTGAAATCGTAGTTCATCAATTCACTGAACGATTGATTTAAACGATCGGTCACAATTTCGCCCATTTTTTCCGCATAAAAACGGCGGTTTTCGGTACGTACATAACCACGTTCTTGAATGGTAGAAATAATTGCTGCATAGGTTGACGGGCGGCCAATACCTCGTTTTTCTAACTCTTTCACCAAAGCGGCCTCAGTAAAACGTGCCGGTGGTTTCGTAAAATGCTGACTTGGTAACACGGCGTCTAATTGCAATGTGTCTTGCACCTTGACGGGCGGCAATTCTTGATCTTCAGGCGATTTGGTTAATTGCGGCAAGACTTTTGTCCAACCATCAAAACGTAAAATACGGCCTTTGGCTTTTAATTCATACTCCCCTGCTGTCACCGTTAACGTGGTGCTGTCATATTGCGCTTGTGGCATTTGGCACGCCACAAATTGACGCCAAATTAAATCATATAAACGTTCAGCATCTTTTTCCATGCCTGATAATTGGCTTGCTAATACCTTGACATCAGAGGGGCGAATGGCCTCATGCGCCTCTTGGGCATTTTCTTTACTGGAATAAAAATTCGGTTTGGCGGGTAAGTAATCCGTTCCGAATTGCTGTTCAATATAATGACGAACCATGTTTAACGCATCCGCACTTAAATTGGTGCTGTCGGTACGCATATACGTAATGTAACCTGCCTCATATAAGCGTTGTGCCAACATCATGGTTTTTTTCACGCTAAAACTCAATCTTGTGCTGGCCGCTTGTTGTAAAGTGGAGGTAATAAACGGTGGACGTGCTTTTGATGTGGTCGGTTTGGTTTCTAAATCAGACACCACAAAGGCGGATTTTTGCAAAAAATCCACCGCACTTTGTGCTTGTTGTTGGTTCTTCGGCTCAAATTTTTTGCCTTGAAGTGCGGTGACATCTAAACGAATTTTTTGTTTTTGGGCCGTTTGCGTATCTACCGCCACTTGCCAGAATTCTTCAGGCAAAAAGGCTTTAATTTCACGCTCACGTTCCACCAATAATTTCACCGCCACCGATTGCACACGCCCTGCGGATAAGCCTCGAGCGACTTTTTTCCAAAGTAACGGCGACACCATAAAGCCCACCACTCGGTCTAAAAAACGGCGGGTTTGTTGTGCATTCACTCGGTCTAAATTTAAATGTTCTGGCTTTTCAAAGGCTTGTTTAATGGCGTTTTTGGTAATTTCGTTAAACACCACCCGACTAAAACGCTCGTCATCCCCGCCAATCACTTCACGCAAATGCCAAGCAATGGCCTCCCCCTCTCTATCCAAGTCGGTGGCCAGATAAATGTGGTCGGCTTTTTTTGCAAGGGATTTTAATTCTGCCACGACTTTTTCCTTGCCTGGCAAAATCTGATAATTGGCTTTCCAGCCATGATAAGGATCAATCCCCATGCGCTTGACTAAAGCGTTCTGATCTTTCTCTGCTTTGATACTGGCCTTTTCTTCCGCACTGAGTCCTTTGGTGGAAGTAGGCTTTGCTTTTTCGCCGCTAACTGTCCCTGTGGTCGGCAAATCACGGATATGTCCAACACTGGATTTCACCACATAGTTACTGCCCAGATATTTATTAATGGTTTTCGCTTTGGCTGGCGATTCCACAATCACTAAGGATTTGCTCATATTTAGATACCTAATTTTATTTAATTTGTGTAAAATTGATTACTTTCTTTTTTTATATTGCCTAAGGAATGGTTATTAGGTCAACAATTTTTTTTCAAAAGGGTGTTAAATGGATAAACTAAACGCAATTTCGGTCTTTTGTAAGGTGATTGAAACCCAAAGTTTCACCCAAGCCGCCCAACTTGAAAATATTTCTGTTGCCATGGCGAGTAAATTAGTCGCTCAACTGGAAGAACAATTACAAACACGTTTATTGCAACGCACAACCCGAAAAATCTCCCCAACTGAGGCAGGCTTAGTTTATTATCAACATTGCCAACCCATTTTAACAGAATTACACGAGGCCGACGCAAGCGTTAGTAATCTGTCATCTTCCTTACAAGGCAACCTTGTAGTGTCTGTCCCAATGGATTTTGGTTTACGTTTTATTGCCCCGAATTTAGCCGCCTTTACCAAAGCCAATCCCAATTTGCATATTGAAATGGATTTTAGTGATCGTCGTGTTGATCTGTTATCGGAGGGATATGATGTCGCCTTGCGTATCGGCACCTTGCAAGACAGTTCCTTAGTGGCTCAAAAGCTCGCCACCACAACCATGCACCTCGTTGCCTCGCCTGATTATATTGCACGAAAAGGCCAACCACAAACGCTCACGGAACTCCAACAGCACGATTGTTTGCTCTACAAAAATTCTGGCAATCAAATTTATTGGGAATTTACTCACAATGATGGTCAAGTTCAACGCATAAAAATGCCGTCCAAACTCATTTCCAACAACGGCCTCACTCTTGTAGAAATGGCTAAAGCCGGCTTAGGCATTATCCATCAGCCTTATTTTCTCATTGAAAAAGAACTGGCCTCTGGTGAATTAGTGGAACTGTTAACCCATTACAAACCACAAACCCTAGACTTACACGCCATTTACCCACACCGTCGCCATTTGGCGGCAAAAGTCAAAGCCTTTGTGGGATTTTTGCAAGGGTTGAAGTTAGGGGGGATAAAAAACAGCCACGATTAAAGTGGCTGTTTTGGGCTGTCTAAAACCTTGTATTTGGTTCTATTATTAATTCTACTGTATTTTTTATCAATACTATATAAAAAAACAAACAACCACTTTGAAAAGCAGTTGTTTGTGTTATAATCCCTTTCGTGCTATCGGCGTGGGCGTTGTGCTATTCCAGTAGCACATTGCCTAGTCGCTTAGTCTTGTAGCACTAAGGGGGTGATTTATGTGAAAACATCAGAAGTTATTACTCTGATCTTGTTGCTAGTTTTACTAGCACTTGCAAGTAGTATTAAAGTGTTTGCGATACTGAATATACTACTTGAAGTTGTAAGCAAAATAGCCTAACGGCTAGGAAGTGGATGGGTTCGCTACCTATCCATGACCTTTCTTTATTATAAGCCTTTCCATTTCAATTTCAAGCCTATTGTAGCAATCTTTGCCAAATCGGTATCACATTTTCAGGCAAGGTGAGGGATTTTCCTAACTCAATCCAAGCACAAGGGAAATGAAAATCAGACCCTACCGAGGCCAATAATTGATGTTCATTGGCCCAACGGGCGATTAATTGGCGTTGATCGGGCGATTGTCCACAACCGGCAACTTCAATTCCGTCACCATGCCATTGGCTGAAATCCACCACTAAACGTTTTATCCAACGATTGGTCATGTTATAACGCAAGGGATGGGCTAATACCGCCAACCCTCCAGCCTGATGAATCACGTCAATGGCCGTGGCAATATCCACCCAATCGGCTTTCACATAGGCGGGTTTATTAGCGGATAAATAGCGTTTAAAGGCTTGCGTATCGTTGGAGACTTTGCCTATTTGCACCAAAAAACGGGCATAATGCGCACGAGTGACTTCCCCACTGGCTAAGGCTTTGGCCCCTTGATAGGCGTCGGGAATTCCTAATTGTGCTAATTTTTCGCCAATTTGTATCGCTCGTTCTAAACGTAAGGCGGCTTGTTTGGCTAAAAGTGCGGTCATTTCTGGCGAAGTTTCATCAAAGCCTAAGCCCACAATATGAATGCCCCGATCTTTCCCTTGCCCTGACCAACAGGTGGAAATTTCCACGCCATTAATCAAGTGGATACCTTGCTTTTGGCATGCTGTTCTGGCCTCGGCTAATCCTGCAATGCTATCATGATCACATAAGGCCAACACATTTACCCCTTTTTCGGCCGCTCGCTGTACCAGTTCGGTGGGGCTTAACACGCCATCTGAGGCGGTACTATGGCAATGTAGATCGTAAATTTTTTCGTTCATCTTTTTCACTTAAAACGGAAAAAGTGCGGTTATTTTCACCGCACTTTCGTATTCTGTTATTTGATATTCTTAACCAAGGCTTTCACTAAAGCGGGGCCATGATAAATCAAGCCAGAATAAAGCTGTAACAAACTGGCGCCTGCCTCAATTTTTTCCTGTGCATGCGGCACGCTATCAATTCCCCCACTCCCTATAATCGGGATTTCACCTTGCAATTCTTGCTGTAAACGACGAATAATCGCAGTGCTTTTTTGTTGTAATGGCTTACCGCTTAATCCACCGATTTCTTGCGAATATTTTAAACCTGTGACATTTTCTCGAGCGATTGTTGTATTGGTTGCAATGACGCCGTCCATGTTGTGACGGCGTAAGGTGTCCGCCAGTTGTACCAGTTCTGCCTCGGTTAGATCTGGGGCAATTTTTACCACAATCGGCACGTATTTATGATATTGCGCCGACAATATCTGTTGTCTGGCTTTAATGCTTTGTAATAAATCTTCTAAGGCCTCGCCATATTGTAATTGACGTAAGTCAGGCGTATTAGGCGAGGAAATGTTCACCGTAATATAATCGGCATAATTATAGGCTTTGTTTAAACAAAACAGATAATCGTCCTTACCTTTTTCAATCGGTGTGATTTTGTTTTTGCCAATATTAATGCCTAATATGCCGTTAAAACGAGCCTTTTTCACATTTTCAATTAAATGATCTATCCCTTTGTTATTAAAACCATTACGGTTAATTATTCCCTCGACTTCGGGTAAGCGAAATTGGCGGGGTTTGGCATTGCCGTCTTGCGCCAATGGCGTGACGGTTCCGACCTCAATAAAACCGAAACCTAATGCCGCAAAGCCATCAATGGCTTCACCGTCTTTATCTACACCAGCTGCAAGGCCAATAGGATTAGGAAAGGTTAGCCCCATTACGTTTTTTGCTTGCCCCGTAGGACAAGCCAACAGGCTTTTCACTAGCTTATTAAGTAACGGATTTCGGGCAAAATGCAAGGCAGCAATCGTGGCATTATGTGCGGTTTCTGGCGGTAGGGCAAATAAGGCTTTACGGATTAGGGAATACATAAAAATAACGCTCGCTATAATATTCCCTCTCCCGTTGGGAGAGGGCTAGGGTGAGGGTTCAACTAACTATTTAACGCTTTTTCAATTTTCTCAAATAAATCTCGAGACAGATTTTCCACTTCAAATAAGCGTTGTAACGCACGTTTCATCAACTGTTGACGTTGGCTATCGTAACGTCTAAAACGCACTAATGGCTCAATTAAACGGGCGGCCACTTGTGGGTTACTTTGATTTAAGCGGAGCAAAATTTCCGTTAAGAAACGATAACCCGAACCATCTACCGCATGGAATGCCCGTGGATTTTGATTAATAAAACTGCCCACCAAAGCACGCAAGCGGTTTGGATTGTTAAAATTAAAACTTGGGTGATCCATAAGTTGTTGGACAATGCTCAACACATTTTCGTCAGGACGGGTGGCTTGTAAATTAAACCATTTATCCATCACTAAGCCATCTTGTTGCCATTTTTGTTCAAAATCCGCCATCAGGCTATCACGGCAAGCTAATTGCGCTTTGCCGGCAGCCTGTAATGCAGCAAGGCTATCAGTCATGTTGTTGGCATGCAAATAATGTTTATTCACTAAGACATTACCCACCTCGGTAAAGGCTAAATAATGCAAGCAAAGATTACGTAAGGCACGTTTTGCAATGTCTTGCGTATTAATTTGATAATCCTCTAAACGAATTTGATTATAGGTATCTAGCCATTGCGCTTTCAGGCTTTCTGCTAAAGTGCGTTGCATAAAATCACATACAATGGCAATGCCCTCTGGATCAATCACTTTAAATTGCTCTGCAAATTCCGTTTCTTTTGGCAACGTTAATATCAAGGTGGTTAACTCAATATTGCTTTGATAGTTGCTTAATACTTGAGAAAGTGCGGTTAACATTTCTGGAGAAAATTCAAGTGGTAGGCCATTTTTATAGGCTTCTAATAAACGGCGTAATTCTAAGCTGAATAACATTTGCACCGCATCCCAACGCACAAACTCATTTTGCGCAGATTTTAATAAGATCACTAACTGTTCAGGGCTGTAATCATAATCTAATTTAACGGGGGCAGAGAAATCACACAATAACGCTGGCACGGGGCGGCTCGTAATATCATGGAATTCAAATACCTGATCATTTTCCGTGACATTCAAGACGTCATCCACCAATTCGCCATTTTTCAATAAGGTAAATGGAATGCCTTTTTGATTATACAAGGCAATTTTAAGCGGAATATGTAAATTCACTTTATTCATTTGATCCGCTGTCGGCGGCGTCATTTGGGACACAATCAATTTATAGCTGTGTTTTTTCTCATCATAGCTGTCCGTAACGGTTAATTCTGGCGTGCCAGATTGGCTATACCAACGGCGGAATTGGGTTAAATCCACCCCTGACGCCCGTTCCATGGCAGACACAAAATCTTCACAAGTGGCTGCTTTACCGTCATTTTCCGCAATATACAGTTGCATGCCTTTTTGAAAACGTTTTTCGCCCAATAAGGTGTGCATCATGCGAATCACTTCCGCCCCTTTTTCATACACAGTCACCGTATAGAAGTTATTCATTTCTAATACTTTTTCTGGACGGATAGGGTGCGACATTGGGCTTGCATCTTCGGCAAATTGCAGGGTACGCAAGTATTGTACATTTTGAATACGATTTACTGCACGTGATCCCGTATCGGAAGAAAATTCCTGATCACGGAAAACAGTCAAGCCCTCTTTTAAGCTTAATTGGAACCAATCACGGCAAGTCACACGGTTTCCTGTCCAGTTATGAAAATATTCGTGGGCAATCACCCGTTCTACATCCAAATAATCGGTGTCAGTGGCGGTTTGTGGGTTGGCTAACACAAATTTCGAGTTGAATACATTCAAGCCTTTATTTTCCATGGCACCCATATTAAAGAAATCCACCGCCACAATCATGTAAATATCTAAATCATATTCTAACCCAAAGCGATCTTCATCCCATTTCATGGATTTTTTCAGGCTTTGCATGGCCCACTCGGCACGATTTAAATTGCCACGGTCCACATATAATTCAAGCAACACATCACGGCCACTTTTGGTGACAAAATGGTCTTGTAATAAATCAAAATCCCCCGCTACTAAGGCAAACAAATAACAAGGTTTCGGGAATGGATCTTGCCATTGTACCCAATGACGACCATCATCTAAATCCCCTTGTGCAATGCGGTTACCATTGGATAATAAATACGGATATTTGCTTTTATCTGCGGTGATGGTGACATCATAACGAGCTAAGACATCGGGACGATCAAGCATATAGGTTATTTGACGGAACCCCTCTGCTTCACATTGTGTACAAATGCCATCGCCCGATTGATACAAGCCTTGTAATGAGGTATTTTCTGATGGTACCAAATACGTCACAATTTCTAGCGTAAATTGATCCGCACTTTCAGCACTTAGTTCGCTTAAATCTAAGGTGAGACTTTCTTTATCTTGTTGATAGGCGGTAAAATCGGTGCCATTTAATTTAATACTGGCAAATTGAAAGCTATGTCCGTCTAAACGTAAGCTAGTTGATTCTGGATTTAAACGCACCACTTGGCTGACCGCTGTGACCACGGTATGAACGGGATCTAATTGAAAATCAAGAGAAATGTGTTGAATAGTAAAATCGGGAGTACGATAATTTTTTCTGTATTTAGCTTGCATAAGAATGTCCAAATAAAGCAAATGTAATAATAAATGACAATGACGTCAAAATTTAGGAAACATCACGAATAACGTTATCCCTTAAATTCGGCGAGCTTGCCAAAATACCTTGGTCCAATAAGGGCTGTTTAATGAGGAATAAATCACCCCACCTTTGGTTGACGCATGTAAAAATTTATCTTCTTTCACGTAAATGCCCACGTGATAGCCGAAAGGCCCTCGCCCTGTTTTAAAGAAAACTAAATCGCCTGTTTGAATTTGTGAACGAGGCACTTTTTTCCCATAATGAGATTGTTCTTTTGTTGTTCGAGGAAGCTGAATGTTAAAACGGTCTTTAAACGTCGTGCGGGTAAATCCTGAGCAATCCACACCCGATCGGGTATTTCCACCTAATAAATAAGGCACTCCCGCCCATTCTCGCTGTTGTTCGCTTAATAAGGTGATCACCATGATCGGGTCATTTAACTGACCTTTATAATTAATCCCGTCATAATCTTCTGTATCCGCAGAAGAAAATGGCGAAGACGAAGAACACCCTGTTAAAAATAAGGGGATTAATAAGAATAGAAAACCTAATCGCTGAGAATAGTTCATCGATCTTCCTTTTTATTATTTTGCGTTAACGTTGTGTTAAAGCCATTCATCAGCAAAATGAACGGCTTTTCGCATAAAGTTTAACCTTTTGGTTTTGCTTTTTCTACTCGAGCACGTAATTTTTGACCTGGTCTAAACACCACCACACGACGTGCTGAAACCGGTACGCTTTCGCCGGTTTTAGGATTACGTCCTGGGCGAGTGGATTTATCACGTAATTCAAAATTACCAAAACCCGATAATTTTACATCTTCGCCGCTTTCTAAGAAAACACGAATCTGCTCAAAAAACCCTTCTACAAATTCTTTTGCTTCGGGTTTGGTTAATCCACATTTGTCAATGAGGTTTTCTGCAATTTCAATTTTTGTCAATGTCATAATTAATCTCTCAAGTAAGCATTAAAACGTTGTTTTAATTCGGTTAATACAACAGAAATCACCGCATTAATATCATCTTCTTCCAAGGTTTTTTCAGTGTCTTGAATGGTTAAGCTAATCGCCAGACTCTTATACCCCTCTGGCACCCCTTGACCTTGGTAAACATCAAATAAATTCACGCCAGTCAGTTTTTCACCCGCTACCGTGCGACACACCTCAAGCACATCACTGGCAGCCACATGATTTTCCACCACTAAGGCTAAATCACGACGGTTGGCTGGGAATTTTGAAATCTCTTTCGCCACGGCCACTTTACGTTGTGCAATTTTATCCACCAAAATTTCACAAGCAAAGGCTTTACCATTTAAGCCAATTTTTTGTGCAATACTTGGGTGAATTTGCCCGATAAAGCCGATTTCTTCACCATGCAAGACAATCGCTGCCGATTGGCCAGGGTGAAATGCAGGGAAAGCTTTAGCAATAAATTTAACCTCATTTGCATAAGCCGTCAAGGATAAAAGATTTTCTAAATACCCTTTTAGATCAAAGAAATCCGCAGTTTCTGCTTTACTCGCCCAATGTTCATTTAAACGGGAACCCGTCATCACCGCACTAAATACTCGTTCTTGACGTACGCCAAATTCGGCTTTTTCATCTGGAATAAAACGTAAACCTAATTCAAATAAACGAATGCGGTTTTGTTGACGGTTTTGATTATACAATACCGCCCCGAGCAAGCCTGTTAATAAGGAAACACGCATAGCCGACATTTCCACCGAAATCGGATTCGGTAACATCAACGCCGGTTGATCGGGGTGTAATAATTGCTGAATTTTCGGATCCACAAAGCTGTATGTAATCGCCTCATAGAAATCATTTCCCACTAACGCGGTTTTTAAGCGAGATACATCCACCTCTGCCTCATGATGTTCACGCATTTTTAAATGGGCTAACGGTGAATTATTCGGAATTTCATTATAGCCGTAAATACGAGCCACTTCTTCCACTAAATCTTCTTCAATTTCAATATCAAAACGCCAGCTGGTTGAGGTGACCGTCCAAACATCATTGGCAAAACTCACCGCAAAACCTAAACGTTGGAAAATATCAGTAACCGTATCATTATCAATATAATGCCCCAATAAGCTGTCTAATTTCTCACGACGTAATTGAACTTGTTTGACTTTCGGCAAATGTGCCTCACTTGCCACTTCGCAAATTTCACCCGCTTGACCGCCACAAATTTCAATCAATAAGGCCGTGGCTCGTTCCATGGCTTGACGAGCTAACTCAAAATCAACGCCACGCTCAAAACGGTGTGAGCTGTCGGTGTGTAAGCCATATTGTCTAGCACGTCCAGTAATCGCTAAAGGATTAAAGAAAGCCGCCTCTAAAATCACCTCTTTTGTATTTTCCGCATCTACGCCACTGGTTTGACCACCAAAAATCCCCGCCATGGCTAAAGGACCGGTTTGATCGGCAATCACTAAAGTATTGGGTTGTAAGGTTGCTGTTGAACCATCTAATAAGACTAATTGCTCCCCCTCTTTGGCCATACGCACATCAAATGGTTGCGTCACTTTTTCCGCATCAAAAGCGTGCATAGGTTGACCAAGTTCAAGTAGGATGTAGTTTGTAATGTCTACAATCGGATCGATAGAACGAATATCACAACGGCGTAACTTTTCTTTTAGCCACATTGGCGTAGCCGCTTTGACATTGACATTCTTCACGGCACGCAATAAATAACGAGGGCAAGCCTCGGGTGCAGATACCTTAATTTCAACTTTATCGCTGATCGTCACTGGCACTTTAGCAAACTGCGGTGCATTTACCGCCAGTTTATTGACCACTCCTAACTCACGAGCAATCCCCGCAATACTCAAACAATCTGCACGGTTTGGGGTTAAACTAATTTCAATCGCTTGATCATTTAATTGTAAATAATCACGTAAATCAGTCCCTATTGGTGCATCAGCCGGCAATTCAATAATGCCACTGTGATCTTCTGTAATGCCAAGTTCACTGAAAGAACACAACATCCCTTCGGAGGGTTGACCACGTAATTTGGTTTTCTTAATTTTAAAATCACCGGGTAATACCGCCCCCTCTGTTGCACAGGCGACTTTTAAGCCTTGACGACAGTTTGGCGCCCCGCAAACAATATCTAATAGACGTTCACCACCCACATTGACTTTGGTCACACGTAATTTATCTGCGTCAGGATGTTGAGCGCATTCAACCACTTCCCCAACAACTACACCGCTAAATTCGCCCGCAACACTTTCCACGCCATCCACTTCTAAACCTAGCATGGTAATCTGGTCGCATAATTGTTCGGTGGTAATGGCAGGATTTACCCATTCTCTGACCCATTGTTCACTAAATTTCATCTATTCTTCTCTCTTATTTCAATACTTCAAATGACAGGCCTTTGAACACAATATTATTAAATTGAACATCTAATTTATATTTTCCAATAGGGTCTTTTTCATCAAATTTCCAGCATTTTGATGCTACATTATTCTTAATGTCAGACTTTTTTAATGGCGTTATAACTAAAAATCCCTTTTTATTTTCGTCCACCTGAATTTCTGATCCGGGTGATGTCATCACCATCGGTGCAGGAGAAACAAAATATTCTACTAAACGATTTTGATCGTAAATTTCGACATTTGAAATCGCAATACATAAATTACGTGGTTTTGAACGTGATAATTGAGTGCTTTTCATTAACTTCATTTCTTTACCTGAAACATCCAACACAAACAGTTCCACGAGTGGTTTCACCACTGAAGATGGTTCAATTGAAACATTTTCTGTTACAGCCAATACTGAACCTGAGAATAATGCTAACGCCATGATGGCTAATTTTTTCATTTTATCTCTCTCCCAATTATTTAAATTGTTTTAAGAAACGCAGATCATTTTCAAAGAAAGATCGTAAATCTGTGACGTTGTAGCGTAACATGGTTAAACGCTCAACCCCCATCCCCACAGCGAAACCGCTGTATTCATTTGGGTCAATACCGACATTGCGTAACACATTTGGATGTACCATGCCGCAACCTAAGACTTCCAACCATTTTCCATTTTGACGCATAATATCCACTTCAATAGATGGCTCAGTAAACGGGAAATAAGAGGGACGGAAACGCACTTGTAAATCTTCTTCAAAAAATGCCCGTAAGAAATCATGTAACAAGCCTTTTAATTCCGTGAAATTGGCTTTTTTATCCACATACAACAATTCAATCTGATGGAACATTGGCGTATGGGTTTGGTCGTAGTCATTACGATAAACCCGACCTGGCGCCATAATCCGAATTGGCGGTTGCATTTTCTCCATGGTGCGAATTTGCACGCCAGAAGTTTGGGTGCGTAACAATAATTCAGGGTTAAACCAGAACGTATCGTGATCGGCGCGTGCGGGGTGATGTTTTGGAATATTCAAGGCATCAAAGTTATAATAATCGCTTTCCACTTCTGGCCCACTTTCCACCGAAAAACCTAATTCCGAGAAGAATTTCACTACCCGTTCAATGGTAATCGCCACAGGGTGTAAGCCACCCGTTTCAACTTTGCGACCCGGTAAACTGACATCCACACGTTCTTGTTCTAATTTGGCATTTAATACGGCTTGTTCCAACTGCTCTTTTTTTGCATTTAAATGATCTAAAATAGCTTGTTTGGCTTCATTAATCTTCGCCCCCACCGCAGGACGTTCTTCGGCCGCCACATCACGCAACCCTTGCATTAATTGGGTAAAATGTCCTTTTTTACCAAAATATTCTACACGGAAATTTTCTAACGCGTCTAAGCCTTTGTCCTGTAATTCATCCAAGGCTACCCGAGCCTGTTCCGTAATCTCTTTAAGGTTTTGCATACCTACCCTTCTTAAATTTAATGTGTTTTTCAAAAATACGCTTAATGATAATATTAACTTATTAAAAAATCACGTGATTTTTAATAGAATTTGTCATTTTTATGTATATTTTATGACGCTCAATAAAAAAGAGAGCAAATTTGCTCTCTTTTAAGCTAAATTAACGAAAATTAATCCTTGCCTTTGAGTAACCGATTCAGGGTTGGCACCAATAATAACAGGATAACCGCTGTGACCAACCCTATGCCACCAATCATTTCATAGAAACTGGTTGGATCACTTTCATCAAACCCATTCTTAAAGATCACACCACTAAGCGTGAATCCGAGGGAATAAGACAAGAACGTTAAGGCCACCATAGAGGCTTGGAAATTTTTCGGTGCAATTTTGGTCGCTAAAGATAAGGAGACTGGGCTTAACAATAATTCACTGACAGTAATCAACAAAATAAAGAAAAAGAATAATAAGAAACTGGATCCTTGCGCCAATACCATGACAGAGAAAGCAAAATAAGTGATGCCTAATGACAACATGGAAATAGCAAATTTTAAAGGTGTTTTCGGTTGTTTATCGCCCATTTTTGTCCAAAGTGTCGCAAGTAAACCGGCTAACATGATCACCCATAAACTTTGCAATGAACCTAACCATGCGATAGGCACGGAGAAACCGAAAATATTGCGATCGATTGTTTGTTCAAAATACAAAATCATAGCCGTATCAAACTGCGCCCATAAGGACCAGAAAATACTAATCACAATAAATAGCGGAATAAACGCCACAATATTGCCTTTATTTTCCACATCACGACTGATGAGCAAACGGACAAAATAACCGATTGTTAAGCAGATCACACAGATTAACAAGACTTGTGGGAAGTTTTGTAAAGTGAGGAATCCAGATAAAATAGTCGCCACAATAACCACAAGTAACACAGTCCAAGATACCCCTGATTTAATTTTTTCTTTGCGATTTAACGGGTTGGGTACCGGACGTTGTGGTAGATTTTTACGGCCACGAGAATATATGATTAAGCCTAATGCCATTCCGATAGCCGCCGCACCGAATCCATAATGGAAACCGTAAGATTGTTGCAATATTCCTGTTAATAACGGCCCCAATAATGCCCCGATATTAATAGCGATATAAAAAATAGAGAATCCCGCATCTCGCATATGGCGTGTATCATCGGTTTCATATAAAGATCCCAACGTTGCACTGGCTGTGGTTTTCACGCCACCGCTACCTAATGCAATCAAGATCATCCCTAGTATCAGCCCCTCTAATCCAGACACAAGGGCCAACATAATATGCCCAAGCATCACCACAATACCCGAATAAAACAAGGTTCTTTCTGCCCCTAATACACGGTCAGCCACCCAACCGCCGACTAAACAGGACAAATAAACACTTCCCCCATAGGCACCGACAATACCACCGGCGATATTCTTATCAATACCTAATCCACCCTTTGTATATTCATAATACAAGTACAGGAACAAAATGGCTTTCATTCCATAGAATGAAAAACGCTCCCACAATTCAACGTGGAACAGGCTAGACAACGCATAAGGATGCCCGAAGAAAGTTTTTTGTTGCATAATGCATTCCTCTCAGTATAGTTATTCTCTTTTCTCAAAGTATAACATAACAATTTATTAACAAAGCATGAAATATCAGAATTTAGAACGAGATCGGGAAAATCTTCACAATTTAGAACTCAACACAAAAAAACCGACAGCATAAATCGCTATCGGTAAATATATTATCGAAAATTAGGGATTATCTGGCCCATTCTGTTTTTAAATAGGTTAAACGCTCAATATTGGTCATATATTTTCCTACATCTTGAGTTTCGGGCTTATAAATATAGGGAATTTCCCCTAATAAGGGCGCCTCAATTTTACTACGCAAGGTGTCAATCATTTCCGCATAATGCCCTAAACAAGGGTTAATACGGTTAGCAATCCAACCAATTAATGGTACACCAAGATGAAGCATCGACTGTACCGTGAGCAACGTATGATTAATACAACCCTCTTTAATGCCCACCACTAAAACCACAGGCATTTGGTGCGTCACCACCCAATCGGCAAAGCTAAAATGCTTATTAATCGGTGACAACCAACCAAAACACCCCTCCACCACCACGGTTTGATAGCGTTGATTTAAGCGATCTAAATCTTGGTTAATTTTTTCCAGTTGGATTTGCTCCCCCTGATCCGTAAACAACGGCATGGTATGCCCAAAGGTATAACTATTAATATCTCGATAGCTCACCACTTGCTGCGTGGTTTTCATCAAGGTTAATACATCCGCATTGTCCTCTGCGCCATAATCCCCCTCTTGTACCACATCATTTTCGATGGCTTCTTCATCTTGCGTACAAGCAATCGGTTTATATCCCACAACCTCAACATGATGTTCTTGTAATGCTTGAATAATCGCCCGTGTCGCCACGGTTTTCCCCACATTCGTATCTGTCCCAGTGACAAAAAAACTACTCATAATTACATCCTTTTCCGATAAAACGAAAACGATTGTAAGGTATTTCAGAGCAACAATTATTGCGCTAACGCAAGTTTTTAACGTTTTTTCTGAATTTTATTAGCATTTATTGATCCAACGCAAATTTTAGCCCAGATTGCCGCTTGCTTTTTCGCTGCACTGCCGCTTGCCACACCGCTTTACGACAAAATACCGTAAATTCTTTTTTTGCTCGAGTAATGGCCGTGTAAATCAATTCTTTGCTTAATACTGGCGTATTATTCGGCGGTAACACCAACAAGGTATGGTTAAATTCAGATCCCTGTGATTTATGTACCGTCATCACATAAGCTGGCTCATATTGCACAGGAATCCGATGGCGAGAAATCAAGCGGTATTTTCCTTGCTTATCCAAACTATCAAAACAGACCTGATTATTCCCCACATAAATGCCAATATCACCATTAGCTAAATTCACGTTACGATCATTTTGCGTAATCATTATCGGTTTACCCAAATACCAATCTCGTTCATTTTTAAAACTCACTAGCCCAGCTTGTTGTAAGGCATACGCAATCCGCTGATTCAGTTTTTCCACGCCCAATTCACCGCCTCGCAAAGCCGTTAAAAAACGCACGGCATTAAATTTCTCAAATAAAACTTGATAATCTGAATTCTCTAATGGTGACGAATGTTGCTGTAAATATGCTAAATAATCTCGATAATTTTGCACCGCACTTTGCACTACAGGCCGCACACAATCTTGCATAAAGGCCTTTTCATCCATTTCTATTGAGGATGAAAATTCCACCACATGTAGTTGGTCAGCCATTGCGTTTTGTTGGAATAACGCCCAACTTTTTTCACCACAAGTTGGCGCAATATTATTCACGGCGGTGGCTAAATGGCCAATGCCCGAATGTTCATCAAAGCGACGGCTGTCTGGCAAATAACATAGACAACGGGAAATCGGTGATAATGGCGTTTCACTGACGACTAATTTTTCCCCTGTCACCTCGGTTAAATAATCGGTAAAATCTTGATCGTAACAAGCAATATTT
This sequence comes from Lonepinella sp. BR2357, assembly GCF_051851525.1. Classification (NCBI taxonomy): domain Bacteria; kingdom Pseudomonadati; phylum Pseudomonadota; class Gammaproteobacteria; order Pasteurellales; family Pasteurellaceae; genus Lonepinella; species Lonepinella sp. BR2357. The sequence continues at coordinate 6,751 of NZ_JBPDVG010000015.1, read as the reverse complement.
TTTTGTCGTTGCGAATCAAAATACAGCCCTAAAAATTCCCCTAGTTCCCCTAAAATCGCGCCTGCCTCAACGGAAGAAAGCTGATCCTTGTCGCCTAATAAAATCAATTTACAATGCGGCGCAAGAGCAGATCTCAGTTTATTCATCAAAGATAAATCAATCATTGAGGCTTCATCAATAATTAACACATCATAAGGCAAGGGCTGTTGCGCATGATATTTTGTCTGCTCTGTAAAAGGTCGCACACCCAATAAGCTATGTAAGGTTTGTGCTGAGGTTGGCATTTTTTCAAATAAGCCATCTTGCTTGAGCAAGCATTGCAGTTTCAGCGTTTCTTCAGTAGGCACTTTCGGATTAAATTCTGCCGAAATACTCTCACTTAATCGTGCAGCAGCCTTACCCGTGGGCGCAGCTAAACCAATTTTTAATTGGCCTTGATGTAATTGTTGCAGCACCGCCAATAAACGTGCCACTGTATAGGTTTTGCCGGTACCCGGCCCGCCAGAAATGACACAAAAAGATTGTCGTAACGCCACTGCTACCGCTATTTTTTGCCAATTCGTATTCGCCCCAACGTCACCAAAATAACGTTGTAGACTCTGCTTAATTTTTGCAGTATCAAGATCTGCGGTATTTTTCACCGCACTTTTTATATAGTCGGCTAAACGGTATTCATCTTGCCAAGTGCGGTAAAAATAAAGCGCATTATGTTGCAACACAAGCGGTGCGACTTTTTCCGTTGGATTGATCGTAAAAGCCACATGATCTTGCAATACTTCGGCCCATTGTGATAACGGCAAATGGTCAATTTTTTGCTCTATTTGAGCGATATAATCCACATGATGTTCATCTTTAACCGAACGCAAACCAAAATAATGGTGGGCTAAATCCTGATCTAAAAACAAACAAGTATTGCCTTGCGATAAGCTATGTTGGCAAAGTGCCGCCAATAAAATGGCTAATTGCTGTTGGGTGTCTGAATAGCCCAAACCTTGCTGTTTATCGGCAATCAATTTAGCAAAATAATAATCCGCTTGGCTAATATGTTGCTGTTGGCAAAGGGTAAATAATAAATTAAGCATGGAATAAGGCCTCCAATGTTGAGATTAAGTCTTCCTTTGGTCGATCAAAAAAGACACCAGAGGTGGTTTCGCCGTTCATTCCTCGTAAGAAAGTATAGATCACTCCACCGAAATGGCTTTCATAATCATAATCCGGATCACGTAAACGTAAATAACGATTTAACGCCAACACATAAAGGACATATTGCAGATCATAATGTTCTTGTTGCATGGTCTTAACTAACTGATCAGGTTGATAATCTTGCGGTGATTTACCCAATAAATTGGATTTATAATCCACAATATAGTATTTGCCTTGATGACGAAAAACCAAGTCAATAAAGCCTCGTAACATGCCTTGAATTTCATCAAATTGCCATGGGCTTTGCCAATATGGGTGATGTTTTTCTAACGCATGATTAAAAGCCTTAACATCAAAAGTGCGGTGCAAATTAAAATAGAATTGCCATTCTTTTAAGCAATCTTTAGACGGTAATTGAGCAAGTTGCAAACCATCTGCCAATAGCGGGGTATGCAATATTTGCGTGATCCATTGCGTAAAAGGCGCTTGCCAACTATCATCTAAACCTAAACGTTGGCGATATTTTTCCACTACTTCATCGGATAACGGCAAGTTAAAAGGTATTTTTTCTAATAATTCATGTAACAAGGTACCGACTTTTGCGCTATAAGGAAAATCAACCGGCGCTCTCTGTGACGGATAACCATGCCAATCCAAGCTGTGATTGCCCACTGAGCCTAACACAGCGGTATTTACCCACTGATCATTATCTTTTACACCATCAAAAACCTGATGATTTTCCACCGCACTTTGTGCGAATATCGGTGACTGTCCCCCCGTTTTTTGTTGATGCCGTTGATGATTTTGTACTAACGCCGTAAAGCTTGATAATGTCCAATCCCGTTCGATCTCTTGCTCAAACACGGCGGCATTAAGCAGTTCGACAGTTGCTTGTTGCGTAGCTTGCTTTTCAGATTCTGCCTCTCCATGCCCCTCATTTAAAATAGGCTGAAAAGTTAAGTTGTCTTCGCCCCATTTTTGTTGCAAATTCATTAATAACGTCTGGCTATCATCCTTGTTGTTCGGAGAGGGGTCTAACCCAATCTGCCCTTGCGTTAAGGCATACCAAATCGCAGTCCAGTCTGCCTGCAGACTCGTTGGCAAGGTGATATTGACCTGATATTTCGCTCGGGTCAATGCCACATAAAGCAAACGCATCTTTTCAGCCATACTTTCTTGCACCGTTAATTCTGTATATTGCGACTGAATATCCCAATATTCCTGTTTATCCTGTTCGTCATGATAGGTGCTGATCGTCGCAGATTTAAGGGTTGAAAAAGCGATAAACGGCAACCACACCAAGCCATATTCCAAGCCTTTGGATTTATGAATAGTGACGATTTTCACAAGCTGATTTTCACTTTCCAAACGTAGCGGTTGTTCATCATCTCGTTCTTGTTTATTTTGAATTTGTAAATCGAACCAACGCAATAAACTGGTTTCACTTTCTTGTGTCGCACTGGCTTGTTGTAAAAGTTCGCTTAAATGTAATAAATTGGTGACTCGCCGTTCCCCATTTGACATCGCTTTCATGCGAGCCAAAATACTTGATTGTTGGCTATCCGTCTGCAACAACAGCGCATACAACATTGCCAACACGCCTTGATGACGCCAACGCTGTTGACAATATTCAAACCGTTCAACCCATTTTTCAAGCAAACTATCTTGTTGTTTAACCTGATTAATTTCATCCGCAGTCAACGCAAATAAACTGGTCGATAAGGCATTTAAAATCGCTCGGGTATTTTGTGGCGTTAGACAGGCTTGTAAAATTCGGCTCAACTCTACTGCCTCATCACTATCAAAGATATTACTGCGATCCGACAAATACACTGACGCAATGCCCCGTTTACGTAAACTTTGTTGAATTAATTCCGCCTCACGCCAATTTTCCACCAATACCGCAATATCATTATCTTGCACAGGTTTTGCCTCAAGGAGAGAGAGCACGCCTTTGGCAAAAACTGCGGTTCTTTTCTCCGCACTTTTTAACCATTGGGCAATGGTATTGGCACAGGTGTCTGCAAATAATTGCTTTATTTCGCTTTCCGACACGTTATTGTTGCCATCTCGCCGTTCTTCCCAATAAAAAGCGAAAGGCGCCTGTTTTTTGCCCTGAAACCAAAAATCGGCTTGCATTTTCCCCTCTCCAACAGGCTGAAAGCCAATCTCTTGATGTATAAAGGGATAAGGGAAATCAAACAAGTGATTAATGGCTGTAATTAACGCACCATTGGAACGGTAATTTTTGTCCAGAGTAAAACATTGTTGGGCTTGTTGACTGGCTTGTAAATAGGTAAAAATATCCGCACCACGGAATTTATAAATAGCCTGTTTCGGATCACCAATCATAATAAAACCACAATCTGCTTGGTGTTGATAAATTTTAGAAAAAATTTGATATTGTTGGTTATCGGTATCCTGAAATTCATCAATCATGGCAAAAGGATATTGTTGACGAATACGCTGGGCTAATTCCTCTCCTTGTTCAGACAACAACGCATCACGCAACAGACGCAATAAATCGTTAAAACTTTTATCGGCATGATCCAATTTATAGGCAATCATTTTTTGGTTTAACGCTTGCATATAGTGATACAACACAATACGTTGATACAATGCAAAGTCAATTTGATTGATATCATCAATTTGAGCAAACAGTGGGTGAGATAAGGGTTCCGCCCCCTCCTCTACGTAAAGCGTATTTAAATTGGCTTGCGAGAAATATTTCACGCAATCTGGAAAATCAAACTGATAGGCCGCCTTTGCCCAACATTCCATTTGCTTTAACCAATTTGGCACCAAATTCGACTTAAAATTGGTACGTTTTAACCGTTTTTTCTCACCTTTTGCATATTTTTTGGCTAACTCATTCTCAATTAATTGACGAATTTCCACCGCACTTTGTTGCCATTGCTGTTTTAAGCGTTGAATTTGTTGCAAGCCTTGCTGTACATATTGTTGTAAGAAATCAGCCAAGGAATACGCCAATAACTGCGGTGCATTTATCTTCACTTTTAAGGATTCGCCATTCACATAGGATTTAATCTGCTCTAATACTTGGGTTGGGGAACCTAATTTACGATGAATAAAATCGGTACATTCATAAGAAAGCGAATAAAAATGCTCACGCCAATATTCTGTGGCAAAACGTTTCAATAACAGGGTTTCATCTTTCACCAAGTCCAATTCAAAATGAATACCAGAATGAAAAGCATATTGCATTAACATACGACGGCAAAAACCATGAATCGTATAAATCGAGGCTAAATCCATATTTTGTTCAGCTAAACGTAAACGTTGGATGGCAAGATCCATATCCTCAATATAGTCAACCACTTCCGCTAACGCTTGATTATCCTTAAACACGGCTTTATCCGGCGTGACTTGATAGGCCATTAGCTGTTTTCTGGATAAATGAATTCGCTGACGAATACGTTCTTTTAACTCTTGCGTCGAGGCTTCGGTAAAGGTCACGACTAAGATTTCTTCCACTGACAATGGACGAGAAAAATTATGTTCACCCACTTGCAATAGCAAACGAATATACAAGCTCGCCATGGTATATGTCTTACCGGTTCCGGCAGAGGCCTCAATCAGCGTGGTTTGGGTTAAAGGGGTGGATTTAAGGGTAAGTGCGGTGGTATTTAGCATGGTTTTTTCCCAAATAAAAAGGCTAACTACTGTTAGCCTAGTTATATCATAAAATCAATCATTATACTAGTTGGGGGAGCATTGGCATTTTCCAAACCAGCCCTAATTTTGCTGTCGAAAATATCATAATCCACTAAAAACGCATCATGCCCGTAATCCGAGGCAAATTCAAAATATTGCAAATTTACCTGTGCTTGCTCCAACAAGGTTTTACTCTTGCGCAAGTCATTAATTTTAAACAGTTGATCATTGGTCACTGCCACTAAGGTATAACGAGCCTTAATCCGTGCTAAGGCTGTTTTTATATTATCAAACCCTAGCGCAGGATCATACAAATCTAACGCTCGCAATAAATGCAAATAACTATTGGCGTCAAAGCGCTCAAGGAATTTTTTGCCCTGATAGGTCAAATAACTTTCCACTTGAAACCAATCGCCCCAATACTGCCCCTCGGCTTTGGTCGCACGCCCAAAGGCTTTGGCTAACTGCACATCCGTACGATACGTCAACATGCCCAACATCCGAGCAATGGCTAATCCTTTTGCTGGCGGTTCGCCCTCATAATAATCGCCACGATTAAAATTGGGATCGTTCAAAATGGCTTGTCGCATCACATGGTTAAACCCAATCGCCTCTGCACTAAAGGTTAAGGAAGAACAAAGATTCACCACATTATCCACAAAATCAGGATAATACACCGCCCATTGCGTAGCTTGCATCCCGCCAAAAGATCCACCGACCACCGCATGTAAATGCGTAATCCCGAGATAATCAAGTAAGGCTTTTTGTACTCGCACAATGTCTTGTACAATCACATTGGGAAATTGACTTCCATAAGGTTTACCCGTTTTAGGATTAATTGACGCAGGTCCCGTTGTACCTTTACAACCGCCTAACACGTTGGAACAAATAAAGAAATATTTCTCTGTATCAAAGGCCAATCCCTTTCCCATAAAACTCTGCCACCACCCTGTGGCATGGGGTTCCGTAGAATAGGGTTCTGCATCTCCGGTTAAGGCATGGCACAACAAGACGGCATTACTTTTATCCGCATTCAACTCACCATAGGTTTGGTAAGCAACATCAATATGCTCAAGTTTTCCCCCCAATACAAGGTCGAGCGGAGCTTGCTCAAATAGGGTAATTTTCTGTACTGCCATTGATGATCCTATTTTTAGGGGATAAGTAATTGTATGATGCAAATAAACTACCGATTATGGGAGGGATTGTCAAGGATTTTTTAGACGTTTAGATGGCTAAATAGGCGTATCAATGTCAATTATACTGAAATATACATGACCTGTTGTTTGAATGATTGGTTGTATTTGGTCATAAAAATCTGCACCTTATTGGTTGGTTATTCGTCCAACTTTTGGGGTGCAGATCAATTTTTTATTGACACGCCCTTTCTTCTAAAACCTATTTATATGTTTCCGCCGTCTTTCACAATCTTCACCCGCCATCTTTGCGAATGAATTTGCCATAGTTTGGGAGCTTTTCGCCAGTTTTTCATAGTGAGCAAAGAAAAGTGTTTGTAACTTCTCATTGGAATACACAGGATCGCCATCATAATTGCTAAATCTCAGCGCCCTAGCATTATCCGCCAACATAGTTTCAGGATCTTCGGCCTCAAGCATTTGTCGCAAGGCAGTTTTGCCAAAAATATCCCAACCCATCTCGGGAACAACGAATTTAAACCCTTTGCATTGTGCTGGAAATTCGATTTTAGCACTGGTGCCGACAAAACTCGGGGCAACCACCACCGTGGCGGCAACCACGGCGGTGATAATTTTATGCTGGCTGACAAGGTTGACCAATTTGCGTAACAAATTATTGGTTTCCGCCGACTGTTTCACTTGAGTAACCACAGGCGTGAAAATGCCTTTCAGTTTTTCCAACAGCTTTTGGAACGTTTCCGATTGCATAAACTTCTCTAGCCATTGTTTAAATTGCG
>NZ_JBPDVG010000014.1:0-54743 GCF_051851525.1 Lonepinella sp. BR2357 | reverse complement strand
ATTATTAAAAATAACCAAAACCAACTATTTTGTCTACTAGAGCATAGTGTATAAAAAAGTGCCAACTATTTTGTCTACTATGCCCCCCTTTATTGGCGGGCGTTTTGTTCTCTAAGATCGGGCCGTGTAGTCCCCCACAGCCACCCATTTATAGGTAGTTAACGCCTCTAGTCCCATTGGCCCTCGAGCATGTAATTTTTGTGTACTTACAGCCACTTCTGCCCCTAAACCAAATTGACCACCGTCAGTAAATCGGGTACTGGCATTAATATAAACAGCCGCCGCATCCACTTGTGCCACAAATTGTTGAGCCAGTTTTTGTGATTCTGTCAAAATCGCCTCGGAATGTTGACTGCCGTATTCACGAATATGATCAATGGCTTGTGCCATATCTTTCACGATCACCACGTTTAAATCTTTGGATAACCATTCTTGGCGTAATTCTTGATCCTGCACTGCTACCACGTCTGCACCGGCTTGTTGTAAAATAGAAAGTGCGGTGGAATCAGCGTGAAATTTTACTTGTTTCGCTTTTAAATGTGCGGCTAATTTAGGTAAAAATTGGCTAGCAATGCTTTCTTGTACTAACAGCGTTTCTAACGTATTACAGGTGCTAGGGCGTTGAGTTTTGGCATTATCAATCACAGAAAGTGCTTTAGTTTGATCCGCACTTTGTTCTACAAAGGTATGGCAAACGCCAATCCCACCGACGATCACAGGAATGGTGGCGTGTTGTTTACAAAGCTCGTGCAAACCTGCACCACCACGAGGGATTATCATATCCACATAACGATCAAGTTTGAGTAATTGCATGACTAAATCACGATTAGGATCCGTAATTGCTTGCACTGCAGTTTTCGGCAAACCGGCTTGTTCAAGGGCCGATTGTACCACTTCTACCAGCACTTTATTAGAATGTTGGGTTTCTTTGCCACCACGTAAAATCACTGCATTCCCCGTTTTTAAACAGAGACTTGCCACATCAATAGTCACGTTAGGACGGGCTTCATAAATGGTGCCAATCACGCCGAGTGGCACACGTACTCGTTCGAGTTTTAAACCACTATCCAATATGCCACCGTCAATTAATTGACCCACCGGATCGGCAAGGGAAATCACATGACGCACATCATTCGCAATGCCTGTTAAACGTTCTGGCGTGAGCAATAAGCGGTCAATAATCGCCTCACTTATGCCCGCCTGTTTAGCCAATGCAATATCTTGGGCATTGGCCGTTAAAATACGTGCTTGCTGTTGTTCTAGCTGATCGGCAATAATCGCCAAAGCCTGATTTTTTTGTGGTTGAGAAAGTTGAGAAAGAATAAAGGAGGCTTGCTTAGCTGCTTTACCCATGGCAATTAAATCGGTCATGATATTATCCTGTTAATTAGTGCGTTGAATTTGTTGCCAAAGTTGACGTTTTGCTTTGGTATCTTGTTGTAATGTGGTTAAATCTGGGCTTTGCCATAAATGGGATGATGTCTCACACAATGGCAAAGTGCGGTCTATTTTTTCAGCATTTTCACTGAGCAACCAATAAGTGACCTGCTGTGTTACATTGAGATGATAGATTTGTTCAAAATCAATGAATAAACAGTCATTGGATTCAATTTGAGAACTTCGCAACACATCTTGTATAAAATCGCCATCAGCGGAGAGCGGTGTTTCTGAAATAATAATCAAACGGATATGTTCAGCCACTGGAATATATACCGCCCCTTTTAAGGTATCCGGACGGCGTAATTTCCACTGGGTAATGCCCATTTGTTGTAACAGAAGATCTCGGCGGTTCAAAATGGTATCCACAAAAATAAAAAATTGGCTTTATTGTAAATAGGTTTTAGAGTTTCGTAAATAGATTGCGTATAATAGTGAAAATTTTATATAGGATTATTACCATGCTCAGTCTTGAAAGCCAAGTTTTACAGCGCCATTTGCCTTTTTTTGAAAATAAATCTGTGTTATTTGCCGGGGGAATCAATGATGATTTTCCAACTCAAATTCGTTCGCAAGCTAAATCGGTGGTAATTTGGTCTTGTTATTTTGATTATGTGAACCGTTTGCAAGACAAAAGTGCGGTGCATTTTGGCGAAATTTTTCAGGATCAAGCAGATTTGATGGTTTTTTATTGGACCAAAAATAAGCAAGAAGTGCAATTTCAGTTAATGCAATTATTAGCCAATTCACCACTCAATCAAGAAATCTTGATTATTGGGGAAAACCGTTGCGGTGTGCGTTCAGTGGAAAAAATCCTCGCACCTTTTGGCGATATTGGCAAAATTGATAGTGCAAGACGTTGTGGTTTGTATCATTTTTGCTTAAAGAAAGCACCGCAGTTTGAGATTAAGCATTATTGGAAAACCTATCAAAATGCAAAATTAGGTGAACTAAAAATTCAAAGTTTACCAGGGGTGTTTAGTGCCAATGAACTGGATATGGGAACGGATTTATTGCTTTCAACTTTGGCTCACAAAATAGCGGGTGACGTGTTGGATTTAGGCTGTGGGGCTGGGGTAATTGGAGCGTTTATCAAGCAACATCATCCACAAATTAATTTAGTTATGAGTGATATTCATGCGATGGCGATTGCTTCAGCTAAACGGACGTTAGCTGAAAATGGCTTGGCTGGTGAAGTGATAGCAAGTGATGTCTTTTCTCATATTCAAGGTAAATTTGATTTGATTATTTCTAATCCACCGTTTCATGACGGCATTGATACGGCCTATCAGGCGGTTACGACCTTAATTGAACAAGCCAAACAACATCTAAAAGCCGGTGGAGAATTGAGAATTGTAGCCAATGCGTTTTTGCCCTATGCAGATTTGTTGGATCGATATTTTGGTCGGCATCAGGTGTTGGCGAAGACAGGGAAATTTAAGGTGTATTCGGTGTGTTTGTGATGGTTTATCCCCGTACTCTCGTACGGGGGAAATAAATTAAATCCCTTTAATTGAATTAATCACCAAGTTCCAAAAACGATCTTTATCCAATTTTTTAGCCACAAACGTATTGCAAGGTTTGGGTGGATAGCGGAAATCCGCAACTGTCATACCTAGCGTATGCGTGCCAGTAAGTTCAATATTGACCGGCACATTTTGCACTTCAATCAATGTAGGATCAATCACATAAGCCACTGCACAGACATCATGCACCGGTGGGGAATCAAAGTTTTGGTTCTTTTTGTACATTCGCCCGAAGAAGTCTAATAATTCCACCACAAATTGAGAAACAGGCGTGCCAATATCAGCAATGCGTTGCACCACATCAGGCGTGGCTAAGGCCTGATGGGTAAGATCTAAGCCAACCATGGTGACTTTCCAACCCGCATTAAAGACAATATGTGCTGCCTCGGGGTCAATTTTAATATTAAATTCTGCCACTGCTGACCAGTTGCCCGTATGATAACCACCGCCCATTAATACCACTTCTTTCACCCGATCAATAATACGAGGTTCAAGGCGAGCGGCTAAAGCGATATTGGTTAATCCCCCTGTTGGCACTAAAGTAATGGTTTTTTCAGGGTGCGACATAATTAAATCAATGATTAAATTGACCGCATGCTTTTCGCTTAATGATTGGCGAGGATTCGGCAAAACGGGACCATCTAAGCCTGAATCACCATGAATACTCGGTGCATTTTCCACTTCTCGCACTAACGGACGGGTTGCCCCTTTGGCAATAGGGATGCCACGAATGTTGGCAATTTCTGCCACCGCTAGAGCGTTGCGAGAAACTTTGTCAATGGTTTGATTGCCGACTACCGTGGTGATTGCCAATAAATCAATGCTTGGATTGCCATGAGCCAGTAAAATTGCAATCGCATCATCGTGACCAGGATCGCAGTCGAGAATGATTTTTTTCGTCATATTGTTCTCCTTGTTTTTTATTTTTAGATCGTATTTCGCCGATGGCGACTTACTTTTTCTTTACTCGCTACGCTCGCACTTCGTGCCGTTGGCAAAGCCAACGTTCAAAATTCTGTGGATTTTGTGCTCGTGCAATAGCAAAAGTAAGCAAAAAGAAAACACGCCCCGATTTTGCCTTGTTTCCTGAAAATCATTAAATTTGCTTAACGGAAAAGTTGTCAACTCGCTTCGCTCACAAACGCTTTAGCGTTTGAACGTTGCTTTAGCAACGGCCCGTAGGGCGAACGCAGTGAGTAAACAATACAACTTTTCCTACAAATTTAATGATTTTCAGGCGGCAAAGACGGGGATTGACGTTATATTCTGCCTTTCGCTAGTTATTCTTTTCTCAATAAAAATACCCCATGTTCACTCAAATGCACAAAAGCATTTTCCGCATTAGGATCAAAATCTTCTGGATTACAATTCACCAATAAATCTTTTCCGCCCCAATTCGCCACAATTTCCCAATGGTTGCCCATGTACACCGCCGTTTTAATTTGGCATTGTTGGCTCGCCTCGCCACTGTGTTTTAAGTGAATAGCCTCAGGACGCACACCGACCAAACATTCGCCATCTGGCAAACCAAATTGAGCCGTGTTCGGTAAATGGAATTGATAGCCGTTAATAGTCACTTGATCTTGTGAAACCGAACCCTCAAAAATGCTACTTTCGCCCATAAAGTTAGCTAAGAATAAGGAATTAGGGCGTAAATACAGTTCTTTCGCTGGGGCTTTTTGCATAATTTTGCCTTTGTGCATGACGATAACTTCATCCGACACCGCAAAGGCCTCGGTTTGATCGTGGGTCACATAAAGGGAGGTAATGCCCAAACGTTGTTGCAACTCACGGATTTTTTCCCGCATAGAACGGCGTAAATTCGCATCTAAATTACTCAATGGTTCATCAAATAATAAGACTTTCGGCTTTAACACCAAGGCACGAGCTAGGGCGACACGTTGTTGCTGACCGCCTGAAATTTGATCCACAAAACGATCTTCAAAACCACCTAAATCCACTAATTCTAAGGCCTCTTTTACACGTTGTTTACGTTCTTCGCCGCTCACCCCTTGCATCCGCAAACCATAGCCCACATTATCACCAATGGACATGTGTGGAAATAACGCATAGGATTGGAATACGATACAAATATCCCGATTTTGGATAGACGATTTGGTCACATCTTCGCCATCAATAAAAATTTGCCCAGAAGTCGGGTTTTCTAATCCTGCCACTAACCGCAACACGGTAGTTTTACCGCAACCAGATGGACCAAGTAATGTCACCATTGTGCCACGTTTAATGGTTAAATCTAAATTATCAATAACAACCGCTTTGCCAAAGGCTTTAGTGATATTTTTTAATACTAAGAAATCTTGACTCATAATTTACAACCTTAAAATTAATTCATTTTTTTCGCTTTGGAACGAGAAATGCGAGTGTCGCCCACGATCCAGTCAAAGAATAAGATAATCGCCATCATTACCACGATTAAAATCGAACCATAAGCAATGGCAATGCCGTATTCGCCGTCTTCTACACGGTTTAAAATATAGGCGGTTGCCACTCGGGTATCGGCGGTGACTAAGAAAATAATCGCACTTACGGTGGTCATTGCACGCACGAAACTAGTCACGAGTGCGGACAATAACGCTGGTTTTAACAACGGAAACACAATATACCAAATGGTTTTGAATGAGCTACCTTTTAAAGACAGAGACGCTTCATCAAGGGATTTATCTAGCTGCCCTAAACCTGCTATCGCTGCACGCATCCCGATTGGTAAATCACGCATGACCATGGAAATAATCACGATAACGCTGGTGCCAGTGATGTACATTGGGGCATCATTAAAGGCTAAAATATAAGACACCCCTGCCACCGTCCCTGGCACGGCAAAGCAAAGCATTGTTAGAAATTCCAACGTTTTTTTGCCTTGGAAGTCTTTGCGAACCACCACATAAGCAATCAGTAAACCGAAAAGTGCGGTTAAAGGTGCTGCAATACCAGCATAGAACATGGTATTAAGTAGAGATGGCCATGCGCCATCACTTAAGCCTTGACCAAATAATAAGGCATAGTTTCGGGTGGTTAATGTATAATCCACGCCCCAGTTGACGGTGAAACTGCCGTAGAAAATACTGCCATATAACGCCAAGTTAAACACAATCCAAAACGCCAATATTGCCACAATTGTCCATTTCAAGCCTTGCGGTAATTCTTGCACGTCACCCCGATAGGATTTGCCTGATACAGTCACATAAGAACGATTACCGATCCAAATATATTGCACCACGAAAATCAGCAAGGAAAATATAAGCAACATTGAACCCAAGGTACTCGCAGAAGCATAATCTAATTGCGATCCCGCAATGTAGAAATAAATTTGAGTGGCTATTACGTCAAAGCTACCGCCCAACACCAACGGATTACTAAAATCCGCCAAGGATTGAATAAATACAATCAAAAATGAGTTCGCCAAGGCAGGGCGGAGCAGTGGGAAAATAATGTTATAGAATGTTTGATAGCGATTGGCACGCAAGGTATAAGATGCTTCTTCAATGGACGGATGAATGGATTTCAATGCACCGTCTAACAACATAAAGGACATTGGCGTAAAGGCTAAAATCTGTGCCAATGCAATGCCGTTAAAACCATAGAGCCAGTTATGATCAGTAAAACCTAAATAGTCGCTTAAAAATTCCGTCACATAACCTGAACGTCCAAGCATTAAAGTTACCCCAAGACCGACCACAAACGGCGGTGTCACAATCGGCAAAATGGAGAAAATTTTACCAATAAAGGCGGTTCGTCTGGCAATACGAGTGGTATAAAGGGCAAATGCCAAACCAAAAATGGTGGAAATTAAACCAACAAACGTGGATAACGCAAGGGAGTTGGTGATGACCCGAACAATGTAACTTTGCCCTAAAATGCGTAATACTTGTTGCGGTGCAAAGGTATCGCCGTCATAAAACATGGAAATAAAAATGGCGACCGTTGGATAGACAATAAAGAAGAAAATCAATAGGACAATCGCCAAAATTGAGCCAATAATAAATTTATCGCCTTGCATGACTTTGAGTTTAGCCAACGCAAAGGTGGCTAACGCAGACAGCGTGCAAATTAAAATCAGTACCGAATAACCCATGGAAACTTTGTAAATCATCGCCGTGATAAACAAAAATAAAAAGTTAAACGCCACTAAACTCAGTTCTGCTTTGGCTTGTTTTTCAGTGGATAAATTTAATTTTGGAATAATCAAAAAGCCGATTAAGGGTAAAAACCATAATATCGTCAAATTAATAGATGACCAGCCCATGGCATCATAAAATTCATCAGAGGTACTCTCCAGCAAGCCATAATCTAAGGCTTGTGACGGCAACACCAGAAAGGCGATTAAAGAGAGCAACAACCAAAATGGGGTTGTTTGTGTAAAAGGTGTTTTTGCGGAATACATATAACCTCGCAATAATTAAACTGTTTTGATTTTTTACCGCACTTTGTTTTTGTTTTTCGTGGTTTTTGTTTCTCGTGTTTGCCGCCCCAAAATCACTGAATTTTTAGAAAAAATCGCTTTGTTTGAGCAAAGCGAGTTGCGTTTTTTTCGTTAAGAAAATTCGGTGATTTTGGGGAAATAAGGCAAACCCGAGTTGCTTTTCTTTTTGCTTACTTTTTCTTTGGCAAAGCAAAGAAAAAGTAAGTCGCCATCGGCGAAAACCGATATTGATAAAATAAAAGTGCGGGATTTTTTTAGGAATTTAAAGTGTATCCTATTTCGCTAATTTCACTTCCTGAACCCATTTCTCAATCAAGCGTTTACGTTCGGCACTGTCGCCATATTTTTCAAAATCATAATTGATTAAGTTTAATTTGGTTGGATCGAATGCCACAGGGGATTGTTCAGCGGTGGTGTTGGTTAAGATTTGTAGGCTGTTACCTTTTTTCCATGCCAACTCTTGACCCTCTTTGGATAAGGCCCAATCCACGAACAATTTCGCATTATCAAGGTTTCTTGCGCCTTTGATAATACTTAAACCGCCCAATTCATAGCCTGTTCCCTCGCAAGGAACGACCATTTGGATTTTGGCACCTTGTTGTACTTGTAGGGCATAGTCATGTAAGAAACCGATACCCACCGTGGCCTCACCACGTGCCGCACTGTTAGACGGCGTGATCCCCGATTTTGTATATTGGGAAATATTCGGATGTAATTGTTTGAAATAGTCAAACGCACCTTGTTCGCCCCAAAGTTGTACGAAAGTCGCAATGGCGGTGTAAGCAGTACCGGAGCTTTGTGGGTCAGCGATTTGGATTTCGCCTTTTAAGCGTGGATCGGTTAAATCTTTCCAGCATTTTGGCACTTCTTTAATGCCTAATTTTTCTAAGCGTTCAGTGTTTACACCAAAACCCAAAATCCCCATATACACAGCAGACACATAATGTCCTTTGACTTTACCTGGATCTTGGAATTTTTCTACGATTTCTTTAATGTGTTTGGATTCATAAGGTTGTATTAAACCCATATCTGCCGCTTGGGCTTGTGGGTCAAATGTACCACCATACCACACGTCAGCTTGCGGATTGTTTTTTTCCGCCTCTACTTTAGCGAACGTGGAACCAGAACCGTTACGAATAAAGGCGGTTTTGACACCATATTTTTCCCCAAAGGCTTGGGTTTCGGTTTCGCACATTTCATTGGTGGCGCTACAATAAACTACTAAGCGACCTTTGGCGAGAACTTGTGTTGATAGCATTAAACCTGCACCTAAGAGTGCGGTGGAAATGGCAAAAGAAATTTTATTGAATTTCATAGAATACCTCATTTTGTTGAATGTCATGTTAAAATACTCGCATATCATAACGGTTTTATGGATTCAATTCTGTGAGATAAGTCACAAAAATGAAAATTCATGATAGAATATTCTTCTATTTGATATAAGAATCGAATATTTATTGAGCGTTTTGGAAAGGCGTCTTAGATTGATAAAGATGAAATGGGGTTCTCTATCTCAAAATAAATCCCATAATGCTTTTTACACCCTGCATTAAATTGTGCTTGGCAATAAGGGCAATGGGTGACTTGCATATATTTTTGAATTGACAGCGTGCGTTGGCAATGACCACATAAAATCGCTTGTTGATCAAATTCGTTAGGTTGCCAACGTTCAATGGGGTGATTTTCGCACGCATTATGGCATTGGTAGCAAGGATAAAATTTGTCACAACATTTAAATTTGATGGCAATAATATCTACCTCGCTGTGATAATGCTCACAGCGAGTTTGATCATCCACTAATAAACCATAAACTTGCATTATTTTTTCTTCGCCAACATGGTAACAAATTTCATTTTAATCCGATTGCCATTGGCATCGGTTTTGTGCAATTCACCTAATTCTTCATTATATTTTAACAATTCCCAGTCCGCATAATAATGGCGCAATTCATTTTCTTTAAAGGTGAAAGAAAATGGCACAGGGCAAGGATAATCGGCAGTGTCCATGGCCGCAACGATTAAATTATAACCGCCAGCGTTGGTGTGGCTTTGCATATTCTCAATAATCGCTGGCACAGCTTCACGATTAAGGAACATAAATACCACGGTCGAAAGGATAAAATCATAATTTTCTTGAATATTGGCTGAATTAATATCATAAACTGCGGTAGAAATCGGCAGATTTTCTTTAGTTTTGGTGTCATTGAGAAAAGCCAGACTGGTTTCATTGTGATCCCAAGATGCCACATCATAGCCAAGTAAACTTAAGAACAGTGAATTTCGTCCCTGTCCACAACCTAAATCTAACACTTTGCATGGCTGAATTTGTTCAACTGCCGCTTTGACTTCGGAGTGAGTAGGGGTCATATTGTATTTTTTGGTGAAGTAATCTTCTTTTTTGCAATGAAATTCAAGGAAACATTCTAAATCATCAGACAGGGGTTCGACTTTATGCCAAACTTGTGGTTCAACCAAGGGAATCTCGCTTTCTGGCGTGAAAATATGCTGGCTAAGTTCTGTGCCGTTTTCATCTAACACATAAAATTTTAGTTGGCCTTTCAGCACGGTTAATTTTCCCCATGTGCCGACTTTGGTGTTGTGCTTTTCTTGGAACATTTTCGGTAAACTGTCTTTTGTCCAAACAGGCATACGTTTGTAGCAGATAAGTTCATTTTTCATGGTCAATTCCCTGTTAAATAATAGTTGAGTTTTATACTAGGGTATTTTATGGCATGACGCAATAAAAAACGGCTCAAAAAATTGAGCCGTATCAAGTTTTGGTGGATTAAATTATTTTAATGAACCGACCATATCTTCTGGACGCACCCATTTATCAAAATCGTCCGCAGCCACTAATCCAAGGTTAATGGCCTCTTCACGTAATGTGGTGCCATTTTTGTGAGCCGTTTTGGCGATTTTCGCTGCATTTTCATAGCCAATGTGGGTATTTAAGGCCGTCACCAACATTAAAGATTGTTCTAACAACTGTTTAATACGAGGGTGATTTGGTTGAATACCGCTAGCACAGTGTTCATCAAATGAAATGCACGCATCAGCTAATAATTGTGCAGATTGTAAGAAGTTATACGCCATTACGGGTTTGAACACGTTTAATTCAAAATGGCCTTGGCTACCTGCAAAGGAGATCGTAGTGTCGTTACCTAACACTTGGGCACAGACCATGGTTAAGGCCTCGCATTGGGTTGGATTGACTTTCCCTGGCATAATAGATGAACCTGGTTCATTTTCAGGGATTAAGATTTCACCGATACCGGAACGTGGGCCAGAGGCTAATAAACGTACATCTTGTGCAATTTTGAACAATGACATGGCTAATTGTTTTAATGCACCATGAGTTTCCACTACTGCATCATGCGTCGCTAAGGCTTCAAATTTATTTTCAGCGGTAATAAATGGAAGTGCGGTGAATTTTGCAATATATTCTGCTACTTTCACATCATAGCCTTTTGGTGTATTCAAGCCAGTACCCACTGCGGTACCCCCTAAGGCTAATTGACCTAAATGCGGTAAGGTATTTTTAAGGGCTTTTAATCCAAAAGAAAGTTGAGCAGCATAGCCACTAAATTCTTGACCTAATGTGAGTGGAGTTGCGTCCATTAAGTGAGTACGGCCGATTTTCACTACATCTTTAAATTCTTCCGCTTTTTTAGCTAAGGTTTTTTGTAAACGTTCTACCGCTGGAATGGTATGTTCCACCACTTTTTTGTACGCTGCAATGTGCATAGCAGTTGGGTAAGTATCGTTGGAAGATTGGGATTTATTCACATCATCATTTGGGTGAATATAAGATTTTTCGCCTAATTTACCGCCATGTAACACATGAGCACGGTTCGCAATCACTTCGTTTAAGTTCATATTAGATTGCGTACCAGAACCGGTTTGCCAGATGACAAGTGGAAATTGGTTATCTAATTTACGTGCTAAAATTTCATCGCAAGCCTGTGCAATTAAGTCACGTTTATCAACAGGTAACACGCCTAAATCATGGTTAGCAAAGGCTGCTGCTTTTTTCAAATAGCCAAAGGCTTCAATAATTTCATGTGGCATAGAGGCTTCAGGCCCGATTTTAAAATTATTGCGAGAGCGTTCAGTTTGTGCTGCCCAGTATTTATCCGCCGGTACTTGCACTTCGCCCATTGTGTCTTTTTCAATACGATAAGTTGTCATAAAAATCACCTTTTAAAGTTAAAATCAAATTCTGATAGAGTGTAGCACTTTATGCTGTCTTTGTTAAAAGGGAAATGTTGGTTTTGTGACGTAGATCATATTTTTCTGATACTGATCTCAGCGGGGAGTGCGATCCCCGTACTGACGTACGGGGTCTTGTGAAGTAGGTGAGTTTATTCTTCCGAATTTTCCACCGCACTTTCATTGGCGGTTTCTACATTTTCACCCTCAAACTCATCATCTTCCGTTTCGGCTAAACGTTCTAAGCTGACGACTTGCTCGGTTTCAGTGGTACGAATTAAACGTACGCCTTGAGTGTTACGGCCCACAATGCTGACTTCGCTGACACGGGTACGCACCAGTGTGCCAGCGTCAGTGATTAACATAATTTGGTCAGTATCAATTACTTGTGTAGCCGCCACAACTTTACCATTACGTTCGCTCACTTTAATGGAGATCACGCCTTTGGTGTTACGTGATTTGGTTGGATATTCTTCCAATTTTGTCCGTTTACCGTAACCGTTTTGCGTAGCGGTTAAGATTTCGCCATCATTTTTTGGCACCACCAAAGACACCACTTTATCAATATTCAGATCTAAGGTGTCTTCGCTGTTATCATCAGAAACGTCTTCCATTTCCACCGCACTTTCATCATCAGAAAGATCGTTGGTTAAAGCGAGTTTAATGCCTCGAACGCCTGTTGCAGTTCGTCCCATGGCTCGCACGGCCGTTTCGGCAAAGCGGACCACACGACCTTGTGAGGAGAACAACATGATTTCACTTGAACCGTCGGTAATATCTACGCCGATTAATTCATCTTCATCACGTAAGTTGACCGCAATAATGCCGTTGGCACGTGGACGACTAAATTCGGTGAGGGCGGTTTTCTTCACGATACCGCCCGCGGTGGCCATGAGGACAAATTTATTTTCATCATAGCTCGCCACTGGGAGAATCGCTGTAATACGTTCGTTTTCTTCCAACGGTAAAATATTCACGATTGGGCGACCACGTGCGCCACGACTGGCTTGTGGTAATTGATAGACTTTCAACCAATATAAACGGCCACGGCTAGAGAAACAGAGAATCGTATCATGGGTATTGGCGACCAATAATTTTTCAATGAAATCTTCTTCTTTCATTTTGGTGGCGGATTTACCTTTGCCGCCCCGTTTTTGCGCCTCATAATCGGTGACGGGTTGATATTTCACATAGCCCTCGTGAGAAAGGGTGACCACCACATCTTCTTGGGCAATTAAATCTTCTAAATTAATGTCACCGGAGGCAGCGGTAATTTCGGTGCGACGGGCATCATTGAAGTTAGTTTTAACTAATTCTAATTCTTCACGAATCACTTCACGCAAGCGTTCGGCACTGGTGAGAATATGCAATAATTCGCCAATTTCGACTAAAATATCGTGATATTCTTCCACGATCTTTTCGTGTTCTAAACCGGTTAAACGGTGTAAACGTAATTCTAAAATGGCACGAGCTTGTGCATCTGAAAGGAAATATTGACCATCATGCACGCCAAATTCAGCGGCTAAATCATCAGGGCGAGAGGCATCTACGCCCGCTGCCTCTAACATAGGCGCCACATTGCCTAAAGCCCAAGGTTGCGCAAGTAATCCCTCACGGGCCTCTTCGGCCGTTTTTGAGGCACGGATTAAATTAATCACGGGATCAATATTGGCTAAGGCAATGGCTAATCCCTCTAAAATATGCGCTCTTTCTCGGGCTTTGCGAAGTTCGTACACGGTACGGCGTGTGACCACTTCACGGCGGTGTTTGACAAAGGCGGCAATGATTTGTTTTAAATTGAATAATTTCGGTTGACCGTGATCCAAGGCGACCATGTTAATCCCGAACGTGACTTGCATTTGAGTTAAGGCGTAGAGGTGGTTTAATACCACTTCACCTACGGCATCACGTTTAATGTCAATTTCGAGGCAGATCCCCTCTTTGTTGGAAAGATCGAGAATGCCCGCAATGCCTTCAATTTTCTTTTCACGAATCAGTTCAGCAATTTTATCGACCAATTTGGCTTTATTTACTTGATAAGGAATTTCCGTGATAATGATTTTTTCACGGCCCTTGTCGTTGGTTTCTACGCTCGCTTTGGCTCGTACGTAAACTTTGCCTCGCCCTGTTTTATAGGCTTCTTCAATGCCTCGGCGACCGTTAATTAAGGCGGCAGTTGGGAAGTCTGGGCCAGGGATAAACTGCATTAATTCATCAATGCTGATGTCCTCATTATCAATATAGGCTAAACAGCCGTCCATCACTTCGCCAAGATTATGGGGCGGAATATTGGTCGCCATACCGACCGCAATCCCTGAAGAACCATTGACTAACAAGGACGGGATTTTGGTTGGCAAGACGTCGGGAATCATTTCTTTGCCGTCATAGTTCGGCGAGAAATCCACGGTTTCTTTATCTAAATCCGTTAATAATTCCTGTGTGATTTTTTGCATGCGAACTTCGGTATAACGCATAGCCGCAGGTGCGTCACCATCAATGGAACCAAAGTTCCCCTGACCATCTACCAACATATAACGCAACGAGAACGGTTGTGCCATACGCACAATGGTGTCGTACACGGCACGGTCACCATGCGGGTGATATTTACCGATCACATCACCGACCACACGCGCGGATTTCACATAAGATTTATTGTAGGTGTTACCACTTTGATCCATGGAGAACAGCACACGGCGGTGAACGGGTTTCAAGCCGTCACGCACATCAGGCAAAGCACGGCCAACAATGACCGACATGGCATAATCGAGATAAGAAGATTTCAGTTCTTCTTCAATACTAATCGGGGTGATATCTTGGGTTAATTCAGACATTGCGTTTTCCTAAGTCTTAGAGAAAAATTGGCGTTATTATAGCATAAAGTATGAGGTTTTACCTAAGAGAAATTTTCGCCATTAGGGCGAGGTATAACAAAAAAGTGCGGTGAAAATCACCGCACTTTTGAGGTTTATTTTTGATAGGGGATTATTTCTCACATTTCTCAATATCCGTACATTTTCCATACAGATATAAGCTGTGATTTTCTAATTGAATACCATGTTCTTTACTGATTTGTTTTTGGCGTTCTTCAATCACGGTGTCGTTAAATTCAAACACTTTGCCACAATCTACACAAATAATATGGTCGTGATGAACGGTTGGGGCTAATTCAAACACCGATTTATTGCCCTCAAAATTGTGACGGGTTAAAATTTTGGCCTCATGGAATTGATTTAATACACGATATACCGTGGCTAAACCGATTTCTTCGCCTTGTTCAAGTAACAGTTTGTACACATCTTCCGCAGAAAAATGTTCCATTTTGTGGGCTTGCATAAGTGCCAAAATGGTTAAACGTGGTTCAGTGATTTTGAGGCCCACTTTTTTGAGTAATTTGATATTTTCTTCTGACATAGTGATTTTCCTTATGCGAGTTCTGCTAAACACATTTCATCATAAACTTGTTTCACCCAAGTTTCGACACGTTCAGCGGTTAATTCTGGTTGGCGATCTTCATCAATACACAATCCGACAAAGGTGTTGTCGTCAATAAGCGCTTGTGATGATTCAAAATTGTATCCTTCCGTTGACCAGTTTCCGACAATGATCGCCCCATTTGGTTCAATAATATTGCGTACGGTACCCATGGCGTCACAGAAATAATCGGCATAATCTTCTTGATCGCCACAGCCAAAAATGGCCACTAATTTGTCCGTAAAATCAATTTTTTCTAAGGTTGGGAAGAAGTCATCCCAGTCACATTGCGCCTCACCGTAATACCATGTTGGAATCCCAATCATGATAAAATCGTAGCTTTCAATATCTTCTTTGGTGCTTTTGGCAATGTCACGAATATCCACTAATTCGTTGCCAAGTTGTTTTTGAATCATTTTGGCAATGTTTTCTGTGTTGCCTGTGTCACTACCGTAAAATAAACCAACAATAGCCATTTTTTATTTACCTATTTCCTTGAATATTAAAATAATTTTGTAATATGTTTTCGATTACATCCGCTCGACTGAGTTTGCTCAGTTGGGCCAGTTCTTCTAATTGTTGAACCAACTGGTGATGTAATTTTAATTCTATTCGTTTTAATCCGCTAGATTTGTCACGCCGTAGTTGGTTGCGTTTATTAATGCGGATTTGTTGTTCTCTGCTTAACGGATTGGTTTTCGGACGTCCGACACGTCTTTCATCAGCAAAAAGATCCAACGTAATGCAATCTGCGTCTTGTTTTGCCATTTTTTATTACCGTTCATTATCGCCTTTATTAACAATCATTCGTATGCTGATAATGATTAGCTGAAGTGAGAATAATGGCGGAACTATATCATAAATTCCCTATAATTTAAATGCCTAAATTAAGATTAATGTGATTGAAGAAACCGTTCAATGGCTCTGACCACAAAATCTGGCTTTTCCGCATGGATCCAGTGGCCAGCACCGTTGACGGTAAACGAGGTGGCTTGCGGAAATTGGGCTAAAATTCGTTGGGTGTCGTCGGGGTGAATATAATCCGATAAACCGCCTTTGATGAACAGTGTCGGTATCTGGCATGGCGATTGCGCTTGCCAATCCATAATATCCGCATAATGTTGATAAAGTGCGGTGGTATTAAAACGAAATTTTTCAGGGGCCTGAGAATCGAAAGATTTCAACATAAATTGTTGAATGCTTTCCTCTTTGATATGTTCAGCTAACAGCGGTTTGGCCTGTTGTCGGTTGTCAACCTTGGCTTGTTTCACTGCCAACAGCCCCATAAACACATCATTATGCCAGTTGTGCTGATAACGCACGGGGGCAATATCAATCACAATTAATTTGTCGAGTAAGTCAGGGCGTAAATGTGCCACTCGCATGGCGGTTTTGCCGCCCATGGAATGACCCACTAAAATCACCTGATTGAGTTGGAGATGGTTTAACACCGCAATCACATCTTGTGCCATCAGATCGTAGTTCATTTCGTCAGAATGGAAACTCTGGCCGTGATTACGTAAATCAAGGCGTAAAATGTGGTATTTTTCACTGAATGCACGGGCGATAATCCCGAGGTTATTCATGTCACCAAAAAGGCCGTGAATAAAGACAATAGTTTTCGCCTGATCCTGTTGACAGGCGCTAAATTGATAATTGAGTAATTGTTGAGCTGACATGGCTTTTTTAATCGTTTTTTACATAGAGAATTTGATCAGAAGTAGGTATAATGCGAAAAAATGGATTGTTAATCAAGTTTTGAGAGCAGAATAAATGAAAATAATTGAAGTAGATGAAGAACTCTATCAATATATTGCCAGCCATACGCAGTCTATTGGCGAAAGTGCGTCGGATATTTTACGCCGTTTATTAGCTTTGCCTTGTTTAAGTATTAGCTCGGTGGCGTTGGATTTATCGGAAAAAGCGGAAGCGGAAACCGAACAGACCGCCTTACCGCAAGCGTCGTCATCTGAGGAAGATATTCCGTCGACCCCGTCTGAAGTTGACGTGAGTGTTGGCGAACCAGAGAATACGCCAGAACCGCCCGTTCAAACAGCGCCAACAGAGGTAAAACAAGGGGATAGTAATGCGTTAATCGCTTTATTGGACAGACCTGAATTTAAGCAAGAAACCAAAGCGGTGGTGCGTTTTTTAACGATTTTAAGTGGGTTGTATCAATCGAATCCAGCGGATTTTTCCGCTGCCATTCGGAGCGAAAATGTACAAGGTCGTACCCGAGTCTATTTTGCACAAAATGAACAAACCTTATTGGCGGCGGGTAATCACACCAAACCAAAACAAATTCCAAACAGTCCACATTGGGTAATTACCAATAATAACAGTGGACGAAAAATGATTATGCTTGAGGGCGTGATGCGTGAAATGGGCTTTGATGAGAAAACCATTGACTACGTGAAAAATGCTTTTGTGGCCGATTAAGCATTCAGGCAAGATTATCGTTATGCAACTATTGCCTTGGCAAATTTATGCGAATCAGCCGCAGAAACAAGCCCAAATCGCCTTGCGAGATCATTCGCAGGGCGTTGCTTTTAGTTGGCTTGAACTGGCGCAGCAGATTTCAGCCAAATTGGCTTGGTTAACAGCATTAGGATTAACCGCAGGCAGTGGCGTGGCCTTGTCGGGGAAAAATAGCCTTGAATTATTGCTCTGTTATTTAGCGGGATTGCAAGGTAATATGCGGGTTTTGGGCATAAATCCCGCTTTTCCTCGTGAAAAAATACATCAACTTTGTGTGACCCATCAAATGCAATATTGGATTGATTGTACCCATACAGAAAAACCAATGGCCATATCGCCTATGGCAGATCGGGTTGAACGCCATGAGGGATTGACGTTAACTTTAACCTCGGGTTCAACAGGGCAACCAAAAGCGATAGTGCATAATGTACAAGCTCATTTAGCCAATGCGGCGGGTGTCTGTGCTTTAATGGCCTTTACGTCAGACAAATCTTGGTTACTGTCGTTACCCTTGTATCATGTGTCAGGTCAAGGCATAGTGTGGCGTTGGTTAGCGCAAGGGGCGGAATTGCATGTGCCGAGTGCGGATTTTTATGCAGATGTTTTGCAAGCTAGTCATGTATCGTTGGTGCCAACACAGGCATTACGGTTACTTGATTATGTGGCCACAAAGCCGAAAAGTGCGGTGCAAACGCAAGCGATTTTATTAGGGGGCGCAAATATTCCCCTCGAAATGACCCAAAAATTAACCGCACTTGGCATCCAAACCTATGCGGGTTATGGCATGACAGAAATGGCCTCGACGGTTTTTGCCAAACGTTGTGATGGACAATCGGGCGTGGGGCAACCTTTATTGGGGCGTGAATTTCAGATCGTCAAAGATGAAATTTGGCTCAAAGGCGCAGGATTGGCTTTAGGCTATTGGCAACAAGGTCATCTTCAGCCAGTGACCAATTCACAAGGCTGGTTAGCCACCAAAGACAAAGCCGTTTGGGACGGTGAACAGTTGCATATTTTAGGACGCTTGGATAATCAATTTATTTCCGGTGGTGAAAATATTCAGCCAGAAGAAATTGAGCAAATTATTCAACAACATCCCAGTGTAGAACAGGTTTTTGTCCTCCCTGTGGCAGATCAAGAATTTGGTCAACGTCCTGTGGCAATGGTGACATTTCAACAGGATTTTTGTCAAACTGCGGTGCAAAATCTGCAAGATTGGTTACAAGATAAAATTGAACGATTTAAACAGCCAGTGCGTTATTTTCCGTTAACGGTGAAATCGCAAGGTAATATTAAAATTTCACGGGCTAGCCTTAAACAGGCATTGGCCGATTTAATCAGAGCGTAATTTATGAGTATGTTTTACAAGGCGTTGAGCCACCTTTTTTTCGCCATATTATTCACCCTGAGCTTGCCTGCGTCGGCGAATTTACCCACGGCGAAAGAGATTCAAACCCAATTAGCCAGTCTGCAAAAAGACAATCAAGCGGAAGATAACCAAGCGGATATTAAGAATTTAGAAGAAACCTTGGCATTACTGACGCAATTAGATAAGCAGAAACAGGATAATGAGAATTTAACCAAGCAAATTCAAGATTCCACTGAGGCGTTACAACATAGCCAGCAAAATATTCGTCATCTGAAATCAAAAGCGCGGAGTGCGGAACAGATCCAAAAATCCTTGGCGAATTTATCTGTGGATCAGATGAAAACCCATGTAGATGAAATTAATCAGAATTTGCAACAAATTCAAGCGGATTTAACTACGTTGAATGCGAGTTTGTCGAGCCAAAAAAGTGTGCCTGAACGGACACAAGCGACCTTGACGGAAAATTCCGCACGTATTCAAGCCATTAATGACGCCCTTGCATCAGCCAGTACCTCAAGCACCAGACGAGCAAGATTGACGGTAGAATTAGATTATTTACTGGCCAGTAACAATTACAAACAAATTCAGCTCAGTGGCAATGAATCCTTAACCAGTTTGTACACCAGTCAGTTAGAAGAAAAAACCTTAATGCAACAGCAATTACAAGCCGAATTGGTGGAATTGCAAACGGCAATTAATACAAAAAATCTGCAAGAGAGCCAAAATCAATTAGAACAAGCGACGGCACAAAAAAATAGTAATACCACCGATAATCCTGTGATTGTCCGTGAACTCGAATTTAATGCTCGAGTCAGTGAGGAATTATTGGCGCAGACCACGCAGCTTAATGCTTTGTCGCAAGATCACTTACGTATAAAAAGCATTTTAGATAATTTACAACAAACCCAACGGAATATTGATGAACAGATTAGTTCGTTGCAAGGCACCTTGATTCTTTCTCGTGTGATTAATAAACAACGTCAATCGTTGCCTAAAGATGAGATGATTTCTGGCTTATCCAAAAAGATTGCCGATTTACGGGTGAGAATTTTTGATATTAGCGAATTTCGTGATCGCATGAATAACGTTGACAGCTATATTGATAACTTGGCGAAAGAAGAAAAAATTACCTTTACCGATAAAGAGCGGACACGTCTGAAAACCATTATTGAAGAACGTAGTAAGGTGATTTCGGACGTATTGAAACAGTTAAATAACCAATTAAATTTATCTATCAATATTGAATTAAATCAGCAACAAGTGCAAACCATCAGTGATACATTGCAAGATAAACTCAAACAACAAAGTTTCTGGGTGAAAAGTAATGCGTCGATTGATCTGGATTTTTTCAAGAATTTACCCACTTATCTTAAATTCCAATCTCGTGATATTGCTAAACGTTTTGACTTTTCCAACTGGCGAGATAATGTGTGGTCAGCGAGTTTTTTAGTGGCGATATTATTGTTGTGTACGTTAGCGATTTTGCGTCAAAAAAACAAGATTAAGCAGAAAATTACCGAAATTAATAATAAATTAAAAACCTTAGGTAGCGATAATCAATGGAACACGCCAAGTGCGGTGTTTTGGACCTTAATTTTGTGTTTGCCAAGCACTTTTGTATTTTTAATCCTGTTTATTTTGGTGACCTATTTCTGTTTGCAAGATCCCACTGAGGCGTGGACATGGGGCTTAAAAATGGCGGGCTATTGGTTGTATTTTGCCTTTATGTTGGCATTATTACGCCCAAATGGCATTGCGCATACCCATTTTAAAATGCCAAAACAAAGTTCTGAAAATTTCCGACGTATTCTAAAACGCTCCATGTGGGTAGTGGCATTATTATTAAATACCTCCATTTTCACGAATTTAGAGGGCGGTGTTGCTTACGATATCCTCGGTGAAATCATGACGATTTCCGTGTTGATTATCCTGTTGTTGTTGATCGGCCCTGAGATGCGTTTGGCGATCAGTTCTTACCAACATACCTTAACGCACCAGCAAAGCATGAAAATCTATTTGCTGCGGTTTTTGCGGTTTTTCTCCTTGCTTGCGCCAATCTCTCTAATTATTTTGATTGGGTTGGGGTATTATTACACCTCATTAGTGTTGATTGAGCATTTAATTTCTTCTTACATGGCGCTAACTACTTGGTTGATTGTGCGTAGTTTGATTTATCGTGGCTTAGAAGTGTCTGCACGTCGCTTGGCCGCTCGGCGTTTAAAAGAAAAACGTGAGCAAGCCATGGCAAAACAACTGGCAGACAATAATAGTGGCGATAAGAGTAAAGAAGAATTTATTATTGATGTACCGCAGCAAGATGATGTGTTAGCCGTGAGCCAAGTAAAAGATCAAGTGTTACGTTTAATTGATTTTTCCTTGTGGGTAGGATTATTTGGCTTGATGTATATTGTGTGGTCTGATTTAGTCACCGTGGCCTACTATCTCAACGGCGTCACCTTGTGGCAACAAAGTGTCACCACAGAGGCAGGCACCGTGATGGAATCTATCACGTTGCTGAATTTATTGATTGCCGTCATTGTGTTATTTGTGACCTATATTATTATTCGTAACCTGAGTGGGCTGTTAGAAGTCTTAATTTTCTCAAATATAAAATTATCGCAAGGCACGCCTTACACCATTACCACCTTGTTAACCTATATTATTATTGCGTTGGGGGCGGCACTTTCCTTTGGTATGTTGGGGATGTCGTGGTCGAAATTACAATGGCTATTTGCAGCCTTATCGGTGGGGCTTGGTTTTGGTATGCAAGAAATCTTTGCGAATTTCGTGTCGGGTATCATTATCTTATTTGAACGTCCCGTTCGTATTGGGGATGTGGTGACCATTGATGGTTTTAGTGGTACGGTTTCCAAAATTCGTATCCGCGCCACGACAATTGTAGATTTTGATGGTAAAGAAGTGATTATGCCAAATAAAGCCTTTATCACCAGTCGGTTAACGAACTGGGCATTGAGCAATACCAGTACAAGGGTGGTGATTCAAGTGGGCGTGGCTTACGGCTCCGATTTGGAATTGGTGAAACGTTTATTATTACAAGCCGCCTCTGAAAGTGATCGTATCTTGAAAGAACCGGCACCAAAAGCCTATTTCTTGAATTTTGGCGACAGTACTTTAGATCATGAATTGCGTGTGTATGTGGATAAAATCGGTGATCGTACGCCGACCCAAGATTTCTTAAATAGTCGAATTAATCAATTATTTACTGAACATAATATTGAGATTGCCTTTAATCAGTTAGACGTGTACATTAAAAACACGCAAACAGATCAAGAAATTAAAGTGCATTCAGAAAAATTAGCATAAGGATTTATCATGGCAGGAAATTCAATCGGACAATTATTTAAAGTCACCACCTTTGGCGAATCCCATGGCATTGCTTTAGGTTGTATTGTTGACGGCGTGCCGCCGAATATGGCGTTAACTGAAGCGGATATTCAACCCGACTTGGATCGTCGCAAACCGGGTACATCTCGTTATACCACGCCACGTCGTGAAGATGATGAAGTGCAGATTTTATCGGGCGTCTTTGAGGGTAAAACCACAGGCACGAGCATTGGTTTAATCATTAAGAATGCCGATCAACGTTCGCAGGATTATGGTGAGATTAAACATCAATTCCGCCCCGGTCATGCCGATTTTACCTATCAACAAAAATACGGCATTCGGGATTATCGTGGCGGTGGCCGTTCTTCTGCGCGTGAAACCGCCATGCGAGTGGCAGCAGGCGCCATTGCTAAAAAATATTTGCGGGAGCAGTTTGGTATTGACGTGCGGGGGTATTTATCTCAAATTGGGGATGTACAAATCGATCCGCAAACGGTGGCGGATATTAGCCAAATTGACTGGCAACAGGTGAATTCCAATCCATTTTTTAGCCCTGACCCAAGTGCGGTGGAAAAATTCGATGAATTGATCCGCAATTTAAAAAAAGAGGGCAATTCTATCGGGGCTAAATTAACCGTAGTAGCGGAACATGTGCCTGTTGGCCTTGGCGAACCGGTCTTTGATCGTTTAGATGCAGATCTCGCCCATGCCTTAATGAGCATTAATGCGGTAAAAGCGGTGGAAATCGGTGATGGTTTTGCCGTCGTGAATCAGAAAGGCACCGAACACCGTGATGAAATGACACCCGAGGGCTTTTTATCCAACCATGCGGGGGGCATTTTAGGCGGAATTAGCAATGGCCAACCGATTATTGCCACCATTGCGTTAAAACCGACCTCAAGTATTACGATTTCAGGTCGTACGGTGGATATTCATAATCAAGCGGTTGACTTGATCACCAAAGGGCGTCATGATCCTTGTGTGGGTATTCGAGCGGTACCGATTGCGGAAGCCATGATGGCCATTGTGTTGTTAGATCATTTATTGCGGTTTAAGGCACAGTGTCGATAAAACGATATCAATAAAAGAGTGAAGGTATATTAATGATTGACTTAAGCGAAGAAAATCTCAATATTGTCAAAGCTATTTTGGTGAAATTCGTGCCAGATTTGCCTGTGTGGGTGTTTGGTTCCCGAATCAAAGGCACGGCAAAAAAATATTCCGATTTGGATTTAGCCGTGATTACCCAACAGCCGATGTCCATTCGTCAGCAAGCGGATATTGAGGAGGCCTTTAGTGAATCCGATTTACCGATTTTTGTGGATGTGATCGACTGGGCCAGTTGCAGTGAGAATTTTAAACAGATTATTTTACAACAGTATGAAATCCTACAAACGGGGATTTAATTTTTATTTATCGGGAATTTTTTAACATGACATTGAAAAAAACAGCATTCATTTTAACCGCACTTTTGGGCATATCCACCACCGTTTTGGCCTCACCAGCCGAATGGCAACGAGTGAAACGCCCGATTCCCAGTGAAAATGGGCAAGCTCAACCGATTGGTTCTTATGCCAACGGCTGTATTATCGGGGCAAAAGCCTTACCCGCAAGAGGGGAGGGGTATCAGGTGATTCGTATCAATAAAAACCGTTATTATGGTCACCCTGATATGATTAGTTACTTACAACGCTTAGGTCAACGAGTCAAAAAAGCGGGGTTGCCGACCATGTTAGTGGGCGATATTGCCATGCCCGGTGGCGGGCGTTTCTTAACGGGTCACGCTAGCCATCAAATGGGCTTGGATGCGGATATTTGGTTGCGCATGGGCGCTATGTCGGATCAAGAGGCCTTAAATTCGGATGGTAAAGGTTTGTTAGTGGTAAATCGTGCTGCCCAAGTGGTGGATGAACGTGTTTGGAATCAGAACCACTTTAATTTAATTAAATTAGCCGCACAGGATAATCAAGTGACCCGTATTTTTGTGAATCCTGCCATTAAAGTGAAACTTTGCCAAACGGAAAAAGCCGATCGCAGTTGGTTACATAAAATTCGTCCTTGGTATGGTCATGATAGCCATTTTCACGTACGTTTAGCTTGTCCGCAAGGTGCAGCCTATTGTGAAAATCAAGCGCCGGTACCAGCGGGTGATGGTTGTGGTGATGAATTGTATTCTTGGTTTGAACCGAAAAAGCCATCAACAGGTACAACCGCAAAAGCTAAAGTGACACCACCTGAACCCTTTTTATGTCAGCAGGTGTTAAATTCACCTAAACGCAGTGAATGGTTGGAATAAGCAGAGGAAAGTGCGGTGGAAATTAGCCTAGAAATCCTCAGTTTATTATTTGCCGTGGCCTTGGTCGCTGGATTTATTGATGCCATTGCGGGCGGTGGCGGATTGATCGCTATTCCAGCCTTGTTAATGGCAGGTATCCCGCCCGTATTGGCATTAGGTACCAATAAATTACAGGCCTGTGGCGGTTCGTTTTCGGCCAGTTTGTACTTTGTTCGTCGTAATGCCGTGAATTTACGCCAGATTTGGTTGCTGATTTTGATGACCTTTATCGGTGCGGTGATTGGCACGGTGTTAATTCAGCATATTGACAGTTCGTTTATTAAAAAGGTGATTCCCTTTTTAGTGTTAGCCATGGGGCTGTATTTTTTATTCACTCCCACCTTGGGCGAAGAAGATCGCCATCAGCGTTTCTCTTTTGCGGGTTTTGCGTTTACTGCGGGTTTCGGGATTGGTTTCTATGATGGTTTTTTTGGACCGGGGGCCGGATCCTTATTGAGCTTGGCCTTTGTGACCTTACTGGGCTTTAATTTATCGAAAGCTACCGCCCATGCGAAAGTGTTAAACTGTACGTCAAATATTGCCTCGCTGATTTTCTTTTTACTTGGTGGGCATGTGATATGGACGGTGGGTTTAGTCATGATGTGCGGACAATTTATCGGGGCGAATTTAGGCGCAAGAATGGTGTTAACTAAAGGCAAAAAATTAATTCGTCCTATGGTCGTTATTATGTCTTTTATGATGACCGCCAAAATGGCCTATGATCAAGGTTGGTTTAATTAATGCAAGATCCAGAAAATAAGATACGTGAAACGGCCAGAGTGGGTTATGAGCCACATTTTTCATGGCAGTATTTAAAACCGCAATATTGGGGCATTTGGCTTGGTATTGTATTGTTAATTATATTGGCCTTTATCCCTTATCGTTGGCGGGATAAACTCGCTGGCAAAATTGGCTTAATTGCGGGGCAAAAAGCCAAAAAACAACGCCATCGTGCCAGATTAAATTTAGCCCTTTGTTTCCCCGATTGGACCGAACAACAACGTGAAAAAGTGATTGATGAGATGTTTATCACACTGGGGCAAGTGATGTTAGGGATTGGTGAAATCGCCGTGCGTTCTAAAAAACATTTGCAACAACGCAGTGAGTTTTTAGGCATTGAACATATTCAACAAGCTAAAGCCAACGGCCATAATATTATTTTATTGGTGCCACACAGTTGGTCCATTGATGCCTCGGGGATTATTTTACACACCCATGGCATGCCAATGACATCGATGTTTAATCCACATCGTAATTTGTTGATTGATTGGCTTTGGACGAGAACAAGAGTACGCTTTGGTGGCAAAATGCACACCCGTCAAAATGGGATTAAACCTTTTTTATCTATGGTGAAGAACGGGAATATGGGCTATTACTTACCGGATGAAGATTTTGGTGCAGAGGCCAGTGAGTTTGTGGATTTTTTCGCCACCTATAAGGCCACCTTACCGGGTTTAAATAAAATGGCGAAATTAGCCAAGGCGGTGGTGATTCCAATGTTCCCTCGCTATAACGCCGAGGCAGGTAAATACCAAATGGAAATTTTAGCGCCGATGACATTAACCGATGATCCCGTACAATCGGCTCGAGCCATGAATGAAATCATTGAATATTTTGTGGGGCAAACGCCCGAGCAATATGCGTGGATTTTGCAATTATTCCGTACCCGTAAAAACGGCGAAGATATTTATTCAAATTAACAAATATTTTTACTATAACGCTTGCAATTTAAGCCAAATTTCTTTACATTCACAGCGTTAATTTTTATAAAAGGTCAACATTCTGACCGCACTTTGGGCGACAAAATGAACGAACAATTACAGCTTATTAAATCTTCGATTAAATCCATTCCTAATTATCCGAAAGCGGGAATTATTTTCCGTGACATCACCAGTTTAACGGAAGTGCCAGAGGCCTTTAGCGCAACCGTTAATCTCATGGCTGCACAATTTAAAGATGTGGGTATTACCAAAATTATTGGTACTGAGTCACGTGGTTTTATTTTTGGTGCACCGGTTGCCATTGCGTTAGGTTTACCTTTTATTTTAGTGCGTAAACCAGGCAAATTACCCCGTGCCGTGATTTCACAAAATTACCAATTAGAATATGGTGAAGATACCTTAGAAATCCATTCGGATTCGATTCAAGCGGGTGATAAGGTGTTAATCATTGATGATTTATTAGCCACAGGTGGCACGCTCGAGGCTTGCGTGAAATTGGTTCAGCGTTTAGGCGGTGAAGTTAAACATGCGGCCTTTGTGATCAGTTTACCAGAATTAGGTGGCGAAGAACGTTTACGTAAATTGGGCGTAGAACCCTTTACTCTGGTAGACTTTGCAGGACATTAATGGTTACCCTCACCCTAGCCCTCTCCCAGAGGGAGAGGGGATAGCGAAAGTAAAATAAAAAAAGGATAAGACGTGAGTTATCAAGTTCTCGCCCGTAAATGGCGACCAAAAACCTTTCGTGAAGTTGTCGGCCAAACGCATATTTTGACCGCACTTTCTAATGGCTTGAAAGAAAATCGCCTACACCATGCTTATCTTTTTTCGGGTACTCGAGGTGTTGGCAAGACCTCTATTGCTCGCTTATTTGCCAAAGGCTTAAATTGTATTCATGGCGTGACCGCCGAACCCTGCGGTGAATGTGAACATTGCAAAGCCATTGAACAGGGCAATTTTATTGATCTGATTGAGATCGACGCCGCCTCACGTACCAAAGTTGAAGATACCCGAGAATTATTGGATAACGTTCAGTATAAACCGGTGCAAGGCCGTTACAAGGTGTATTTGATTGATGAAGTGCATATGCTGTCACGTCATTCTTTCAATGCCTTACTCAAAACCTTGGAAGAACCGCCTGAATATGTCAAATTCCTGTTGGCCACCACCGATCCGCAAAAATTGCCGATCACGATTTTATCCCGTTGCATGCAGTTTCATTTAAAAGCATTAGATCAGCAACAAATTAGCCAACATTTAGCCCATATTTTAGACGCAGAAAAAATTCCCTATGAATTGACCGCACTTGATCGCCTTGCAAAATCGGCTCAAGGCAGTATTCGTGATAGTTTGAGTCTGACCGATCAGGCTATTGCCATGTCGAATGGCGATATTCGTACCGATATTGTCAACAAAATGTTGGGCTTATTGGATGATAACCAACCGATTGAGATTTTGTATGCACTGCAACAAGGTAATGGCGAGAAATTGATGGGGGTCGTGCAGTCGGTGGCTGAAAAGGGTGTGGATTGGGATCAGCTTTTGCTTGAAGTGGGCGAGAAATTACATCAAATTGCCATGCAGCAGTTGCTGCCCGTCAATGTGCAAGAAAACAGCCCTATCACATTTCTTGCCCAACATATGTCGCCTGAAGATGTGCAGTTATTTTATCAAATGATTGTCATGGGCAGAAAAGAGCTAGCCTTTGCGCCCAATCGTCGCATTGGCGCAGAAATGACCTTACTGCGTGCTTTGGCGTTTCACCCCAAATTCAGCCAAGCCGCTGCGGTACAAACCGTGCCGACATCAAATGCGACGGAAAATTTGGTTGATATGCCTGTGGTCTCACAAAATATTAAAGCCAATTATCCTGCACAACATGCTGTTCAACATTCACCGAAAGAACCGTTGCAGAAGTCCATTCATGCCGAGGGCAATCAGGCATTAAGTGCAGTGGATCAGTTGCAAAAATTACGTGCGACCTTGAACCAACAAACGGATAACGAAAAAAAAAAGTCGCCGCTAAGTAAAGCGAGTAACGCTCGTCCTGATTCGGTTCAACCCCTTGAATTACCGGTAATTTCATCTCGTCCAAGCAAAAAAACACAACCTGATCTTATGGATCGATTAGCAAAACTTGCTGACGTAGCGCCGTCTGAAACTGTGAAACCTGAGCTCAGTAGCGAGTTGGATATGGCCAGCGAAAATCCTACTGAGCATGATGACAATGCCACTGAACTGAATGCGGAGGATTATCGTTGGGAATGGATGAATCCCGAATTGGCGAATCAAGCGGAGTCCATGCGCCCTTCTGATATTAAAAAGCTGATTTTAGAGCAGAAAAGCCCTGAATTAAGACAAAAAATGGTGAAAATTGGGATTGAGCGGGATCCATGGTTTCACATTATTGAACAATTAGGCTTAGATGATATAAAAATGGCCAAGCAATTAGCCATTAATTCCGTCTTGTTGGTGCAAAATGAACAGGAAGTTCACCTTGGGCTACGTTCAAATCAATCTCATTTACAACGTGAAAATTCCATTGCGGCGCTGACCCAACGCTTATCCGACTTCTTTCATCACCCCTTACAATTACGGATTACCCTCCATGATGATCCCGCCACGTTGACGCCATTGGAGCATTATCAACAGATTCATCAAGAACTCATCGCGCAAACAACACAGAATTTACTGGCAGATAACGGTATTCAATTGTTACAAAAACACTTTGAGGCAAAACTGGACATGGATACCATTCGTCCCGTTTAATCGGCACGGAATAGCCCCACGGCGCCTTGTAATTTATCTCCATAAAAAATCAACGGAATCCGTTGGCGTTGCCATACAGGAACGTTGAATTGTTGCCAAATCTTTTTGATGTCACGGCGCATTTTCTGACCGACTAATTGTACCGAGCCAGAATAGGCAAATTTTACCCAAATCGGTTGCGCTGTGAAAGGCAGATCCAGATGATGTAATTGGTTTGCCTGTTGCCAAACTGCGGTGAAAAAGTCGGGATTTTTTTCTAACCACAGTGTGCCAAGATTATCGGGTAATTTCAACCGCAGTTCGGGAGAAAGTGGCTGTTGAAAATGGCTGATATCTGCCAAGTGATCCGTGAGGTAAAGCCGTTGTTGATAACGGCGAATAACCTTGTTACCTAGCACATAACGTGGCATGGCATCAGTTCGGGCCGCAATTACCTCTTTTTTAATATGTGCCAGTTGAACCACTGACGGCATAGGGTGGTTTAACGCCGCAAGCCACATTCTTAACAACGCATTTTGTTTGAGAGCAGAATACTCCGACCATTGTAGGAGCGACAATGTTCCTTGATGGGGATCGAAATGGCGTTGAAAATCCTCGGCTAATAATTGATGAATAAGCTGTTGTTGTTCTGCGCAATGTTGTGCTGAACGGGCGACCATTTGATCGAAATGTGGCCAACGTTGCCGCAGTGTCGGCAACACCTGATGACGTAAAAAATTACGATCATAATGCAGATCCGCATTGCTATCGTCCTCCACCCAAGTTAATTTTTCCGCCTGCACATAATGTTCTAGCTGTTGACGTGAAGAGGTCAGCAACGGTCGAAAAATCGGCATGCCATTTAGCGCCGCATAGGGTTGCATGGCGCCCAATCCTTGCACGCCACTCCCTCGTTTTAGGGCAAGAAAAAAAGTTTCGGCTTGATCTTGTAAATGATGGGCGGTAACCACGATTTCATTGGGCAATCGACTGTCCGCAATGGCTTGATAGCGTGCCTCTCTTGCGCCTTGTTCAAGACCATTGGCCTGATCCACTTGCACTTTTTGCACCAGTAAGGGAATGGCGAATCGCTGGCAAAGTTGCTCACAATGGCTGACCCAGTGATCCGCTTGAGGATGTAATCCATGATGAATATGCACCGCACGTAATTGTAAGTGCGGTTTTTTTTCTCGGGCTTTTGCCATGAGAGAGAGTAGCGCCGTGGAATCCAATCCACCACTTAAGGCGATCAGATAGTGAGTGTGTTGCAGTTGAGATTGAAATTCGGTAAACAAGCTCATGTTTTAATCATTTCTCTCGTTCCCTCTCCCTATGGGAGAGGGTTAGGGTGAGGGGAGGCTTAAGCAATTTTTTCTGCTTGATAGCTTGAAACAGGGTTCATAATCACATGACGTGCCTCAATCAGTTGCAATTCATAGGAATTGACATCATGGGTGATTTTCATCACATCATGCACCGCATTGCCCATGCGCTCAAAGGCCGCCAATTCATCATGGCCATTGAGTAAATTCGCTAAGAATAAGCTCGCCGTTAAATCGCCCACGCCAACGGGGTGCTTGGCGAACGGATAGAGCGGACGAATGAGGCTCCATACCCCATGTTGTGTCCCCATTAACATTTCAAATTGGTTTGTATCTCGCCCTGCCTCACCTAAATGTTTGACAATCACGATTTTCGGGCCTTTGCTTAAGAGGTGTTTAACTGCGGTGATGGCTTGTTCAATATTGTTGACAGGCAAACCGCTTAATTCACGTAATTCAAGCAAATTCGGGGTAATAATATCCGCTTGTGGAATGGCAATGTTGATTAAGCCCTCTTTCACACCGCCTGCCACCACGCAGCCTTTTTCAGGGTTGCCCATGACGGGATCGCATAAATATAAGGCGTTTGGATTGATGGCTTTGACTTTATGATAAGCCTTAATGATTTCATCAACCTGTTCTGCAGAACCGATATAACCTGAATACACCGCATCACATTTGGCCAGTTCACCAATGTCATCAATACCTTGGACAATTTCACCAATCTGTTCTTTCGGAATCACCATGCCAGTCCATTTGCCATATTGGGTATGGTTGGAAAATTGCACCGTATTTAATGCCCACACATCAATGCCGTTTAATTGCATTGGAAAGGTGGCAGATTTATTCCCCGCATACCCAAACACCACATGAGATTGAATGGAAAGTACATTTTTCATTGAATTTATTCCCTTAATTATGTTGAATTTATCATAGAAAAGTGCGGTATTTTTCACCGCACTTTTTAATTTTTTCCTGTCTTCAGTTCTCTGTCTTCAGTCTTCTGATCAGCAATAACCGTATGACATCAAGCGTTGATAACGGCGATCCAATAAGTCTTGTTTATCTAGCACGTCTAAATCGGCTAAATCTTCTAAAAGGCGTGTTTTGAGATTTTTGGCCATTTCCACATGATTACGATGTGCGCCACCTAGCGGTTCGTTGACGATATTATCAATTAAATCTAATTGTTTTAAACGTTTCGCTGTTAAGCCCATGGCCTCTGCCGCGGTGGAGGCTTTTTCGGCACTTTTCCATAAAATCGAGGCACAGCCCTCAGGTGAAATCACCGAATAAGTGCTGTATTGCAACATGTTGACTTTGTCGCCCACGCCAATGGCTAAGGCACCACCTGAGCCACCCTCACCAATCACGGTACAAATCACCGGCACGGTGAGCAAGGCCATTTCACGCAGATTACGAGCAATGGCCTCAGCTTGACCACGTTCTTCAGCGCCAACACCCGGATAAGCCCCTGGGGTATCAATAAAGGTAATAATCGGTAAGTTAAACCGTTCAGCCATTTGCATTAAACGCAAGGCTTTACGATAGCCCTCTGGGGCTGGCATACCGAAATTACGTAAGACTTTTTCTTTGGTGGAACGGCCTTTTTGATGACCAATCACCATCACGGGACGGCCATCTAAACGGGCTAATCCGCCCACAATGGCTTTATCGTTAGCAAAGGCACGATCACCGGCTAACTCTTCAAAATCGGTGAAAATATGTTCAATATAATCCAAGGTATAAGGACGATTTGGGTGACGTGACATGCGTGAAATTTGCCAAGCATCTAAATCGGCAAAGGTTTTCTTGGTGAGTTCTTTGCTTTTTTTCTGTAAGCGTTTGATTTCATCATCCAGATTAATGCTACTGTCATCACTGGATACAGAACGCAGTGATTCAATTTTTGCTTCAAGTTCGGCAATCGGTAATTCAAAATCTAAATATTCTTGGCTCATTTTTTTTCCTAACTATTGAAATTAGCACAAAACATACCGCACTTTAGCAATATTCTGATGGGTATGCAAATTTGCGTTCTATTGTATGCTTTTTTGCGGTAAATTGCAGTAATTTTTCAGTGGTAAGAGGGGATAAGATAAACAAAAAGCTACCCGAAAGTAGCTTTTAACAAGATTGGACTAGTTAAACATCGCTGAAATGGATTCTTCGTTACTAATACGACGAATCGCCTCAGACAACATACCAGACAAGGTTAGCACACGGACTTTGCCCAAGGCTTGAATCGCAGGGCTAAGTGGAATGGTGTCAGTGACCACAATTTCATCGACAATACTGTTGGCAAAGTTATTGACCGCATTACCAGAGAAAATCGCATGGGTCGCATAAGCAAATACACGTTTTGCCCCCCGTTCTTTTAAGGCCTCAGCCGCTTTACATAAGGTACCGCCCGTGTCGATCATGTCATCCACTAAAATACAATCACGACCCGCCACATCCCCGATAATGTGCATGACTTGGGAAACGTTGGCTTTTGGACGACGTTTATCAATGATTGCCATATCCGCATCATTTAATAATTTCGCCACCGCTCTGGCACGTACCACGCCACCAATATCAGGCGACACGACCATTGGTCTTTCTAAGTCGGTTTTTTTCAAAATATCATGAATTAACACCGGCGAACCAAACACGTTATCCACAGGCACATCAAAGAAACCTTGAATTTGTTCGGCGTGCAAATCACAGGTTAACACTCGGTCAACCCCCACACTAGACAAGAAATCTGCCACCACTTTGGCCGTAATCGGCACACGGGCAGAACGGACACGACGATCTTGACGAGCATAGCCAAAATAAGGAATCACGGCAGTGATACGACCCGCAGAGGCACGGCGTAGGGCGTCCACCATTACGATTAATTCCATTAAATTATCATTGGTTGGCGCACAAGTGGATTGGATAATAAACACATCGCTACCACGGACGTTTTCATTGATTTGCACTTGAATTTCGCCATCGCTAAAACGTCCAACGGTGGCATCACCTAAAGACGTATAAAGACGTTCGGAAATGCGTTGTGCAAGTTCTGGTGTTGCATTACCAGCAAAGAGTTTAATATCAGGCATTTTAATTTGACCTCAGGGTTATGATAATGGAAGAAAATTTAATTCTGTCGTTCAAGTTGATCAAGTAATAGCGCTAAAGGCGACCTATTACAACCTTTTGCTACAAAACCAGTAAATTGGGCTGGTTTGAGCTGATAAATTGCTTGGGCGGCCTGTTCGCTGTCAAATTCAGCAAACACACATGCCCCCGTTCCAGTTAATCTTGCTGGTGCATATTGTAGCAACCAAGCGATAAGTTCATCAATAATCGGATAGTGATTTCGCACAATTTTTTCACAATCATTATGATATGGATCATGTAATAGTTGGGAAATGGCCTTTTTCGGCGTATTGCGAGTCAGATCGGGATCGCAAAAAACCTTGGCGGTGGAAATGGCTAAGTCAGGTTTTAACACCAAATACCATTTTTCGGCAGGTTCACAATAGGTCATTTTTTCCCCGACACCCTCCGCCACGGCCGATTTTCCCGCAATAAAAATCGGCACGTCCGCCCCCAATTTCACCCCAATATCCATTAATTGCTGTTGCGTCAGCCCCGTTTGCCATAAATAATTTAATGCCACTAAGGTGGTGGCCGCATTAGACGAACCACCGCCAACACCGCCGCCCATTGGCAGGATTTTATCTACATGAATTGTCGCACCGAAAGGCGTTTGCGTTTGTTGTTGTAAGGCAATCGCTGCTCGGTAAATTAAATTATCTTCGGGTTTTAAGTCGGCAAAGGCAGGCGTTAAGCAAATTTGCCCATCTTCTCGAACGGCAATTTCTAACTCGTCGCCGTAATCTAAAAATTGAAACAGGGTTTGTAATTCATGGTAGCCGTCGGCCCGTTTATGATTAATATATAAAAACAGATTGAGTTTGGCTGGGCTAGGGAAACGGATAGGGTTTCCCTGTGGTATCGTTGATAAGTCGGAAAGTGCGGTTGAAAAAGGGGAATTTTTCATTATAAAGCCCAATTATCTACTCGAATTTTTAAGGTTTGCGTGGCATTTTTCAGCAAAATATCTTTCGGTAATGCCGGCGTGCGATCCTGATGATACACTAAATAATCCGCTGTCCAGATAATGCCATCCACTGGGTAGCTAAAGCTCGATAAATAGTGATTTTCGCCCACTTGATATTCGGCTTTTTCATCAGGCTGACCTTTTAACCACGTGGCCAACTGTGCTAATGGCACGTCCATCCCCACAATGTCTTTGACTAAAGATTTCGCATCTTGTTCAGAGCGTTGATTACCTTTGTTATCAGAAATCGTCATACCCGCATTGTGCATTTGCAAGGTTAAACTGCTGGCACTGATAGTCGAGTAAAGTTTTAAGGTGTAGTTTTTGGGATTCACATATTGCCATTCAAAACGGCTGGAAAAACGTTCTTTTGCGCTGATATAACCTAATTGACCTTGGGCTTGGTAGCGTTGAATTTGTTTGAGTTGGCTTAAATGTTGTTGCCAGATTTGATCGGTTTTGCTGATGGTTTTGATGTCTGTGGGGCGTTGTTCGTTAATGTCTAGGCTCGAACAGCCGGTAAATAACAGGGCAGACAACACAATGAGCGATAATTGTTTGAGTTTCATATTAAAATGTACGCTGAAAAAATCAAGGGCTATTTTACCTTGTTCTAAGATTGAAGTCAAAATTCATTTTTTGTTTAGTGATTGGGGTTTTATGTCAGAAAATGTGATCTTTAGCCATTTTTTGCTTTCTCTATTTCCTGCTTGACCGCCATGATTCTGCGTCGGGTTAATTCCTCTCGAATGCCTTGCTTTTCAAAACCGTCTTGAATCACTTGCTGCACATCCACTTGCAAGGCGGTTTGATAAAGTTGCCAGACATAGTCTTTTTGTGGATAGTCACGCTGTTCAAATCCTGTACGGCCACGGCTGTCGGCCATGCAGACGGTGAGAAACGCCACAAAACGTTGCGGTTTGCGCCACGCATCAAATTGATTAAACAATTTAACAATGGTGTTAGCTCGCAACTCAAAGGCCTTATGAATATGGGTATGGTATTCGCAAGTTAATTCGGCTAATTCTTGATAAGCTAGAGGCACTTTTAGGCGTTTACAAAGTTGGCGAGTGGGCGAAATGCCTAGCCGTTCGTGGCCATGATGATGTGGCCAGTTGTCGGGGGGCGTGTGTGCTTTGCCGAAATCATGACAAAGTGTGGCAAAACGTACCGCCGTTTTATTTTGTTCGGTTTGCTCGGTGAGTAGGGTAGCTTGTTGCAACACCAACATGGTATGAATAAAACTGTCTATTTCAGGATGATGTTGTGGTGGATTCGGCACGCCATCAAGGGCAGCCAGTTCGGGAAATAACAGGGGCAACGCCCCAACTTGTCGCAAGGTATCAAAATAGATCTCAGGATTTTTTTCATTCAAGGCTTTTTCGGTTTCTAACCAAATGCGTTCAGCGGTTAAATGGGCAAGCTCGCCTTGTACAGTAAGTTGTTGCATTAATTGCAAGGTTTCAGGAGCAATGGTAAAACCCAACGCATGAAAACGAGCGGCAAAGCGAGCGACACGTAAAACACGCAAGGGATCTTCAGCAAAGGCCGGCGAAATATGGCGTAAAATGCGTTGCTTGATATCTTGAATGCCACCAAAAGGATCGTGCAACTGGCCTTGTTCGTCTTGCGCAATGGCATTGATGGTTAAATCACGGCGGATTAAATCTTGTTCAAGGGTAATTTCCGGTGAAAAATCGCAGATAAAGCCGGTATAACCCGAACCTGATTTGCGTTCGGTGCGAGCAAGTGCGTATTCTTCTTTGCTTTTAGGGTGCAGGAAAACAGGAAAATCATGACCGACTTGTTGATAGCCTTGTTGAATAAGCTGTTCGGGCGTGGTGCCGACAACCAACCAATCTCGATCTTTAACGGGTAAATTGAGCAGTTGATCCCGAACCGCCCCACCAACTAAATAAACTTGCATATTTTCCTTTCAAAAAAATCCCCTCTCCCTCTGGGAGAGGGCGAGGGTGAGGGTTTTACCACCCATCACGACGGCGACGTTTTGGTAAAATCAGTGGAATGATTAAGCCGAGTAATAATCCCACGCCCAATACCGAGCCACCATAAATAAACCACTGAATCGCAATTTCACGTTTACCCGCATCCAATAAGGCTTCTAAATCACGGTTTTTATTTTTGGTGATTTCTAATTCACGTTTAAGTTGGGAATTTTCCTCTAATAATTGGCTACTACGTTGGTCGCTGTCGCTTGCTCGGCGCTGCATTTCTACCGTACGCTGTTGCCAGTCTTTATCCAGATTATTCAGCTTTAAGGTTAAATCCTGTACTTTTGCTTTTAACTGCGGATTTTCATTTTTTGCGCTTGGTGTTGAACTTAATTCACTACTTAAAATCCAGCCCTCACGGTTTTTATTGTCACGGATCAAAGTATAGCGTTCTTTGCGATCCAAAATATTTACCGCTTCACCCGCTTGAATGGAACCGGAAATTTTAAAATTATCGCCAGCGCCTTTGCGTAAAAACGTGTGCAAATTTTCGGTGACATATTGGGTTTCTGCCTGCGCAACTTGAATGGTGGCCACGCATAAAAGCGAGGCAAAAAGTCCTTTTAATCGTTTTTGCATGTCATCAATCTCCTGAATAAATACTGGAAAAGTGCGGTGATTTTAACCGCACTTTTTCTCCTTTTAGCGGAAAATAAGATCCAAAATAAAATAAATAATAATGGCGAAAAAAGCACCTGCTGGGAGCGTCACAATCCAAGAGGCAATAATATTACGAATCACATTTAAATTTAATGCCGCAATACCTCGAGCTAATCCGATACCCAACACCGCCCCCACTAAGGTTTGGGTTGTGGAAATCGGTAAACCTGTGCCTGACGCCACGACCACGGTGGCAGCGGTGGCAAACTGCGCCGCAAAACCACGGCTTGGGGTTAAATCCGTAATCCCTGTGCCAATGGTTGCCATGACTTTGTAACCCATGACCACTAAACCTGCTGCAATGCCCGCTGCACCTAGCGGTAACACCCACCACGCCATCGGGGCGCTAGCCATAATATTGCCACCGTTTTCTACAATGGTCACGACGGCCGCCAACGGGCCAATGGCGTTGGCTACATCATTTGAACCATGGGCAAAAGCCATGGCACAGGCGGTCATTAACATCAGAATACTAAATACCCGTTCAACCCCGCCAAACACACCACTGCGGGCTTTTTTGATAAAGCGTTTACTGCGGAAATAGAAATAACTGATGACCACAGAGACAAAACTAATGCCTAATG
This sequence comes from Lonepinella sp. BR2357, assembly GCF_051851525.1. NCBI lineage: Bacteria > Pseudomonadati > Pseudomonadota > Gammaproteobacteria > Pasteurellales > Pasteurellaceae > Lonepinella > Lonepinella sp. BR2357. Next base: position 16,990 of record NZ_JBPDVG010000014.1, on the reverse strand, counting down.
AAATCAGGATGGTTTCTCGGGTGGTTAAGTCTAATCCAATATGTTTTAGCCCTTTGGCTACGGTTACAATCACCAAAATAAATACCGTTAATCCCATAAAATACGGGCCGAATTTTTGTGCGTTATGTAACGGCTTTTCGGTGTCAAAAATCAGTTTTTGGATAACAAAGAAAATCCCATAGGCTAATACGCCAGCAATCACGGGGGTGATAAACCAACTGCCCACAATGCCACCGATTGCACTCCATTTAACGGAATGCGTACCTGCTGTAATGCAAGCAAAACCAATCACAGCCCCGATAATAGAGTGAGTGGTGGACACTGGCCAACCCCAACGAGAGGCAATGAGCAACCAAGAACCCGAGGCAAATAGGGCAGACATCATGCCTAACACCAAGGTATCTGGTGCATTGATAAAATTCGTTGGATAGATAATGCCACTTTTAATGGTTTCCGTCACTTCACCGCCGGCTAAATAAGCCCCGGCACATTCAAAGATTAATGCAATAATAATCGCTTGTTTCGCATTAATGGTGCCAGATCCCACGGAAGTCCCCATGGCATTTGAGACGTCGTTTGCCCCCACCCCAAAAGCCATAAAAAAGGCAAAAGCGGCGGTAATGATAATCAGGATGGTACCGTAATGTTGTAATACGTCCATAGTCAATCTCCTATGTGATTATTACGAGCGTGCTAACATCAGTTCAATACGAGAACCGACACGTTGCGCTTGATCGGCTAATACGCCAACCCATTCAAAAATTTTGTATAAGAACATCACATCAATGGGATTATAGTTGGATTCAATTTGACGTAACATGCGGCGCAACTTAATTTGCATTTGATCAGTATCATCTTCAATAATATCAAGTTCATTGATCATATCGTTGACAAATTTGAGCTCACGTCCTTTAAAACCCGTTTCTAATAATTGATCCATTTCTCTGATCACATTGTGTGCTTGCACCGTGGCGTCTAAACTACGACAAAGAAAATCCATAAAATCTTGTTGTAGGCTTTCAGGAATACCAAATTGACGCCCCACCATACGGCCGGCAATATCTTTGGCATAATTGGCTAATTTATCTTGTTGGGTGACAAGTTCTAATAAATCGGTACGGTCGATAGGTAAAAATAAACCACGTGGCAATTTTAAGCGGATTTCACGTTTTAGCGTATCCGCTTGGCGTTCCGTTTCGGAAATTTGTAAGCGAATTTGCTCAGATTGTTCCCATTCGTTGTTAAAGGTGGCCTCAAAAAAAGGAATCAATAAACTACAAGCCTCGGTCACTTTATCCGAATGCTGTTGTAACGGTTTTAACGGGGAATGCGCAAATAAACCGAGAATATTGTTAATTGCCATAGAAAACTCCAAATAGATAACATAAAATTGGGTGCATATTACCTTATATGGGCGAAAAATTCACGCTATAAATGAAAAAAGCTCTATAATACCCCTGATTTTTACTTATTAAGGACGTTAGCATGTCGAATGAAATCGAATTGAAATTAGCCGTCACCGCTGAGATAGCCGAGCAGTTTTCACAGTTGTTGAGTGATTTCCGCTTATTGCAACAAGCACAGATCTTTTTAGCCAATACCTATTATGATACGGCGGATCATTATTTTGCACGGCATAAAATGGGGCTAAGAGTGCGGTCGGAAAATCAGCAGTTTACCCAAACCCTAAAAACCAATGGAAAAGTGACAGGGGGGCTACATGTTCGTCCAGAGTATAATTTCCCACTAAATTCTGCTGAACCGAATGTCACCTTGTTGCAAGATATAGCGAACTTATCCTTGCCCGAGCCACTTGAACTCCGCCCGATTTTTAGCACGGATTTTACTCGTCAGTGGTGGTTAATCGAATGTGGTCAACATACCGAAATTGAAGTGGCGTTGGATCGCGGTGAAATCAAGGCCAATGGACAAGTTGAGCCGATTTGTGAAATTGAATTTGAATTAAAAAATGGCGCATTAGCGGATTTATTCACTTTTGTGGCCAATTTAAGTTTTGTGAACGGTGTCCGATTAAGTTCGCTCAGTAAAGCCAAACGTGGTTATCAACTGGCACAAGGGAAATGCCCGCCACCGAGAGATTGGATTGACGCATGGCGTGATTTTTTACACACCGAGCAAACGGCGGAAAATCCTGCGCAAATTTTGACCGCACTGTTAGGTTATGAACAACAATTAATTGAAGAAACTTTACAATTAGGCTCGGCTTTTTTTGCGCAAACCTTTATTCAGACCGTAGAACGTATCGGTGCCTTTTTTAATCTGTATCATTATTATACGGATCACGGCTATTTGCTCCAACAGGTGTTAGCACAGCAAGAAACGGCTTATGTGGACGAAAGCATTGTGTTAGAGGTGATCGACGCACATCAGTATTTATTTGCACAAATTCGTCAGATTATTCAGTTGCATAGTGAAAGCAAAGATAATGCGTTAGCAATGAAAAAATTAAATGAATTATTCTTTCAAGGGCAATACCTGAAACGTATGCTCGCCTTAATTAGCATGGTGAATTAGTATGGCAAAAGCACCCAAAACCGCTTATGTATGTAATGATTGTGGGGCAGAATTTGCCCGTTGGCAAGGGCAATGTTCGGCCTGTAAATCTTGGAATACCATCAGTGAAGTCCGTTTAGTTTCGGCAAAATCCACCCCAAAAGGGGATCGTTTTAGTGGCTATGCGGGCGAAACCCAAGCGAAAATTCAAACGTTGGCGGAAATCAGTTTACAAGAAACGCCAAGGTTTTCCAGTGGCTTTCATGAACTGGATCGTGTGCTAGGTGGTGGCATTGTCCCTGGCTCGGCGATTTTAATCGGTGGTCATCCGGGGGCGGGAAAATCCACCTTATTATTGCAAGTGATGTGTGGTTTAGCGCAAAATATGACCGCACTTTATGTGACCGGTGAAGAAAGTTTGCAGCAGGTAGCCATGCGGGCGAACCGTTTAGGCTTGCCAGCGGATCAGTTAAAAATGTTGTCGGAAACCTCGGTGGAGCAAATTTGTAGTTTGGCTGATCAACTGAAACCGCAAATTATCGTGGTGGATTCCATTCAAGTCATGCACTTGGCGGATATTCAATCTAGCCCCGGTTCAGTGGCACAAGTGCGTGAATGCGCCTCCTTTTTAACCCGTTATGCGAAAACCCGTCAAGTCGCCATTATTATGGTGGGACATGTGACCAAAGACGGCACCTTGGCGGGGCCGAAAGTGTTAGAGCATTGTATTGACTGCTCAATTTTATTAGAGGGTGAGTCAGACAATCGTTATCGCACCTTGCGTAGCCATAAAAATCGTTTTGGGGCGGTGAATGAGTTAGGCGTTTTTGCCATGACGGAACAGGGCTTAAAAGAAGTGAAAAACCCCTCGGCGATTTTTTTAAGCCGTGGTGATGAATTAACTTCGGGTAGCTCGGTGATGGTATTATGGGAGGGAACACGTCCGTTGTTGGTGGAAATTCAAGCCTTAGTGGATCATTCTATGTTAGCCAATCCCCGCCGTGTGGCCGTGGGCTTAGAACAAAACCGTCTTGCCCTATTGCTGGCCGTATTACACCGCCATGGCGGCTTGCAAATGTCCGATCAGGATGTGTTTGTCAATGTGGTGGGCGGTGTCAAAGTGACGGAAACCAGTGCGGATTTAGCCTTATTGTTAGCCTTGATTTCCAGTTTCCGAAACCGTCCATTGCCACAGGATTTAGTGGTGTTTGGTGAAGTGGGACTGGCGGGCGAAATTCGCCCTGTGCCAAGTGGTCAGGAGCGTATTAGTGAGGCGGCAAAACATGGTTTTAAACGGGCGATTGTCCCCTTTGCCAATAAGCCGAAAAGTGCGGTGAAAAATATGCAAGTTTTCACGGTGAAGAAATTGGCGGACGCCTTGGCGGTGTTGGAGAATTTGTGATGTGTAGGGGCGTATTGCATACGCCCTGATATTGAGCAAAGGCGTATGCAATACGCCCCTACATCATCTGATTAAAACCCTTCTTCAAATTCTTCTCTTGTCGCCACTTTAATTTGCATATGTTCACGATCTAAACCGAGATCATAAGCAACAGCAATCGCCACGAAAATAGAAGAATAAGTCCCAAATCCGATACCGATTAATAAGGCTAAAGAGAAACTATAAATACTTGCGCCACCAAAGAATAATAAGGCGAATACCACAAACAACGTGGTTAATGACGTCATAATTGTTCTTGATAGCGTTTGGGTCAAGGAAATATCAATCACTTCTTGACTACTCATGCGACGAATTTTGCGGAAGTTCTCCCGTACACGGTCGAACACCACGATACTGTCGTTCAAGGAATACCCCACCACGGTGAGAATTGCTGCCACGAAAGTTAGATCAATTTCAATTTGTAAGAATGAAAACACCCCAAGGGTAACAATCACGTCATGAGCAAGGGCAAGAATACCACCTAGCCCTAAACGCCATTCAAAGCGCATTCCCACATAACCTAATAATAGGATTAATGTGGCTAAAGTGGCATAAATTGCGCCTTGGGTTAATTCTTCACCGACATTTGGGCCAACAAACTCGACAGATTTCACTTCAATGTTGTGATCAAGCGCCGTCATCATTTCTTTGATTTGTGTCCCAATTTGAGCGTCACTGGCGGTTGCGGGTAAACGAATAATCACATCACTGGTAGACCCTGTTGTTTGCACCAATGCACTGGCAATACCATTATTGCTTAAGGTAGCACGCACTTGATCCAAATTAGCGGGCTGTGAAAAGTGGGTATCAATTACCACACCGCCAGTAAAATCTAAGCCCCAGTTAAGGCCTTTGGTAAACAGACAGAAAATGCAGAATCCAGTTAGCAATAAGGAGAACAGATAACCGAATTTGCGGTAATTCATAAAACGGATAAGGCTAAATGGTAAGCCTATGCCTTGATATTCGTGCTTTTGTTTAGATAAACTCACAATATTTTCTCCGCACTAAATAGATAATTTTTCAACACGTCGGCCACCGTAAATCCAGTTAACCAGCATACGTGTACCGGTAATGGCGGTAAACATAGAAATCGCCACGCCTAATGCAAGGGTAATCGCAAAGCCTTTTACTGGACCCGTTCCCACCGCATACAAGACGATAGAGGTTAAAATCGTGGTTAAGTTGGCGTCAAAAATAGATGACCAAGCACCGTTGTAACCCTCGTGAATTGCTTGCTGAATTGGACGACCATTACGTATTTCTTCTTTAATCCGTTCAAAGATCAATACGTTTGCGTCCACCGACATCCCGACTGACAGAATAATCCCAGCAATTCCGGGCATGGTTAAGGTTACACCGGGGATTAACGACATTAAACCGACCACTAAAATCATATTGGCACAAAGCGCAAGGCTCGCAATGAAACCGAATAGTTTATAGAACACTAAACAGAAGATAATCACAATTACCAAGCCCCAAAGGCCAGCAGTTAAACCTTGTTCCACATTTTGTGCGCCTAATGATGGACCGACGGTACGTTCTTCTACAATTTGAATCGGCGCAATTAATGCACCAGAACGGAGTAGTACCGAAAGATTTTTGGCCTCTGCAGGGCTATCAATACCAGTAATTTGGAATTGGCTACCAAAACGGCCTTGAATGGTGGCTACGTTAATGACTTCGGCATTTTTTTCTAAAATGGTTTTGCCATTTTCGTCTTTTTTGCCGTTGTCTTTATATTCCACATATAAGGTCGCCATGGGTTTTTTGAGGTTGAGTTTGGTGGTGTTGGCCATGATTTCACCGCCCTCACTGTCTAAACTCACGCTCACTTGGGGGGTCGAGGTATTATGATCTAAACCCGAGGTAGCATTGGTAATATGCTCACCACCTAACACCGCTTTACGATATAACGCCACCGGTTGACCGTGACGGTTTAACTGAATTTCCGTATCTGACGGCACAATGCCACGCGCCAGAGCCTCAGGGCTAACATTACCATTTACCATACGGAATTCTAAGGTCGCCGTGGCGCCCAATAATTCTTTCGCACGTGCCGTATCTTGAATGCCGGGCAATTCCACCACAATACGTTCGGCACCTTGGCGTTGAATCACCGCCTCGGCCACGCCTAATTCTTCCACACGTTTACGCAAAATGCTTAAGTTCTGCTCAATGGCATGATCACGCGCCTCAATAAGGGCGCTGTCTGATAAGGCTAACGCAAGGGTGCTATCGCTCACTTCATTGACGGTTAAATTGGTATGCTGCTTACGAATCAGCTGTTTGGCAGCAAAAAGTTGTTCAGGTTTGGTAATGGTGAGCAATGTACTAAAATTCTCTCCATTTTTCACCGCACTATATTGAATTTTTTCTTTACGTAATTCACTGCGTAAACTGTCTTGCAACTGTTCTTGGCGTTTGCTTAATGCGGTATTCATATCCACTTCCATCAAAAAGCGAACCCCACCTCGTAAGTCTAAACCCCATTTCATTGGGTTGCCCCCAATACTGCTTAACCAAGTGGGGGTGGAGGGCGCCAAGTTTAAGGCGGTAGAGTATTGATTACCTAATTTTTCAGCAATTTTATCTTTGGCTAATAGCTGATTATTCGTATTATTAAAACGTGCCAAAATGGAGCCGTTTTCTAACAAAATGGATTTGGGTTGAAGATGATTACTGATCAGTAGGCTTTGAACTTCACTTAATGTGGTTTCACTGGCTTGCTGACCACGTGTACCCGAGATTTGCACGGCCGGATCTTCGCCGTAAATATTTGGAAGTGCGTATAAAGCACCAATGGCGATCATAAAGATCACCATTAGATTCTTCCATAAAGGGAAACGGTTTAACATCGGTTAATACCTTTTTATGAAATTAAAGAGATTTGATTGAACCTTTTGGTAACACAGCCACAATAAAGCTACGTTTAATGGTGACTTCATTGGTTGGGTTTAAGGCAATCACCACTTCATCGGAATTTTCAGATAATTTGGTAATTTTACCGATCAAGCCACCAGAGGTTAAGATTTCAGACCCTTTCGCTAAGGATTCCATTAAGGCCTTATGTTCTTTATTACGTTTTGCTTGTGGGCGGTAAATCATAAAATAGAAGATTAAACCGAAAATCGCAAAGATAATAATCATTGACATTGGACTGCCTTGTTGTGCTTCCATGTTGTTTTCCTTTTTTGTTGATAAATAGAATAAAATTAAGGTGCATAAAATAGCATAAGATCAAGGGAAAAGCTAGTGTGCTAACTTTTCCGAATGATGATTTGCCAATCAAGTGCGGTGAATTTTTGCCAAGAAATCAACTGATAGCCTTGCTGTTGGCATAAAAGTTCAAAATCTTGCACCGCACTTTGTTCATTTAGCATTATGGTTAATATGGTGTTGTTCGGTAAATTATCAAGGGCTTTTTTCGCCATTAACACCGGCAATGGACAGCTATATTGACGTAAATCTAATTGATAATCCATTTACAGTTTACGGCGAGCTGCCATCACTTTTCCCATACTTTCCAATTCAGCCTCAGAAATACAGTCTTTGCCTAAAGCAAATAACGGTTCTTCCAAGGCAATATGCACATCATAACCGGCAATAAAATTAGCAATCAATTCGGTATCAATATGATCTCGCTTATCTTGAATGAGTTCGGTTAATTGAATAGACAACTTATGCCAGTTATCATGCAAAATAAAATGCTGACGTTCTAATTCATCAATGGTTTGTTGTGAGTGAGCGTGATATTTTGCCACCACTGGAAAAAAATCGTTTTCTTCATCATCATGATGTAACGGTGCGGCGATATTAAAATAATTTAAAATCTGCTGCACATCATTTTTGACCGCTTGATTTACCCCATTTTTTGCTAAATAATCGGGCAAAATGTTCAGTTGTGAACAGAAATTTTTCACTCGTCCATGACAAGCATATAACATCTCAATAGGCTGTTCCCAACTGACAAATTGTTGTGGTTCTAAATTAATCATGTTGTTTTTCTCTTTGTAAAGGTGGCACCTCTTTGCCGATTTTAGCATAAAATTCCAGCACAAAATCCTCAAAGCGATCTTGTTCAATGGCGGTGCGGATTTGCTCCATTAAACGTTGATAATAACGTAAATTATGAATGGTATTCAGTCTTGCCCCCAAAATTTCACCGCACTTATCCAAATGATATAAATAGGATTTGGTGTAATGCTTGCACGTATAGCAATCACATTCAGGATCGAGCGTGGTGGTATCATCACGATATTTGGCATTACGAATTTTCACAATGCCGTTTGATACAAACAAATGCCCATTCCGTGCGTTACGCGTCGGCATGACGCAATCGAACATATCAATCCCACGACGAACACCCTCGACTAAATCTTCCGGTTTACCCACGCCCATTAAATAACGAGGTTTATCTTGTGGCAACAATGGATTGACAAATTCCAAAATACGGTGCATTTCTTCTTTCGGTTCACCCACGGCTAAACCGCCTACCGCATAGCCGTCAAAACCAATGTTGACTAAACCGTCCACGGAAATTTTACGTAATTCCTCAAAAGTACCGCCTTGCACAATACCAAATAACGCATTTTTGTTTTCCAATTCATCAAACCGCTGACGGCTTCGTTTCGCCCAACGTAACGACATTTCCATGGAGTTTTTAGCATAATCAAAGGTGGCAGGATAAGGTGTACATTCATCAAAAATCATCACAATATCGGATCCGAGATCGTATTGAATCTCCATGGATTTTTCAGGGGATAAAAAAATCTTTTCACCGCTGATCGGATTTTGGAAATGCACGCCTTCTTCTTTGATTTTGCGAAGTTTGCCTAAGCTGAATACTTGGAAACCACCGCTATCGGTTAAAATTGGTCTATGCCATTGCATAAAATCATGCAAATCGCCGTGTTTCCGCATGACTTCCTGCCCAGGGCGTAACCAGAGATGAAAGGTATTACCGAGTAAAATTTCTGCACCGGTGGCACGGACTTCTTCTGGGGTCATACCCTTTACTGTGCCGTAGGTGCCGACGGGCATAAAAGCGGGGGTTTGGACGGTGAATTCGCCGCTTGGGCGGTTAAACGTCATTTCGCCACGGCGGGCAGGGCCGTTTGTTTTTTTTAAGTTAAATTTCATAGTTTTCCTTTTCGAATAAACAGTTCGATGGTGATTTTTTTGTTTAAAATTGTTTTTTTATAAAGTTGTGTTTTGTTAATATCGGGTTTCGCCGATGGCGACTTACTTTTTCTTTGCTTGTGCAAAGAAAAAGTAAGCAAAAAGAAACACACCCCGACTTCACCGCTTTTCTGAGCTTATTTGGTATTTTCTTTACGCTAAATTTTGAACTCGCTTCGCTCAGACATGCAAAATTTAGCTAAAAATACCAAAACGCTCAGGCGGTTCAGACGGGGCCCCAATTTTTGACCGAGCGTAACAAAAGTGCGGTTAAAAAATAGATGTTTTTTAAGCTACGGAGTTGCGTTACCATGCTTAACCTAGTACGCAAGTACTAGGTATTCCTCAATTTTTCCACCGCACTTTATAATTTCTCCCATGGGGTCCCCATGTTTGCCGCCTGAAAATACTTTAATTTGTAGGAAAATGGCGTCTGTTTGAGCGTAGCGAGTTCAGCCATTTTCCGTTAAGCAAATTAAAGTATTTTCAGGAAACAAGGCAAAGTTGGGGTGTGCTTTTCTTTGCCTACTTTCTTTTGCACAAGCAAAAGAAAGTACGGTCGCCCATCGGGCGAAACCCGATTTGAACATTAAAAAAATTCTATTTTAACGTCCCAATATCATTATTCTTCGTGATAAACATCGCATCCCCATAACTAAAAAACCGATACCGATTTTCCACCGCCATCTTATACGCATTCATCACATTCTCATACCCCGCAAACGCCGACACCAACATAATCAACGTACTTTCCGGCAAATGAAAATTCGTAATCAAACTATCCACCACCCGAAATTTCTTCCCAGGGTAAATAAAAATCGACGTATCAGAAAAATACGGCGCAATAATCTGCGAACAACCTTTTTCTTCCGCAAATAACGCCGCGCTTTCCAACGAACGCACGGAAGTTGTCCCCACCGCAATCACACGCTTACCATTGGCTTTCGTGGCTAACACGGCATCTACCACCTCTTGCGGCACTTCCACATATTCAGCGTGCATATGATGATCTTCAATCTTTTCCACCCGAACAGGCTGAAACGTCCCCGCCCCGACGTGCAACGTCACAAAGGCAAAATTGACCCCTTTGGCCTTTAATTTTGCCAATAATTCATCATCAAAATGCAAGCCAGCAGTCGGTGCTGCCACCGCACCGGGGACTTTATTATATACCGTCTGATAACGCTCTTTGTCCGCATTTTCATCTGGACGATCAATATAAGGCGGCAATGGCATATGCCCAATTTGATTAAGAACATCTAAAACTGCGGTGTTTTTATCGGCTATTTCCAGTTCAAACAACGCCCCTTGACGCCCGAGCATGTTCACTTGAACGCCCTGATTTTCACCCAATTTATCTTCACCCAAAATCAACACAGTTCCGTCTTTGGGTGCTTTGCTAGCTCGAACATGGGCTAAAAACGTGGTTTCACTCAACACACGTTCCACTAACACTTCCAATTTTCCCCCACTGGCTTTACGTCCAAACATGCGAGCAGGGATAACCCGAGTATTGTTAAAAACTAACAGATCGCCTGCGTTGACTAAATCTAATACATCCGCAAAAGTGCGGTGCGAAATTTCCCCATTTTCACCGTCTAATTGCAACAAACGGCTAGCCGTACGGTTTAGGGTAGGGTAGCGAGCGATTAACTCATCGGGTAAATCAAAATAAAAATCGGATACCAGCATAATTCAAATAAGAGATTGTTGAAATGTGCGATAGTCTATTGCGATTTTCCACGAAGTACAAGTAAAAACCTTTATTTATTAGCATTTTTTCGTTAGAATTAGACGTTTAATTCCAATGTAAAAACAAGATTGCCAATGCCGAAAATCGCTAAATTTTATCTCATCAAACCGACGTTATCGCCAAATACCCTGTCAGGCGAGATGGCGTTAGCTTGTGATTTATCCGCTCAATTATGGCGACAAGGAAAGCGTGTATTGATTGCTTGTGAAACCGAACAACAAGCCTTAGATTTAGACGAAGCCCTATGGGCAAGAGATCCCGAGCAATTTGTACCGCACAATTTATCCGGTGAAGTCACCAATTTCGCCACGCCAATCGAAATCAGTTGGATCGGCAAACGCAACGCCCAACGGCGAGATGTGTTGATTAATTTACAACAGAGTATTCCCGATTATGTGTCTGCGTTTAATCAAGTGATTGATTTTGTGCCAGTGGATGAAGCACAAAAAGCCGTGGCACGAGAGCGGTATAAGCAATATCGGCAAATGGGGTGGCAGATGGAGATGGTGGAATAAAATGACCAAAGAAGAACTACTCAAAAAACACAACGATATGCTGATTTTATGGAAAGCGTGGATGGACGAGAAGAAAAAGCACGAAATCCTGACTTTTGAAAATGAAAAGGGTGATATTGTGCGACATTATCCTGACGGCAGAGAAGTTGTAATTGAATATGCAGAATAATTTATTTTCATAAGGTTTTATATGTATATACTAAATAAAAATGAAAAGCATTTGGAAAAAATTGAAGAAACTACTTTTGCAGAACAACATTTAAAAGAAAGATATGATATTCAGGAATGGATAGATAAGCAACCAGAAATTTTATCTAATATTTTAGGTGAAGATGAAAAGTTACTTATTATTCAGAAAGAATTTTATAATTTTGACAAAACTAATGAAAGATTAGATTTATTAGCAATTGATAGAAAAGGAAATCTTGTAATTATTGAAAATAAAAGAGACAACAGTGGAAAAGATGTTGCATTACAAGCAATTAAATATGCGTCCTATTGTTCTACATTTAGTAAGCAAAATATAATTGATATTTATCAATCATACTTGAATTCAAAAAATGAAACAAAAAGAGCTGAAGAATTAATTACCAATTTTTTTGATGAAAAAGAATTTGATGAAATTGATTTAAATGTAGGATATAGTCAAAGAATCATTTTAGTTTCAAAAGAATTTAGTTCAGAAGTTACCAGTACAGTGTTATGGTTACGCGGAAATGGGATTGATATTCAGTGTGTAAAGATAACACCTTATGAGTTCAAAAATGAAATTATTATTGATATAGATAAAATAATTCCAATTTCAGAAACAGAAAAATATTTAGTTAGCTTATCAGATAAAGGAAAGGAAGAAAAGAAATCCAAAGAAATTAGAGCTTCTAATGAAAATATTAATTCTGAGTATTGGAGAAGTTTTCTTGAATTTTGTCGTGATGAAAAATATTCATTGGTAAGCAATAGAAGTGGTTCTAAAGATCACTGGATTTCTGTAAATGCAGGACTTTCAGGTATTACTTATGCTCTTGTAATACTAAAAAATGAACTTCGTGCAGAATTATATCTTGCTAAAGATAAATCCTATAACAAAAAAGTGTATGATTTTTTGTATAATTATAAAAATGAGATTGACGATAAATTCGGTGATAAATTAAATTGGGATAGACTAGATAATAAGAATGCTTGCAGAATTTCATTTTCTAGAAAATTTGATAAAGATGATAGAGATAAGTGGAATGAAGCTATTCATTGGCATTATGATATGGTTAAAAAACTAGAAAACACCTTTAAAGATTATTTAGAAAAGGTTAAAAAACAAATTGATTGAGAATTTAAACAAAGAGAAAAACTAAATGACACAAAACCTTCAAATGGCAGACCGCTTTGAGCCGTCTGCGGTAGAACAAGCCTTGTATCGCCACTGGGAAGAACAAGGGTATTTTAAACCAAGCGAAGATGAGAGCCAAAAAGGCTACTGTATTGCCATTCCGCCACCGAATGTAACAGGTTCGTTGCATATGGGGCATGCTTTCCAGCAAACTTTAATGGATACGCTAATCCGTTTTAACCGTATGGAAGGCAATAATACGCTGTGGCAGACAGGGACGGATCACGCAGGCATTGCGACCCAAATGGTGGTGGAACGTAAGATTGCGGCGGAAGAAGGCAAAACTCGCCACGATTATGGGCGTGAAGCCTTTATCAACAAAATTTGGGACTGGAAAGCCTATTCGGGTGGGACGATTAGCCAGCAAATGCGCCGTTTGGGCAACTCGATCGACTGGGATCGTGAGCGTTTTACAATGGACGAAGGTCTTTCTAATGCGGTGAAAGAAGTGTTTGTGCGTTTGCACGAAGAAGGGCTGATTTATCGTGGCAAACGCCTTGTGAACTGGGATCCAAAATTGCACACCGCCATTTCTGATTTGGAAGTGGAAAACAAAGAGAGCAAAGGCTCGTTGTGGCATTTCCGCTATCCGTTAGCGAATGGAGCGAAAACTGCTGAAGGCAAGGATTATTTGGTGGTGGCGACCACTCGTCCTGAAACCGTACTCGGTGATACGGCGGTGGCGGTTCACCCTGAAGATGAGCGTTATCAATCGCTTATCGGTAAGTCGGTGATTTTACCGCTGGCAAACCGTGAAATTCCGATTGTAGCGGACGATTATGTGGATCGTGAGTTCGGTACTGGTTGCGTGAAAATCACCCCAGCCCACGACTTCAACGACTACGAGGTGGGCAAACGCCATAATTTGCCGATGGTCAATGTGATGACCTTGAATGCGGATATTCGTGCAGAAGCGGAAATTGTCGGTTCAGACGGAAAAATTTTGGAAAATTACACCGCACTTATTCCTGCTGATTATCAAGGCTTAGAGCGTTTTGTGGCTCGCAAAAAAGTGGTCGCCGATTTTGAAGCACTCGGACTTTTAGAAGAGATCAAACCGCACGATCTCAAAGTACCTTATGGCGACCGTGGCGGCGTGCCGATTGAGCCGATGCTGACCGATCAGTGGTATGTAAGCGTGAAACCGCTGGCGGAAGTGGCGACTAAAGCCGTTGAAGATGGCGAAATTCAATTTGTGCCGAAACAGTATGAAAATCTGTATTTCTCGTGGATGCGTGATATTCAGGACTGGTGTATTTCTCGCCAACTTTGGTGGGGACACCGTATTCCTGCGTGGTATGATGAAGCGGGCAATGTGTATGTGGCTCGCTCCGAAGAAGAAGTGCGGGCGAAGCACAATTTGCCTGCGGATCTTGCCTTAAAACAAGATGAAGATGTGTTGGACACTTGGTTCTCATCGGGCTTGTGGACGTTCTCAACCCTTGGCTGGCCAGAGCAAACCAAAGAGTTGCGAATGTATCACCCAACGGACGTGTTGATTACGGGCTTTGACATCATTTTCTTCTGGGTTGCACGAATGATTATGTTCACAATGCACTTTATCAAAGACGAAAATGGCAAACCGCAAGTGCCGTTCAAAACCGTGTACGTTACGGGCTTGATTCGTGATGAACAAGGTCAAAAAATGTCCAAATCGAAAGGTAACGTGCTTGACCCGATTGATATGATTGACGGCATTTCTCTGGAAGATTTGCTTGAAAAACGCACTGGCAATATGATGCAGCCGCAACTGGCGGAAAAAATCGCCAAAGCGACCAAAAAAGAGTTCGCAGACGGCATCGCCCCACACGGCACAGACGCATTGCGTTTTACTTTGGCAGCCTTGGCGAGCAACGGACGTGATATTAACTGGGATATGAAACGCCTTGAAGGCTACCGCAATTTCTGCAACAAATTGTGGAACGGTAGCCGTTTTGTTCTTACCAACGACAAGCTAGATTTATCGGCAGGGGAAACCGAATTAAGCGTTGCGGATCGCTGGATTATTTCCACCTTCAACCGCACCGTGAACGAGTTCCGCACCGCACTCAGTCAATACCGTTTTGATTTAGCCGCAAATGCCATTTACGACTTCACTTGGAATCAGTTCTGCGACTGGTATTTGGAACTCACCAAACCTGTGTTTGCTAATGGCACAGCTGCCCAAATTCGTGGTGCAAGCCAAACCTTAGTGAACGTGCTTGAGCAACTACTTCGCCTTGCTCACCCGATTATGCCATTTATCACCGAAGAAATTTGGCAAAAAGTGAAAGGCTTCGCAGGGGTAACAGGCGAAACCATTATGTTGCAACCGTTCCCGAAAGTAAACGAAAGCCAACTTGACGCACAAGCCGAAAAAGAGATTGAATTCTTAAAAGAAATCATCGTGGCAGTGCGTAATATCCGTGCCGAAAGCAACATCGCCCCAAGCAAAGGCTTGGATTTATTGCTCAGAAATGTGGATGCAGAAAATTGCAAAACCTTGCAAAAAAATGACCGCACTTTGAAAGCCTTAGCTAAGTTGGACGATGTAAAAGTGTTAGCAGACGGTGAAAAAGCCCCATTATCGGTTGCAAAACTAGTCGGCAAAACCGAATTGCTCGTGCCAATGGCAGGCTTTATCAACAAAGAAGCCGAACTCGCCCGTCTTGCCAAAGAGATTGAAAAACTCAACGGCGAAGTCGCACGCATTGAAGCCAAACTTTCTAACCAAGCCTTTGTGGCAAAAGCGCCGGAGCAAGTGATTGCGAAAGAAAGGGAGAAAATGCAAGGGTATCAAGAGGGTATTGCGAAGTTGGTGAGCCAGCAAGCAGAAATTGAATCCCTTTAATTGATCAATATCCTATTGAATAAGGGGATATTTTTATATTAGGAAATGATGTTATGAAAGATATTTATTTTTTAACTATTAGTCGAGAAAATACAGTTCTGTCGCCCCAACCGCATTTAATGTTGTGTGGCGAGAATATTTCATTTTTAAATCCCATTTTGAAAGATTCTACATTAATAGAGCAGTCAGAAGATTTTTTTAATATGAAAGTGACTTTTTTTAAAGGAAGTCGATTTTCTCAAACATTAGAAAGTAAAGTGCTTTGTTCTGAAACTCAGTTATTTGGTAATAAAAAGCAGTTACCTGAATGTAAATATCCTTGCTTGGGTAAAGTGGTGATTGCAACTGAAATTAAACAGATCGATGTAGAATTGCTTAAAAATATTTCTTGGTTTATTCGAGGATCTGAAACATTAAAACCTGAAAGTTTAAAAGAATTACCTAATGAATGGCGGATTATTGATGGTCGTGGCATGGCTTTATTAGAAAAATATCCACAAAGTTTGAAACAATCTTGTCGTCAGCTCTTTTTGGTTATGTTAGGATTAGCCTATTATTATGCTTTGCAACAAATTAATGAAGAACTTTCTCGGGTTTTGGCTAAATCAGATAATACGAGCGAATTAGATCAACTTTATTCTGATGCGTCAATATTTAATGCCAGTTATTATTTTTATAATCCCATTGAATTTTCTCGTTATGCAACGTTTCGAGCTTGGCAAGATGTGCGAGAAGCCTATCATCTTGAACAAAAAAACAAAGAAATTACCTCTCAATTAGCTCAAGTGCATCAAATTTTAAGCTATACTGAGCAGAAAAATGAACAAATATTAGACAAATCAAGAAATAAAAAAATCGCATGGTTTGGTGGTATTATATCTGCATTGAGTTTATTTGAAGTGATTGATGTGATAAAAAATTGGTTAAGCTAGAAATTTAAAGACTTGATTTAGTTCGGTCGTATTTAGTCATAAAAATCTGCACTTTACTTGGTTGGGAGCAATCTAACTTTTAGAGTGCAGCCCAGCATTAACCTTGACTTTCTTTTCTATTCTTTATCAGCCAAAATTGGCGATCCTCACCGCTTTAATCTTCTGCATACGGTTTTCAACTTGATCAAACACAATGCCGGCATATTTGTTTCGTCTATGGAGTAGTCCACAAGCCCTAATCTCTTGTGATCCAAAAAATAAGCTCCTTTTTGTCCGAAAAAATGCGAAGTGCGGTGTAAAATAGTATTTTTTTTTACAGTATATAAATTATAATCTCGGACGTGATTTGGGGAATTTGATCCTTTTTCACATCCTTTCTTTTTATTTTTACAACAGGATCATGATATGAAAATGAAAAAACAGTTTTTTCTCAGTTTAGG
>NZ_JBPDVG010000013.1:0-64315 GCF_051851525.1 Lonepinella sp. BR2357 | reverse complement strand
CAGATTGTCTGATAAATTGTTAAAGAACAAAAAACAACGACGCACGCTAGAAACTTCGATTTTCACAACAGTGCGTCGTTGTGTGTGGCGTATTATAGAGATTTGAAAATCCTTTGCAAGTGTTTTTTATCAATTTTTATGAAAAAAAACCGTCCCACCCAGAAAACCAACAAAATCACCTCTCTTAACCATAAAATGCTTTGGTTTGGTGATATAATAAATCTTTCAATTTCTCACAAGAAAAAATGACACTAGAACAATACGCTAAAGCGCTATGTATTCAATATCCAGAAAAGCGCACTTACTCATTCATCTTTGAAAACCAAAATTATTGGCTAAAACAGCCCGAACAGACTAAAGGTTCTCAACGTTTTCTCAAACCACACCCAAGAAAAAGATTCCGTAAAGAAGTGGAGCGCTTATTAAAATTACAACAAAAAGATGCGCCTATTCCTCATATTTATATTGCTAACGATGATATGTTAGTCATGGACGATGCTGGGATTTCTGTTAATCATTGGATTACAGATCCCTTGACTTCATCCGAACAAAAACAACAGATTCTCAATGACAGTGCTATTGCATTAGCAAATTTGCATAAACAAAATCTAGTTCATGGTCGACCTTTTGTAAAAGATATACTATGGAAAAATGGCGTCGTTAGCTTTATTGATTTTGAAGTCGACACCATCTCTCATAGCCCTATTCAACAACAAGTACAAGATAATATTTTATTTCTTATTGGAATATGCCGTGAATCCATTCTCACTAAAGAACAAATTAAACAAACTATCCTGACTTATAAAAACTTTACGGAACACAAAATCTGGCAACACACATTAGATAAACTCCGCTATTATCGTTTCGCTTACTGGCTATTATCACCTTTCAAAAAAATAGCAGGTAAAGATTTGAAAGCCATTTATTTACTGATCGAAGTATGCTACAACGATGATATTCTGATAAAATAACGCATATCATTTTATAAAGGAGAAATCGTATGCAACCTTACTTAATCGCCCCATCTATTCTTTCTGCTGATCTAGCACGTTTAGGTGAAGATGTAGAAAAGGTCATCAACTGCGGTGCAGATTTAATTCATTTTGATGTCATGGATAACCATTATGTCCCGAATCTCACATTTGGTGCACCGATTTGCCAATCTTTGCGTGATTACGGCATTACTTGCCCCATTGATGTTCACTTGATGGCGAGCCCAGTAGAACGTTTAATCACTGATTTCGCCAAAGCTGGATCAACATCCATTACCTTTCACCCCGAGGCTAGTATCCATATTGACCGCACCTTACAACTTATTCGTGATCAAGGTTGCCAATCTGGTTTAGTTTTCAATCCTGCCACACCATTAAGCTATTTAGATTATGTTATGGATAAAGTGGATATTATTCTATTAATGTCGGTTAACCCAGGTTTTGGTGGACAATCATTTATCCCAGCTACTTTTCACAAACTCAGACAAGTACGCCAACGTATTGATCAAAGTGGCTTGCCTATCCGTTTAGAAGTTGATGGCGGCGTAAAAATTAACAATATTGCACAAATTGCCAAAGCTGGTGCGGATATGTTTGTAGCGGGATCCGCCATATTTGATCAACCCGATTACAAAAAAGTCATTGATGCAATGCGAGCCGAACTCGCTCACATCTAAAATCTTTCGAGATAAAAATAGCGCCCGCTATCACATTAAAACTAAGGGATAGCAGGCGCTCATTTTCTATTATTGAACCAACGTTATAGTCTTAGAACGAATATTTTACATTAGCAAAATAAACTCGCCCTTCTTCTGCATAACCATCGGTGAGATAGTAGTTCTTATCAAAGATATTAGATACACCCACATCAAGACTTAAGCCCTGTTTAAAGGTGTAACTGATTTTAGCATCCGTGGTGCCAAAACCTGATAAGGTTTTGTATTTTTTATTCACTAACGCATAACGTCGAGATTCAGCTGTTTGGCTTAAATAAAAAGATAAGATTTTTCAATCCACATAAGCAAAGAATTTATGACATGGTAATTTCGTTACTTTAATCTTACTTTCAAGGACTTTACTTGGTTTACAGCTGACTAAATTGAATATTATTTAGATGCTAGTGATATTTTAGTCTATTTTTATCACAATCAACTAAAATTCAATGCCCCACCCATTTGTACTGCCTGAATATAACTATCTCGAGCTTCACAACAAGCTAACCAATGTTCAATATGGCTATGTTTAGCGGTTAAGCCCCCTTTCTCTTTTATGGCTTTGGCGGCAAAGTAAACCTGAATATCGGCTCCCGTAAATTTGTCTGCAAGATAATCGCTCTTTTGTAATGCTTGTTCCAATAAATCGATGTTTTGATTAATATTGTTAGTCAGCCATAATTTTTCTATGTTCTGCTGAATACTTTTAGTGATAGGGCGTATAAAAAATGGTGATTTTTTTACAATACCTGAAAAAACTAACCGCATCACCAATGGTGGCATCATGGAGGATTCACCAAAATGCAACCAAAAATGATAGGCTTGCCAACTTTCATCATCCGTAGGCAAAAAAATCTGTTGTTTATCATAATAACGCAGTAAATATTCAATAATAAATCCTGACTCGACCATCACCTTACCCTCATCCACCAAAATAGGGGCTTTGCCTGTGGGATGAATTTGAGCCAGACTATCGGGGGCAAAGAAATTGGGTTGCCGTTGATGCTGTACTAATTCAAATTCCAATCCATATTCATTTTTTAGTTCTGTTAATAACCATAAAATGCGTAAAGAACGTGAATTATTCAAATGGTGTAATGTGAGCATGTTTCTCTCCTGTTATTAGCTATTTCAACCAACTCAAAAACGCCCATTTTTTCATTGTAGGGCGAACGTTGAGATTGCCTTGATGCTGCTGGTAATAGTCGGTTAATTTGGCGATTTCCACGTCGGTCAGATTGCTACCAATTGACCACATCACAGTACGAATAAAATCTTGTTCAGAAAGCACCGCACTTTTTTCCACCGCAGGGGCAACCATTCCACAACCGCTATCTAAAAAATCCACTTTCACTTGATAGCCTTGTTGATACAACATATTCACCGCATAAATATAATTGGGGAAGCCCACACCATCTCGGTGGATAAATCGCAACACATCGCGATCAATAAAGTCTTTATCCACCGTCATCGTCATATACACGGCTTTTTTGGCTTTGGCATTAAGTTTATCTAACGCCGCTTGTAAATCATTGACCATTGATGAACGTGAAGACACGCAAACATCACATTCTGGCACATCCGCCCAGTCATCTTCCCACGAGCGTAAAATCGGTGAAACATTATGAATATCCAACTGTTGGCAACGTTGTTGGAGCAGATTTAACATACCTTGACTAAAATCCAAACCGTATACCTGTTTAACATAAGGGGAACAAGCCAAGCTAATAGCACCGCCACCACAGCCCACATCTAACAGCGAATTAACACCATCTAAATCCATTCGGCTCAAAAAATCTTGCACATAGCGATTGTTTAAATCAAATTGACTGCCTTGCATTTGCTCCGCTTTGCGATCCCAATCCTGTGGCTGTTTAGGTTCTCGAGTCGCCAATTGAATATGATTTTGGTAAAGTTCCGCAAAATTAATATCGTGAATCGTGTTCATTTTATTCCTTAACTAAGGGTAAATTTTTAGCCATCACATCTGGGGGTAAACGGTAAATTTGAGCCAATAATGCCACATTCATTACCACATCGGGTGAGCCTTGTTTAAGGATGCCCCCGTTATCCATTAACACCACATTATCCGCATAACGCCACGCTTGATCGGGTTGATGGGTCGTGAAAATTACCGTTAAGCCTTGTTGACGTAACTGTTGAATGTGTTCCAGCACTCGAATTTGATTGCCAAAATCCAGATTAGACGTAGGTTCGTCCATCACCAAACAACGGGGCTGTTGAGCTAACGCCCGTGCAATCAGCACCAATTGCCGTTCACCGCCACTTAATGCCATATAGGATTTATGGGCTAAATGGGCAATGCCTAACTGATCAAGGCATTGTTGTGCCATCTGTTTATCTTGCGAACGGGGTGTTGCATACCAAGCCAAATAAGCCGTTCTGCCCAGTAGCACCATATCCAGCACCTGAATGGAAAATACCCCTTGTTGAGCTTGTGGTACATAGCCAATAGTGCGAGCCAATTGAGCGGCAGTCCAAGCAAAGTGCGGTTTTTTTTCGATCAGAATTTCACCTTGTAATGGTTTGATTAAACCTAAAATCGTTTTGAGCAAGGTGGTTTTTCCGCAGCCATTTGCTCCCAATAACGCGGTGATTTTTTGGCTAGGGAAATGAATATTCAGATTCTCTGCAACGGTTTGTTGATAACCCATTTTCAGGTTTTTAACATCAATCATTGCCGTTCCCCTTTGATTAATAAACTCAAGAAAAACGGTGCTCCCACAAAAGCGGTAATCACGCCTAATGGTACTTCAATGGCAAACAAACAACGTGCTAAGGTATCGGTAATTAACAAAAAAGCGGCTCCGAATAACATTGATGTGGGCAACAATAAACGGAAATCCGCCCCAATCCAAAGACGTGCAATATGCGGAATAATTAAGCCGACCCAGCCAATAATGCCTGTCACCGATACCACGGCGGATGTCATTAAGGTCGCACATAAAATGAATAATAAACGGGTGCGATGCAAGTTTACGCCCAGTGCCGTGGCTTCTTCATCATCAAGGCTTAACACATTCATCCGCCAGCGTAATAATATCAATGGAATCAAAGCCAGCAGCACCAACGGAGCCACCAGTGTCAGATCATCAAAGCTGGTCATATTTAATCCACCTAATAACCAAAAGGTGATAGTGCTTAATTGGCTATAAGGATCGGCGAGAATTTTCAGCAAGGAAATGCCTGCTCCGAGCAAGGCGGAAATGGCGACCCCCGATAAAACAAGGGCTAAAATGGGATGCTGACGGCGAACCGTACTGGCGATAAAATACACCAATCCGACCGCCAATAAACCACCCACAAAGGCGAATAATTGAATCACGGGTAACGGAAAATCAAAGTAAATTGCCGTCACAGCCCCAAGACCCGCTCCCGATGTCACGCCCAAAATATCAGGGGAAACCAACGGATTTTTAAACATACCTTGATAGGTTACACCGGCTACCGATAAAGCGATACCAACTAAAATAGCCGTGGCAATACGGGGTAAACGAATATTCCAAAGTATAATATCTTGTTGCGAGAGTTCGTTACCGTACTGACTGATAGATTGCCAAATTTCCGTTAAAGAAAGTGAATATTGCCCTGAACTAACCGCAATTACAACGCTGATAATTAACAAGACCACAGGTAACATTAAGCGAAAAATAGGCATTATCTTTTTCCAAAAAGCACGGTCATTTCTGTTGAAGAAAGTGGATACCCGTAAAACAAACGGAAATAACGCTGCACCAAATCGTAAGCATTGGCTTGTGATAAAGCGGTAGGTTTTAATTGGTGAGCCAACCACACACAACCCAATAAACGGTTGACGCTTGGTGGTGAATCCAACCAATTAAAGGGTAAACTCGGGGCTAGAAAAACTCGCTGATTTTTCACCGCAGTTAACGCCTGCCACAAGGGATCTTGTTGCGTTCGTTGATAAAAATTAGCATCTTGAGTTAAGATGAAATCGGGCTGCCATTGGAAAAGTTGCTCCATTGATACGCGAGCTAATTTTTTCTCGCCTGCACCGTCCGCCACATTTTGTAAGCCGAGCCAATCCAGTACTTCCGTATGAATTGCCCCTTTTAAGGCGGTTTCTAAACCGTCCGCACCCCGAGCTAAATACACCTTAGTGTTATCCGTTGCACAACGTTGATGGGTTTGGCTTAATATTTCATTGGCTAATTCCGCTAAGGCTTTTGCTCTTGGCTGTTCTTGTAATAACTCGCCTAATTCGGTGAATTGTTGAGCGGAATCCGCCAACCTTCCTGCCACAATAAAATACGGCAATTGGGTTTGTTGGCTAATTTTCTCGGCAGTGGATAAAAAGGTTTCACTCACACTGCCTACATCTAAAATCAAATCCGCATTTAGGCTGATAATTTTTTCTACGGGAGCGGTAGATGCTCGCCCTGCAATTCGTCCGATGTGGGGTAAGTTTTGAATTTGTGCCGATAAAAATGGCTTGCTATCGGGTTTTAAATCGGTGGCGATCCCCACCATTTTTTCGGGACAGAGTGCCATTAATAAGAGATCTGACACAAAGCCCGCACTTAAAATTCGCTGCGGCGTTTTGTTCAGTAAGCCTGTGCGGATAATAAGAGATTGTGTGGATTGGGAAAAAACAATAGGTGGCAAGACTAACCAAGATAAACCAACAAACATACCCTTGATAAATTGGCGACGTGATGAATGATTAGTCATAATTTCTCCTTGTTATTTGCTATATATCTAAATATATAGCAAGCATAATGAGAATACAATCAGAATTACAATGATCGAGAAAACGCCACTATGGCTTTGGCTAATTCTAATGTGGGATCAATAAAGGTTTTATCACTCTGAATCAAAGGTAAAAATAACGGAATTTCAGTACAACCTGCAATAAAAATATCCGCCTCAATTTGATTGACTAAGGTTTCAAAAATATTCACATAATCCTCAATTTTACCCGCTTTCACACCTTTATAAATACAATCCATTAACGTCATTTGAATATCTTCACTCAATGGTACGCTGATTAATCCCACTTGTTCGAGTGGTTGATCATAAATTCGTGCTTTTTTCGTTCCTGTTGTCGCTAATACGGCCACTTTTCGGGCAGATTGATGCTGTTGTAAAATATGTTTTACCGTCACTTCTGCAATGTGAATAATCGGTAAATCAACCGCATTTACCACCTCTTGAGAAAAATAATGCGCCGTGTTGCAAGCCATGGCAAAGGCTTGGCAATCGGCTTTTTTGAGGCGTGTCGCACTTTCAATTAATTTGGTAACAGGATTTTCGCCAGAACCTAAAATAAATGCGGTACGATCTTCAATTTGAGGAAAGTTATCAATAATCAGAGGAATATTTTCTTGATCGCTGTTTGCATGCGTGGCTTGAATAATTTTCAAATAAAGATCTGCACTCGCCAAAGGGCCCATACCGCCAATAATCCCAACTCTTTTCATTTTTTTCTCCGTTTCTGTTTTTCTTTCTAGCAAAAAATAGGATTGCAACCTGTGCAATCCTATCAAAAAAGAATATCAATTGAAATCTAGTCAGGAATATTAGCTATTCCATTGTTCCAAATCGAGTTCTTTTTCGGTTTTCGCCACGTAGACGGCGGCGGCAGCATCACCCGTGACGTTCATTGATGTACGACCCATATCTAAAATGGCATCAATACCTAAAATCATGCCGTAAGCAATGGCAACACTACCACTGACTTTAATCCCTACGGATTCTAAGATAAGTAATAACATCAATGCACCCGCACCTGGCACACCCGCTGTACCGATAGCCGCAAGCATAGACGTGATAATAATAGTGAAGTAGTCGTTACCTGTTAATGGAATACCGCACGCATTAGCAATGAACATGGTACAGACGCCTAAGTAAATGGTTGTACCATTCATATTCACCGTTGCGCCAACCGGTAACACGAAACCATATACGGATTTTGGAATCCCCATGTTTTCAGCAGATTGCATCGTAATTGGCAAGGTACCATTAGAACTTCTGGTAACAAAGGCAGTTAACATTGGTGGACGGACTTTTTTCAAGAACACGAATGGGTTCAAACCAACTAACGCACAAACTGCGGTATAAACCACTAACACTTGGATTGCAAGTCCCACATAAAGGGTGGCAGTGACATTGAATAATGAACCGAAAGCTGCCGCACCACTTTTGTTGAAAACCACAAACATTAAGGCAAATACCCCGATTGGTGCATATTGCATGACCCAACGTACCACATTGAACATAATTTCGCTCATACCATCAAACAAATTAAATACCGTATCCGCTGAATTTTTGATACGTTCATCTTTGCTATCACGGCAAAATGCTAAACCCACACCGAAGAACAAGCAGAAAGCAATAATCGGCAAAATCTCCCCTTTGGCAATGGAGTCAAATGGGTTAGTTGGGATAATGTTTAATAAAATTTGTCCCATGCTTGGTGCATTTGCCGCTTTTTCTACCGCTTTTGAGGCATCACTTAAGTCTAAACCTAAACCAGGGGCAAAAACAGCTGCACAAGCCAAACCAATGCAAATTGCAATCAATGTTGTGACGGCATAGAATAAAATTGCTTTACCGCCAACACGACCTAAGTGAGCGGGTGAAATACTACTTGACCCGACGATTAATGAACAAATGATGATCGGCACCATGATCATTTTTAACAAGCGGACGAATAAATCACCGAAAGGGGTAATCACACTGACCAATGAGGTATCACCTATCATAAAATTTTGCGGTAACAGCATACCGAGCGCAGCACCAATCACTAATGCCACAATAATGCGCACAAGCAATTTGGAATTTGCTTTTTGTTGAGTTGTTGAAGTCATATTATTTCCTGTAAAAGGGTTAATTTTTAGGATCTGAAGTCCGCCAAAAGAAAACGCACTTCTTCGAGGCCAAAATATACCCGTTTTCATTCACAAATCCAACAAATTTTAATGATTCTCATAAAAAAACAGACCTGTTTAGAATTTCTCTAAAGAACCGAACAAACTATTAAATAGCATTTACTTATCAGTATATTATTTCTCACATCCACAACATATAATGCTAAAAAATTAAATCATTCCTCATCAAAACAACATATTTACCCTTATTTTTTCTAATTCGACACATAAATTTATATATGCTATGCAATGTGAATTATGTGATCTCGATCAACTTTTTTTTAATAAATTTTCGGTATTATTTACATAAATTTAACCTAACCAAAAACATTAAGGAGAAATTTATGCGTAATACACGTATTGAAGTGGATTTATTGGGTGAACGTGAAGTATCAAATGACGTTTATTGGGGAATTCACACCTTAAGAGCCGTAGAAAATTTTAACATTTCCAACAATACCATTTCTGATGTGCCTGAGTTTGTGCGGGGTATGGTGATGGTGAAAAAAGCCACCGCACTGGCCAATGGTGAACTCGGTGCCATTCCGAAAAAAATCGCCAAAGCCATTGTGCAAGCCTGTGATGAAATTTTGCTCAAAGGACGCTGTATGGATCAGTTCCCTTCTGATGTGTATCAAGGTGGGGCAGGTACGTCAGTCAATATGAATACCAACGAAGTAGTGGCCAATCTCGCATTGGAATTATTAGGTCATCCGAAAGGACAATACGATATTATTAACCCAATGGATCATGTCAACGCCAGTCAATCCACCAATGACGCCTATCCAACGGGTTTCCGTATTGCGGTGTATAACAGCATTCTCACCTTAATTGACCGTATCCATTATTTACAACAAGGCTTTGAAAACAAAGCGGAAGAATTTGCCAACGTGTTAAAAATGGGACGCACCCAATTACAAGATGCGGTGCCAATGACTGTCGGGCAAGAGTTTAAAGCCTTTGCGGTATTATTAGAAGAAGAAGTGCGTAATTTACAACATACCGCCAAATTATTGCTAGAAGTCAATCTTGGCGCCACGGCAATCGGCACAAGATTAAATACGCCTGAGGGCTATACTGAACTTGCGGTCAAATACTTAGCAGAAGTGAGCGGTTTGCCTTGCGTGCCATCCGAGAACCTAATTGAGGCCACTTCCGATTGTGGTGCTTATGTAATGGTGCATGGTGCTTTAAAACGAACCGCGGTGAAATTATCCAAAGTTTGTAATGACTTACGTTTGCTTTCTTCTGGCCCAAGAGCAGGCTTAAATGAAATCAATTTGCCAGAATTACAAGCAGGCTCCTCCATTATGCCAGCCAAAGTCAATCCGGTAGTGCCAGAAGTGGTGAACCAAGTATGCTTTAAAGTGATTGGTAACGATACTACCGTCACGTTCGCGGCAGAAGCGGGGCAATTACAATTAAACGTCATGGAACCCGTGATTGGCCAAGCCATGTTTGAATCTATTCAGATTTTATCCAATGCGTGCGTAAATTTACGGGATAAATGTATTGACGGTATCACGGTAAACAAAGAAATTTGTGAGAATTTCGTGTTTAATTCCATTGGTATCGTGACCTATCTCAATCCATTTATTGGCCACCACAACGGTGATATTGTCGGTAAAATCTGCGCCACAACGGGCCGCAGTGTACGTGACGTGGTGTTAGAAAAAGGCTTGCTTACCGAGGCCCAGTTAGATGATATTCTTTCGGTGGAAAACTTGATGAACCCAACCTATAAAGCCACACGTTTTACTGACGACGAATAAAAATCTGGTCAGTTTTCACCGCACTTTTTGGGGATGGGAAAGTGCGGTGATTTTTTGTTTATTTTTCATATTGATGCTAATTTAAAACTTAATCATGGTTTTCATAGTTAAACTTTTTAAGCACATAATCAACTTTGCCTACTCGTGTACTTATTCATATCTACTAAAATCAGTACAGAATAATACTCAATAATAGAAAAAATCTTATTATTCAAACTGACAGTAGAAATCACCACGGCTTCCATATGAATATGGACTTCTTTCTTTACTAGGATCATACACATACGCTTCATAATCAAGAATATAGAGTTTACTCGCAACTTATTTCCCATTTAAAAATCTAGCAAATATTGCTCATGGGAACTTACTTATATTGAGAAATCAATAAGTATGTCGAGATATATTCATTGTTTGAAAACAAAAAAAGTGCGGTGAAATCCACCGCACTTTCTCATTATTGTATCATCTTTTAGCAAAGATTATGCTTTAGGACCTGCTGCCACTAAGGCTTTACCTTCTGCTGTTACTGTATATTTTTCAAAGTTTTTCACAAAACGGTTAGCTAAATCTTCAGCTTTGGCTTGCCATTGTGCTTTGTCTGCATAAGTATCACGTGGATCTAAGATCGCAGGGTCAACATTTGGTAACGCAGTTGGCACTTCAACATTGAAGATTGGTAATGTTTTAGTTTCTGCTTTGTCGATTGAACCGTCTAAGATCGCATCAATGATACCACGAGTATCTTTGATTGAAATACGTTTACCTGTACCGTTCCAACCTGTGTTCACTAAGTACGCTTCTGCACCAGCAGCTTCCATACGTTTCACTAATACTTCAGCGTATTGTGTTGGGTGTAAACTTAAGAATGCGGCACCGAAACAAGCTGAGAATGTTGGTGTTGGTTCTGTGATACCACGTTCTGTACCGGCTAATTTCGCAGTGAAACCAGATAAGAAGTAGTATTTAGTTTGTTCTGGGCTTAATTTAGATACTGGTGGTAATACACCGAACGCATCTGCGGTTAAGAAAATCACTTTTTTCGCATGACCTGCTTTAGATACAGGTTCAACGATATTATCAATGTGATAAATTGGGTAAGAAACACGCGTGTTTTCTGTTTTTGAACCGTCTGCAAAGTCAACAGAACCGTCAGCACGAACCACTACGTTTTCTAATAAGGCATCACGTTTGATGGCACCATAGATATCAGGTTCGTTTTCTTTAGATAGGTTGATAGTTTTCGCATAGCAACCACCTTCGTAGTTAAATACACCGTCATCATCCCAACCGTGTTCATCGTCACCGATTAATTTACGTTTAGGGTCAGTGGAAAGGGTAGTTTTACCTGTACCAGATAAACCGAAGAATACCGCAACGTCGCCGTCTTTACCCACGTTAGCAGAACAGTGCATTGATGCGATACCGCGTAATGGTAAGAAGTAGTTCATCATTGAGAACATACCTTTTTTCATTTCGCCGCCGTACCAAGTACCACCGATTAATTGTACGCCTTCAGTGATGTTGAATGCCACGAAGTTTTCGCTGTTTAAGCCTTGTTCTTTCCAGTTTGGATTGGTCACTTTAGAACCGTTCATTACCACGAAATCCGGTTTGAAGTTCGCTAATTCAGCATCGCTTGGGCGAATAAACATGTTTTTCACAAAGTGAGCTTGCCATGCAACTTCGGTAACGATACGTACCGCTAAACGAGTATCGGCATTCGCACCACAGAACGCATCAACCACGAATAAACGTTTACCAGAAAGTTGGTGAGTCACTAAGGATTTTAAACTTTTCCAGGTTTCTTGACTCATTGGTTTGTTATCGTTTTTAGCGGCATCACTTGTCCACCAAACGGTGTCTTTTGATTTGTCATCTAATACGATGTATTTATCTTTTGGTGAACGACCAGTGAAGATACCCGTATCTACTGCAACTGCACCTGTTGTGGTTACAATACCTTTTTCATAACCTTGTAAACCTTCTTTGGTTTCTTCTGCGAATAGCAGTTCATAACTTGGGTTATGAACAATTTCTGTTACGCCAGTGATACCAATGTCGTTAAGTTCTTTGATTACTTTGTTTAAGTCAGTCATACATTACCTCATTAGAGTTAGAAAATTAAAAATTAATGGATGTGCGTATTCTATAACTTTTTTACAAGAAAAAACCTGAACTCGATCAAATTTCTGAAAAAAAGTTGAAGTTTTATCTGTTTTTTTGATATGGATCAAGTTGAATGCCATACCCTTGGTTAGTTTATCAATTTTTTTACTGAAATAAAGGATAAACCCATAAAATTTCGCTGAAAGCGACAATTATTTTTTCTTACTTGGACGTTGCCAACCTTGAATGTGTTTTTGTGGTACACGGCTAATCACAAGCTCATTTTCCGCCACATCTCGAGTAATCGTGGTACCTGCTCCAATCGTTGCACCATTTGCAATGTTAACAGGGGCAACCAGTTGGCAATCAGATCCAACAAACACATTATCGCCGATCACCGTTTTGAATTTATTGGCACCGTCATAATTACAGGTAATCACCCCAGCCCCGACGTTCACATTTGCCCCCACGTCTGCATCGCCAACGTAGGTTAAATGATTTACTTTTGAGCCTTTACCAATAGTCGCTTTTTTGATTTCTACAAAATTACCCACATGGGTTTCAGCAGCGAGTTCTGCACCAGGGCGTAAACGGCTAAATGGTCCGATAATGGCTTTCTCGCCCACGGTGCAATCTTCAAATACGGAATAAGGCTTAATTTCTACATTGTCACCCACGACAACATTTTTCAGCACACAACCCGCCCCGATTTTTACACCATTACCTAATTGAACCTTACCCTCAATAATCACGTTAATATCGATTTCGCAATCTTTACCATGGCTTAATTCGCCACGTAAATCAAAACGCTCTGGATCGGCAAGGCTGACGCCAGATAGCAATAAACGGCTCGCCTGTTTGCGTTGGTAATAACGTTCTAACGCATTGAGCTGTAAACGATTATTGGCTCCTTCTACTTCCATAATATCATCGGCAGTCACGGCGGCAACTTGATAACCGTCTTGGTTCGCCAACCCGATAACGTCAGTCATATAATATTCGCACTGAGCATTATTATTATCCAAACGACTTAACCATTTTTTAAAACTGGCGCCGTCAGATACCATAACCCCAGTATTCACTTCAGTGATTTTTAACTGTTCAGGATTAGCATCTTTTTGCTCAACAATGGCCACTACGGAACCATTTTCCCGAATAATCCGCCCGTAACCCGTTGGGTTATCCAACTTCACTGTTAATAACGCAATGCCATTTTGCGGTTTTGCCGCAATCAGTTTTTGCAAGGTTTCCGCTGTAATTAATGGGGCGTCACCGTATAACATCACAATATTTTCGTTATCTTTAAAAAACGGTGCGGCCTGTTGCATAGCATGTCCAGTGCCTAATTGTTCCGCTTGGAACACCCAATTAACAGGTTCATCCGCTAAACGTTGTTTTAACAAATCTGCACCATGGCCATAAATTAAATGAATCTGCTCGGCATTGAGCTGTTTTGCGGTATCAATCACATGTTTTACCATCGGCTTGCCCGCCACGTTGTGCAACACTTTCGGTAAATCAGAATACATTCTCGTGCCTTTGCCAGCGGCTAGGATCACTACGCTTAATTTTGTCATCATTGGTTTCTCGAATGGGGTTAAAAATAGAAGTAAAGTGCGGTGTATTTTACACGGATTTTGTGAAATGGTCTAATATCGTTATCATGCGACATCCTAATATAGGAATTCATCCATCTAGTCTAATTTAACGGTAACTATAAAAATAGCCATTTATACTAAAATAATTTAAAATTCCTCCATTCTATTATCGCTTACAGGTTGCTATCAATGAACTTCGTCTTTGCCGCCGATAACAATTATCTGCCTCACTTTGAAACCGTTTTAAAATCGGTGATGTGTTATCACGAAAATGTCTATATTTTCCTACTGATGAATGAAGAACCATCAGCCGAATTTGTAGCAAAAATCAATTACTATCTTGCCAAGCGACATAGCAAATTTTTCTATTATGTATTGAATGAAACTGATTTTGCAGGCTTGCAAGCCGTTGGGCGTTTTACTAATATGATGTTTGCTCGTTATTTTATTAGCCGTTTATTTCCCTATCAGCAAGATAATCATTGGTGTTATTTAGATATTGATATTGTGGTAAATGAAAATTTGACCCACGTGTTTGATTTAATGCAAAATCCTGCACAGAACAGAACAGAACAGAACAGAACAGAACAGAACAGAACAGAACAGAACAGAACAGAACAGAACAGAACAGAACAGAACAGAACAGCGTGCCTTATGGTGTAGCGGCTGTCAAGGACGCTTTTATGTTGCAGCCTGAATATTATTTTAATTCTGGCGTATTATTTTTTGATTCTAATTTGTGGCATTTAGATGAACGTACCTTGATTGAAACCACAAAACAACTTTCTGTTTCAAAATTTCCCGACCAAGACGTATTAAATCATTTAATCCAAGAGCATTATTATCCGCTACCGAAACAATACAATTATCAAATCATGTATTTATATCAAGATATGAGTAACTTCATACAAGAAAAAAATGATAAATTTATTTTCCCCTGTATTCTGCATTTTGCTTTTGAACACAAACCTTGGCATCAGTTAGACAATCCATTGTTGCATATCGCTATTGGAGATTTAGGCATCAATCTTAAAACCCATTTACTTTTCGGAAATAATCTCTTTGATTTTTACAAAAGTTTAAACTGGGAAATGATTGTGAATTTACCACCTGATTATTTCCAACCTCTTGCTAAACAAATTTATAAACAGAATTTTGATTATGTAGTGAAAGGTATAGCAGAGATTGAATTAACCCATTAACTTGACAAAAAGTGACTAAAAAACACCGCACATTTACAAATAATCATAGAAATAGGCGGATAAAAAACGACAAAATACGGTATAATAGTTGTCCTTTTAATTATTCAAATTTGGAAATATTTTTATGAATACATCAATTTTTACCGCACAACGCTACTCAACCAAAGCCTTTGACCCCACTCGTAAAATCTCAGCTGAAGACTGGGCGCATATTCAAGATGCGCTACGTCAAAGCCCGTCAAGCGTAAATATCCAACCTTGGCATTTTGTCGTGGGTTCAGACGAGGCAGGCAAAGCACGCATTGCCAAAGCCTTTGAAAACTTCCCGTTCAACTTAAAAAAAGTGACCGATGCTTCTCACGTTGTGGTATTCGCTAGTGCGATTGAAGCGAGCGAAGCGTTATTAAATGCTATTTTAGAGCAAGAAGACAAAGACGGTCGTTATGCTAAAGCCGAAGACAAGAAAACAGGTGATGACGTTCGCCGTTTATTTTTAGGCATTCACCGCAATAATCTGAAAGATGAGCCTGAATGGTTCGCACGCCAAACCTATTTAAATATGGGCTTTACCTTGATGACTGCGGCGGCTCTTGGTATTGACAGCGTTCCGATGGAAGGTGTCGATTTAAACACCTTAGATGCAGAATTTGGCTTAAAAGAAAAAGGCTATACTGCCCTTGCGGTGGTATCATTTGGCTACCGTGCAGCCGATGATTTCAATGCAAAATTGCCAAAATCTCGTTTAACTGATGACATGATTTTTACTCAAGCGTAATTTGCGAATTGGCTGATTAATTTTTACTGCTAAATCAATAAGATGATATACGCAAATAAAATAAAAACAAGCGATCTATGAAACCACAATACTACATCGGTATGATGTCTGGCACGAGCCTTGATGGTGTGGATTTAGCGTTAATGGATTTTGGTAAGAATCCACCGGCTATTATCACCTGTGATTTTGTGTCCATGCCTAAAGAAATTCGGCAAAAAATCACCGCACTTGTGCAATCAGGGCAAACTAGCTTGCCAATTTTAGGCGAATTAGATCACCAATTAGGCGTGCTGTATGCGGATTGTGTGAATCAACTTTTAGCAAAAGTGCGGTTAACATCGGCGCAGATTTTGGCGATTGGTTGCCACGGTCAAACGGTGTGGCATTCGCCCAATTCCACTAATCCTTTTACCATGCAAATCGGCGATATGAATGTTGTGGCGGCTCAAACTGGCATTACCACGATAGGGGATTTTCGCCGTAAAGACATAGCGATGGGCGGGCAAGGGGCGCCGCTTGTTCCTGCATTTCATCAAGCCATGTTAAGTGTGCCTGATCGGTTACGAGTAATTTTAAATATCGGCGGCATTAGCAATATTTCTGTGTTACATCCTTATTGCTCAACCATTGGCTATGATGTCGGAACTGGCAATACCTTACTAGACTGTTGGATCGAACAACATCAGGGCAAACGTTACGATAAAAATGGCGAATGGGCAGCAAGTGGACAGGTTAATCAGCCTTTATTAGCGGATTTATTAGATGAGCCGTTTTTTCAACAAGCTCCGCCGAAAAGCACGGGACGAGAGCTATTTAATTTAATTTGGTTAGAAAAAAAATTGTCAAAAAACACCGCACTTTTACCACAAGATGTGCAACGCACCTTGCTAGAATTTACTGTACAAGGCGTGGTGAATGAGCTGTTGAAATTGAACCATCAAGGCTTGCCTTGTGAATTGTTGGTGTGCGGTGGTGGGGCGAAAAATCCGTTGATTATGCAACGCTTAACTGATTTATTGCCAACTTGGTGGGTGACGACAACTAATCAGCTAGGGTTTGATGTAGACTATATGGAAGCGGCTGCCTTTGCATGGTTGGCCTATCAACGACTGCATAATTTACCAAGTAATTTGCCTGACGTAACAGGCGCAAAAAGTGCGGTGAGTTTAGGCGTGATTTTTCCCAAATAGGAAATCAATATGACAGAACAAAATTTATTGAATGACTTAAGTCTTATGATCACCGAACAACGCAATCCTGACTCTACCAATGTAGATCAAATGACCGCTTTGGAAATCGTCAGCTTAATCAATCAGCAAGATAAAGCCGTACCACAAGCCATCGAAAAATGCTTGCCACGGATTGCATTAGCTGTCGAGAAAATCGTGCAATCCTTTCAAACTGGTGGCCGATTAGTCTATATCGGGGCTGGCACCAGTGGACGATTAGGTGTGTTAGATGCGTCTGAATGTCCACCGACCTTTGGCGTTTCGCCAGAAATGGTAGTGGGTTTAATTGCTGGTGGTGAACGTGCTTTACGTCATCCTGTTGAGGGGGCAGAAGATAATCAAGAACAAGGCAAACTGGATTTACAACAAATTGATTTTTCGGAAAAAGATGTGCTAGTCGGGATCGCTGCCAGTGGGCGTACCCCCTATGTACTAGGGGCATTACACTATGCCAATGAACAGGGGGCAGCCACGGTTGCCATTGCGAGCAATCCCGATTCTGCGATGGCGAAAATTGCGGATATCGCCATTGAAACCGTGGTAGGGGCAGAAGTGTTGACGGGATCAAGCCGTATGAAATCAGGAACGGCACAAAAATTAGTCCTGAATATGCTGACCACTGCTAGCATGATTTTAATCGGGAAATGCTACCAAAATTTAATGGTAGACGTGCAAGCAAGTAATGAAAAATTGAAAGCTCGAGCAATTCGCATTGTAATGCAGGCCACAGATTGCGATGAATATCACGCTATAAAAGCGTTAAAATTAGCTGAAAATAACACAAAAATTGCTATTTTGATGATTTTAGCTCAAGTGGATAGACAACAAGCCAAGGCCTTATTAGCTGAATATCAAGGGCGATTAACTGATGCTTTACCTTAGAAATAACGCACAAAAATATTGAGAATTATTTTTATTTGATCTAAGATAGGATGATTTTTCATGAGCCTCATCTTAATTTAAGGAGAATTTATATGCGTTTAAAATTAATTGCTACGGTAATTTCTGGTTTATTACTTTCTGCTCCTGCTATGGCGGCAGATTTTTCCAAAGAAACCAAAGATTATAAAGACTTTGTAGTGGCACAAATTGATGAATTAGTAACCCAAACTGAATCCTTTGTCAGTGCGTTAAAAGCTGGTGATGTGGAAAAAGCCAAAGCGATTTATCCACAAGCTCGTATGTATTACGAACGTTCTGAGCCAATTGCAGAAAGTTTTGGCGATTTAGACCCTCGTATTGATGCTCGTTTAGCGGACTTAACCGAAGAGGGCAAAACCGAAAAAGATTGGTCAGGTTTCCATAAAATTGAAAAAGTATTATGGGAACAAAATACCACTAAAGGCACAGAAGAAACCGCTGCTCAATTATTGAAAGATGTCAAAGAATTGCGAGCAAAAATTCCAACATCTGAAGTCACAGCAGCATTAATGGTGACAGGTGCAGTGGATTTATTAAACGAAGTGTCTACCAGTAAAGTCACAGGCGAAGAAGATATTTTCTCTAAAACAGACTTGTATGATTTCAAAGCTAACGTAGAGGGTGCTGAGAAAATCTATGAGTTATTCAAACCTGAATTGTTGAAAAAAGATGCAAAATTAAGTGCAAAAATCGAGCAACATTTCAAAGCAGTGAATGATTTATTACAAACGTATAATAAATCCAGCACAGGTTATGAATATGTTCCATACAATAGCTTAACTGAAAAAGATACCAAAGCACTTGCAGAAGCAGTAAATAAATTGGGTGAACCATTGGCTCAATTAGGTGTTATTTTAGGTAAATAATCCGTGGAGTCACTATGAGTCATACAAACAATGCTCGGCGTGACTTCCTAAAGAGTAGTGTCATCATCGGTGCTGGCCTCATGGCTGGCACCGCTTATTCTTTAGAACCACGCCAAAAAATCACCATTAAAAATATCTATCCATTTTTCAACACACACCAACAAGGCATCACTTCTCCTGCACAACATCATATTTACTTTATTGTGCTGGATTTGCATAGTCAAAATCTTGATGAAATTAAACAGATGTTTAAAACTTGGACAGCATACAGCCAACAATTAACACAAGGAAAAAATGTCCAGATATATAGCGAAAATGGCTATGTGCCTGCGGTAGATACCGGTGAGGCGGATAGCTTAAATCCTTATAATTTAACCCTAACGTTCGGCGTCAGCCCAAGTTTCTTTACTAAATTAGGTATTGAAAAAGCCAAACCCGCAGAATTAGTGGATTTACCACATTTTCCACGTGATCAACTCAAAGATCAATTTGTCGGGGGCGATATTTGTATTCAGGCTTGTGCGGACGATCCGCAAGTGGCCTTTCATGCAGTGCGAAATTTAGTTCGTGTGGCTCGTTCTGAAGTCACCATGCGTTGGAGCCAATCAGGGTTTAATTCCTTCGAGGGGACCGACACGCCACGCAATCTGTTCGGTTTCCGTGACGGCACCGGTAATCCACAAGGAGAAGAATTAGACAAAACCGTGTGGTACGACAAAGATAACTGGCTGAAAGGTGGTTCATTCCTCGTGGTGCGTAAAATCCAGATGTTCTTAGAAACTTGGGATCGTACCAGTTTAAGCGAACAACAAAATACCTTTGGTCGCCATCGTGATTCAGGCGCTGCCTACGGACAGAAAAAAGAATTTGACCCAGTGGATTTAGACAAAAAAGGTCAAGATGGACAACCGCTCGTGCCTGAAGATTCGCATACGCATATTGCCCATAAAACGGGGTTAAAATTACTACGCCGTTCTTTTTCCTATGCCAGCGGCATTGATCCACGCACAGGGCAATTTGACGCAGGTTTATTATTTGTGTCATTCCAAAAAGATCCACAACAATTTATTACCATACAAAATCATTTCGGCAATATTGATAAAATGAACGAGTACATTACCCATATCGGCAGTGGACTGTTCGCTTGTTTCGCAGGAGTAAAAGATGAAAATGACTACTTGGGCAAAGCCCTGTTTGAATCCCTTTAAACTGAGTTTATTATTAGGGTTATGTTTCTCCACTTCGGCGTATGCCAAAGTGGAATTGGGCGCATTATTTGTGCATTTATCGGACGCCTTGTCTGCCGTTAAAAAAGAAAATACACAGCAAACAAAACAGTATTTACAAGCCTTACAGCAAGAATTTAATGCGATTCCAAACCATGATTCTGAGGCAGGCATACAAACAAGCAAAGTACTTGAAACCGCTATTACTAACCCAACGTTAGCCAATGTAGAACAAATTTCTAAAGATCTTTATGCGTTTGAGAAAGAACAAAACCCCGTGAATCAGGATAAAAATCGTCAGAAATTTGCCGAGCAAGTGGTGCCAACTTTGCAAGAGTTAGAACAAGTGTTAGCGAGTAAAAACATAGATGACATTCAAGCAAAATTTCACCGTTTTGGTGCCACCTGGGGAGCGAATGAATTATCCATGCGTGGCGCCAGTTTAAGCCATTACGGCAAAATGGAAACGGCAATGTCTTTATTCCGTAGTGCTATGCAAGCCAATCCGGCCAATTATGAACAAATGCAGCAGCAGTTGGTCATATTGAAAAACACGGTAGATGATTTTGTTAACAATAAATCTAACTAATTGATTTGATTAAGAGAAAAAGTGCGATAAAAATACCGCACTTTTTTCTGCCTACATAATCATTTCCAACTGTTCAAGCACATCTTCTACACCAATGTTCGCCATAGTATCCTTATGTAAATAATGCTGATTTTTACCATAACAACCAATCAGCTTGGGATCCGTGGCGCCATATAAGGTCACATTCGGCACATCTAGCGCCGCAGTTAAATGCGCCAACCCTGTGTCCACGGACACCACCGCTTTGGCATTGGCAAGTTGATGGGCTAATTCAGTTAAATTGGATTTAGGTAACACAAGCACATTGGGTAAACCTTGTGCAATCCATTCCGCCCGCTGTTTTTCTTTCTCATTTCCCCAAGGTAAACGAATCTCTATATTGGGATAAAGTGCGGTGATTTTTTCCGCTGATTTTTTCCATTCGCTATCAACCCAATGCTTATCGGCTCTGGTTGTGGCATGAATAAACATCATATAAGGCGTTGATGACTGTTGCTGTTGAAAATGCCGAGCTATGCCGTAATCCCCTTTGCTGTCGGGCAAGTGATAACCTAAGGATTGTGCGAATAATTGACGAATTCGCTCCACCGCATGCTGTTGATAAGGAATGGAAAATTTATGCCGATAAAAACAACTTGCCAAAGGTTCACGAATCGATTTTCGGTCATAACCGAATTTTTCACCCTGTGCCAAACGGGTTGCAAACAACGCACTTTTTATTAACCCTTGTGCGTCAATTACAACATCATATTGCGTGCTTTGTAATTGATTTTTATAAGATTGCCATTGCTGATAAGTTTGTTTATCAAATAAATTTTTCCGCCAACGACGAATAGCGATAGGAATCACCCGATTAACTGCCAAATGCCAAGCCGGAATTTCCGCAAAATTTTCCTCAACCACCCAATCAAATTGCACATCACCTAACGCATGTTGTGCGTCGGTGAGTGCAGGCAAGCAATGTAATACATCACCAAGGGAGGAGGTTTTGATGATACAGATTTTGGCTATTGCGTAGCTCATTCCTACATTCCTATTACACTAAATTTTTCCTATTATAGCGTTTTTTAAGGCTTGAAAAAAAGCATTAAAGCCTTATAATATAAGAAAGGGCGAACTGAAGTCCGCCCCTTTAGGTTGGTTGCCTATCTAATTAATGATAGGAGTATCTGCGGTCAGCAAGCAGATAATGATAAGAAGTAATAACAATCTTATCCATTTCATACATAATCACCTCCTTAGATCGGTAAGATTTGGGAGGATATAGCTACCCGAGGTCCAGTCGGGAAAGCTATACACACCCGACCAACCGCTAAATAGTATACCATTGAATGGTATAGCAGCAAACCGCCGACGCATAAAAATCGGCGGTTTCGTTTTTAATTTGCCAACAACCCCGTTAATTTTTCCATCACCATTTCAGGCGTAATATCCATTAAACTTTGGTGATACCCCTCGCTACTGTCTGCTCCTTTACGGATTTTTATTAAACCGCCTTTAATTAAGCGAATAATCACCGCTTTATCGGATAACGGCGGTGTATATTCTGGACTCGTTGGCCCATAAACCGCCACTAATGGACGACCAACCGCCGCCGCAATGTGCATTAATCCACTGTCGTTAGTGACCATTGCGGTACAATCCGCAATCAAATCCACCGCTTGATTAAGTTCAGTTTGTCCGGCTAAATTAACACAATAGCGTTGCAACGATTCAGGCAAACTTAAACGAATTTGTTCGCCGACGTCCACATCTTTGTTGGAACCAAACAGGCGAATACTATAACCCAGCTCAATCAGCTTTTCCGCTAATTTGGCATAATGATAATGTGGCCAACGTTTGGCGGGACCAAATTCTGCCCCAGGGCAAAAACCAATGGCAGGGCGATTTTCCGCCAAAGCAAATTGTGCGGTGAAAATTTCTTTGGTTTTTTGCACCGCACTTTCATCAACGGTTAAATACGGTGTTGGAATAGGCAAATCTTGTGCCGTTGGAACTCCCCCTTTTTCATACCCTAACGCCACATAACGCTGCACCATCATGGGATAGTGGTTTTTATTAGATCGTAAATCATTCAAAAAGAAATAACGGCTTTCCCCTTTCCAACCACGGCGAACAGGAATTTTAGCGAACAAAGGAATAAAGGCGGATTTCAACGAATTAGGCAATACAATCGCCATATCATATTGATTACGCAAGGCTTTACCAATTTTATAACGTTCCCCCAAGGAAAACGCACCATGTCCAATCGGCATGGTCAACGCATGACGCACCTCAGGCATACGAGCCAACAACGGTTTACACCAGTTCGGCGCAAGCACATCAAGTTGGCAATCGGGATATTGCTGTTTTAAGGTTTGATACAGGCTATGCGACATCATCATATCGCCAACCCACGATGGGGCAATGATTAGGATATTCATAGTTTTTCTATTTCATTGGTTGGAATTGTTTTTATTTTAACTAAAAAATGCGTTCTTTTATACCATCATTCATTTTTTTATGAAATTACATTAAAAATTTTATAATTGAATGGCAAATTAATTGGCAGTATGATTTTACTATCAAGGAGAAAAAATGAAATTTTTGCTTTTTTTAGTGGTTGTATTGGGAGCGTCTTTCCTGTTAATGTTGGCTATCGGTGATTGGATTCCACGTGGTTGGCGGGCGTTTTTTGGTGAAAACAAAGCCAAAGCGAATATTGCGCCAATTCAAGCAGCAGTTACCCAAACTGCTGCACCACAAAATATAGAACAGCAAGATTCCATTCAATCATCTTTAGAAAAGCAAATTCACTTTACTCAATTAAGCGTTGAACTTCGGCAGAAATTGGTGAAGTTGTTGCAAGAAAAGGGTAATACCCCTTATTTCCAACAGCTTGTGGTGTTGCATCAACAAATTTTACCCAAAGAAAGCCGTTTAGTGAGTTTGTTGAAAAAGCAGATCAAACTCAATAAACAGTTGGAGCGACTACTGAAAAAGGATGATTTTTCCGACCAAATGGATGATGTGCAAGATCAGGCGGATAGTCTTGATGTTGGGTTAGATGATCTGATGGATGACATTGAGCAATTACAAGATCAAATTGATGTACTTGAAGAT
The DNA here is from genome assembly GCF_051851525.1 of Lonepinella sp. BR2357. Classification (NCBI taxonomy): domain Bacteria; kingdom Pseudomonadati; phylum Pseudomonadota; class Gammaproteobacteria; order Pasteurellales; family Pasteurellaceae; genus Lonepinella; species Lonepinella sp. BR2357. The sequence continues at coordinate 40,313 of NZ_JBPDVG010000013.1, read as the reverse complement.
AATCATATTGATAACTTACACGAACAAGAAATAAGAGAAATATTTAACACTGATTTAGAAACCTTTGTAATGTTGCAAGATGGGGCTTATTGGGAGCGGGATAACCCGATATGGTGGGCGAATTATTGGGCAAATTTCAAGGGGAAATAAAGGCATAGTAAAGGGTATTTTTCACTATGCCCTGTTAAGCTAAATTTTTGCTTTGTCTAATGCTTGATTCAGATCCGCAATTAAATCTTCCGCATTTTCAATCCCAATCGCTAACCGCAATAAACCTTGAGTAATACCGATTTTATCCTGTAATTCTGCGGAATAAGATTCGTGGGTCATACTGGCTGGGTGGCAAATTAAACTTTCTACGCCACCAAGACTGACAGCCAAATCAAACAATTCAAGGCTTTTGGCGAAGATTTTGCTGTCGTAACCGTCCTGTAAGGCTAAGGAAATCACGGCACCAATACCGCTCGCTTGTTTTTGTTGTATGGCTCGCTCGTGATCGCTATAAGATCCCGCATAATGCACGGCTTTCACACCCGAATGTTGGGTTAAAAAATCAATGATTTTATGGGTGTTTTCCGCTTGACGATCAAGACGCACACTGAGAGTTTTTAAGCCTTTGATCAACGCATAAGCGTCCATGGGGCTAAGTGTTGCGCCGAGGGTATTTTTCATAAATTGAATACGTTCAGCCAATTCCTCATGATTAGTCGCCACCACACCCGCAATCACATCCGCATGTCCGCCAATATATTTCGTGGCGCTGTAAACAACAATATCTGCGCCCAATGACAAGACTCGTTGATAATAAGGCGTGAGGAACGTGTTATCCACCACCACTAACGCCCCTTTTTGATGGGCAATGTTGGCAATGCGTTCAATGTCGGTCACTCTTAACAAGGGATTAGATGGCGTTTCAACAAAGATCATTTTGACATTATCATCAATCTCATCAATCACATTTAAATCATCTACTAATTCGTATTCAATGCCTTGATTGGCGAAAATGCCATGTACATAGCGATAAGTGCCACCATACACATTATTGTTTAATAGAACCTTATCCCCTTGTTTTAACAGACTAAAAACGCTACTCGTGGCTGCCATGCCAGACGCAAACGCAAAGGCCTGTTTTGCGCCCTCCACACGAGCAAACAAGTCTTCAAAATTATCTCGAGTCGGATTATGACTGCGAGAATAAGCAAAATCCTGCCATTCATCAATACCGTCTTGCACAAAGGTAGTAGCAAGAAAAATCGGCGGAATAATGGCTTTATGGGGGTTATGTTTGGCCTCAATGCCTTTCACAATCAGGGTGTCAAATTTCATGTTTTTCCTACCTTTAAACAAATCGGGATGAATATTTTTCTAATCGGGCTTGCCCGTAGGTTAATAGGGTGCAAACCAATAAATACATCAACGCCGCCAACACATACAGCGTCAACGGGTCAAACACCCGAGCGGCGATACGTTGTGCGGCCATAAACATGTCCACCATGGTGATAGATGCCACTAAGGAGGTTTCTTTCACGGTGCTAATAAAGGTGTTAGAAAGGGACGGCAAGGCAATGCGTACAGCTTGCGGTAACACCACGTAGCTCACAATTTGCGGATAAGATAAACCGAGTGAGGTGGCGGATTCCCATTGTCCTTTTGATACGGAAAGAATAGCGGCACGCACGGTTTCACTGGCAAATGCGCCAATATTGAGGCTAAAAGTAATAATCGCTGCCGCCCACACATCTAAGCTAATACCAATGATCGGCAAGCCAAAATATACGATAAACAGTTGCACTAACAACGGCGTGCCACGGAAAATCCAAATGTAAAATTGGCATAATTGGGTGAAAACGTTCACTTTGGCGACTTGAATCAGGGCGGTAAATAAGGCAATCACTAACCCGATAGCAAAGGAAATAATGCTCAGTGGAATGGTCACTTTCACCATGGCATCTGCCATAATGGGAATCGACGTTAAACAAAGCTCGTAAATGCGAGAAAATTCTTCCATATTTAATCTGTTGGGGAAATGTTAAAAAAATACCCCAAAAATCACCGCAGTTTAGTGGCGATTTTTGGGGAGGGATAGTTATTCGGTAATATCTTTACCAAAATATTTTTCGGAAATGGCTTTTAATTTTCCCTCCGCTTTTAATTCCGCAAGGGCTTTGTTGATTTGATCTAACAATTCGGTATTGTCTTTTTTCACTAATGCCGCTTGTTGGTTGCTTTCTTCGCTAGTGAATGCAATTTTTAGCGGGGCATTCGGGCGTTGTTTTAAGTAATCTAATAAAATCACATCATCTTGCAAAATAGTGTCGGCACGTTTGTTAATCACTAATTCCGCCTCCTTGCTAAATCCATCTACGGTGACCAATTCTGCACCGTGAGATTTCGCTAATTCCCCCCAGTTGCTTGTTGCCGCACTGGCATTTTTCTTGCCTTTTAGATCAGAAAAAGAATGAATATCCGCATTATCTTTATGGGTAATAATGACGGCATGGGTGATCGTATATGGCGTACTAAAATTGTATTTTGGCTTACGAGAATCGGTAATAGTTACTTGGTTAAACACCACATCAGATTTACCCGCATCAAATGCCGCCAACATGGCATCCCATGGGGCAGTCACATAATCAATTTTAAGACCTAACTTTTCCGCCACCGCTTGAGCGATTTCTACATCAAAGCCCGTGAGTTCGTTTTTGTCGTTATAAAATGAAAACGGGGAATAGGTGCCCTCTGTTCCCACGGTTAACACACCGTCTTTTAAGGTTTTGGCGTTCACAGATGTGGCTAATAGGGCGAATGCCGCCGCAGTGAAAAGTGTTTTGATGGAAAGTTTCATAATGGTTCCTTAAGTTGAAATAATAAAGTGATTTAATAGTAAAAAAAGGTGTTGCGCTTAGCAATCAAATTTTAATGCTCTGTTAGACTTTAACGTTACTTGATATTTCAAAAAGGAATAAGCGCCCCAAAAGAGGACTCAGCGATCCCTCTTATTGGGGGCAAAATTTATTATAAAATCTCTTTATCGCATATTTTGGCCGTTTCTCGTAATCTGAAAACGCATAAATTGCTCCTGATCTTCCTTAAGTAACTGAATAAAGCTAAATTGAAGTGCTTTGAGTTGCTCGGTTTGCTTATTTTGTCCCCCCCAACTTTTTAGATAACATAAAGAATACGCCATATTTTAACCTATTTTTGTGATCTTGATTCCAAAATCTGTAACAAATCATGGCAAGATTTCTGAAGCTGAGATAGATTTGGCTAATTCAAACTGCTTGTCTGTTGGAAAATGATAAATTATAATCTATGGGGAAATTTGTATGGAAGAAATAGAAGAATGGGAGGTTATTTTACAAGAACCTGTTTTGGATTGGCTTACCTTGCTAGAAAAAGATGATGTGGATAAAATCACTTCAGCACTTAATCTATTAGGCGTTCACGGACCACGTTTAGGACGGCCTTATGTAGATACATTACAGAATGTAAAATACGCCAATATGAAAGAATTGCGTGTTCAGTCAAGATTGTCTGTATTTCGCTTGTTCTTTATTTTTGATCCCCTTAGGCAAGCCATTGTGCTATGTGGTGGGGATAAAAAAGGCAAGAATGAGAAAGCATTTTATAAAACAATGATTGCTCAAGCAGAACAAACCTATGAAACCTATTTAAAAGAAGAATATTTGGAGAATAAATGATGAAATCTATGACACTTAAAGAATTTATTGCCGAAATGCCGACTGAACGCCAACAAAAAATCCAACAAGAAACCGAACGGATGTTAATGGAACTCCAACTTGCCGAACTCCGCCAAGAACTTGAACTTTCCCAACAACAGCTCGCCAAAGAACTCAACATCAGTCAACCGACCGTGGTGGCAATGGAAAAACGAGGTAACGATATTCGCTTGTCGTCAGTTAAACGTTATGTGGAGGCAATGGGAGGACGGCTTAGTCTTTCCGTGGCATTGCCAACGGGGAAAACGGTATCTTTTGCGCTATAAGATGTAAGGGCGTATGGCATACGCCCCCACAATGACCTCTCAGCGATCATCAATATGGACAGACCGCTTTATTTCTTGTTCAACCACACCATATATTCCGCCACACCCTCTGCCACGGATTTAAATTGATAATCACAACCTGCTTGACGCAATTTAGTTAAATCCGCTTGGGTGTATTCTTGATAGCGAGATTTTAAATGTTCTGGGAAAGGAATGGTTTCAATTTTGCCTTTACCATGATGTTTCACCACCGCCTCGGCCACTTCACGGAAACTTTCCGCTTTGCCGGTGCCAAGATTGTAAATGCCTGAAATCCCCTCTTGCCATGCCCATAAATTCACGGCGGCTACATCACCTACATAGATAAAATCACGCAAGAAATGCTCAGAACCGGCAAACAATTTCGGGTTTTCGCCTTTTAAAATTTGGTTATTTAAATGGAAAGCCACACTGGCCATGGAGCCTTTGTGTTGTTCTCTCGGGCCATACACATTGAAATATTTAAAGCCACAAACAGGCGAGCTGACTTCAGGTAAAATGGCTCGCACATATTGGTCGAACAGGAATTTGGAGTAACCATAGGCATTGAGTGGACCCTCAAATTGGCGTTCTTCCACAAACTCGGTTTTATCGCCATAAGTGGCGGCACTGGAGGCATAGAAAAACGGGATTTCACGGTCAATGCAATAATGCAATAATTCTTTGGAATATTCGTAATTATTGTGCATTAAATATTTACCGTCCCATTCTGTGGTGGCTGAACAAGCGCCCTCATGGAAAATGGCGTCAATGTCGCCTAATTCATCCCCCGCAATAATCGAGGCAATAAAATCGTCTTTATCGCAATAATCTGCAATATCCAAATCCACTAAATTAATAAATTTGGTGCCGTCTTTGAGGTTATCCACCACTAAAATATCGGTACGACCCATTTCATTTAAGGCTTTCACGATATTGCTACCGATCATGCCTGCTCCGCCAGTGACGATTATCATAATATTGTCCTTTTGTTTCTCTAAATTCGCCTTATTGTAATCTATTTTACTCCAAAGTGCGGTATTTTTTACCGCACTTTTGGGTAAAAAACAGGAAAAATAAAGGCTTGATTGCTCAAGCCTTGTGTATATTAATCGTTAGCATTAAACTCATCTAAGTTATCGCTCACCACGCCTGAAAGCGTGTAAACACGTTTAATGGTGTTTACTCTGGAACGGTATTTGTTCCACGTTTTCTCAAAAAAGGTTTCCGCCGGGCGTTCGCCACGACAAAAGGCCACGAAATTTTTTTCTTCAGCGGTTTTGGCTTTGCGAGTGCCTTCATCTAAGGCTTTGAACGCTTGACCATATTGCTCTAAGGCTTGGGATTCTTTGATAGTATAATCGCCATGACGAGCGAAACCACGTGGGTAATTTTTATCGTCAAAAAAACGACGTTCTACACTAAAACTTTCTGCCATACTCTACTCCTCGGTTATTTTTTCAATAATTGTTTTACAGTTTCTACATAATCTGCCACGAAATCATCACGAGATAATCCCTCTGGATTCACTCGGAATTTTCCGTTCACATACATATCCGGCACACCTCGCACATCAAGCTGTTCCGCTAAATTGGTTTGGGTTTTGACTAAAGCGGTGACCGCAAAGCTGTTGATACCACCGTCAAATTGTTCTGCGGTGATGCCGTTATCCACAAAAATCTGGCGAATATCGGCCATACTGCTTAATTTATCCGCTTGTGCCGCCTCAAATAAGGCGGTTTTCACTTTACTTTCTGCCCCTAATGCCATGGCCAACGCCCAAGCACGAGTGAGATTTTCCGATTGACGACCTAAGAAATTCACGTGATATTGTTTAAAGCTCGCATCTGCAGGCAAACTGTCTTGCACTTTCTTTGGAATGGCATATTGCATTTCAAAGGCGTAACAATGTGGACAGTAGAAAGAAAAGAATTCGATCACTTCGGCTTTTTCTGAATGTGGACGGCTTAATGTCACGTATTGTTCGCCGTCTTTTAAGTCTGCCGCGTGCAGATTCACACTGGCAATGGCCATGGTGGCCGCAATTAAGTTAATAAGAAATTTTTTCATGTTCCCGTTTCCTTACAATATTATTTTAAAATCCCACGAGCTTTTAGCAAGGCGGTTTTAAAATCTTCTTCATAGTCTTTTTTGATCCCCGGAATGGGTTCATGTTTGTCTTTGCCGTGCATTTTGAGTTGATAAATAATCACTTCATCAGATAACTCAGTCAGCGGTTTTTCAAAGCCAGATTCATCTGCAATGGCTTGTAAAATTTGCATTAAACTCATGTCTGGGTCTTTATTAGACCAATAGGGTTGTAAAAGTTCCAAAACTTCATTCAAACGATGACATTTCATAATCTTTTCCTTAATATAGAATGGTTGGCAAATAATACTTGAATTAAAGGCGATTGACAAACAATGATAACGATAAGTGCGGTAATTTTAGCAGGTGGAAAGGCAAGACGTATGCAAGGGGCGGATAAAGGGCTACAAATTCTGGCCGGCAAGCCATTGGTTGCACATATTATTCGCCGTTTACAGCCACAAATTGCGGAGATTGCTATTAATGCGAACCGCCATATTGAACTGTATCAGCAATTTGGTTTACCGGTTTTTGCTGATGAATTAGCGGATTTTCAAGGGCCATTAAGCGGTATGTTAACCAGTTTAAAACGAGCAACAAGTGATTATGTGTTATTTGTGCCTTGCGATTGCCCTTTTTTGCCGTTGAATTTACTGGAGAAATTAAAAAGTGCGGTGTTAATTTCACAACCTTTAGTGGCGTATGCCACGGATGGCGAACGTGAACATCCCACATTCTGTTTGGTTTCTCGTCAATTATGCCCCGCACTTTCGGCTTATTTAGATCAAGGTGAACGGCGAATGTTGCAATTTATGTTGCAACAAGGAGCGGTTGCGGTGGATTTTTCTGAACAGAAAAAGGCATTTCGCAATTTTAATACTTTACAGGAGTTGGCGGATGAAAATGATCAAACGTTGTGATTGGGCGGGGAACTTGCCGATTTATCAAGATTATCACGATAAGGAATGGGGCAAGCCTGAATTTGATCCGCAGAAATTATTTGAGAAACTTTGCTTAGAGGGACAACAAGCGGGGTTATCATGGATAACCGTGTTAAAAAAACGAGAAAACTATCGTCAAGCCTTTCATCATTTTGATCCTGAAAAGATTGCACGCATGACAGAACGGGATATGGATGAGTTAATGCAAAATGTGGGATTAATTCGTCACCGAGCCAAGTTACAAGCCATTGTGAAAAATGCCCAAGCCTATTTAGCCATGCAAAAGTGCGGTGAAAATTTTGCCGATTTTATTTGGGCGTTTGTTGATCATCAACCGCAAATCAATGATGTGCCGAATTTGGCTGCGGTACCTGCCAAAACCGAAATCTCCAAAGCCATGTCAAAAGCACTGAAGAAAAAAGGCTTTGTGTTTGTGGGGGAAACCACCTGCTATGCGTTTATGCAATCAATGGGACTGGTGAATGATCATTTGAATGATTGTTTTTGTAAATAGCGTGTTTTTTATTAATAAAAAAGGGAATCCAAACGAAGAGTAGATTCCCTATTTTTAGCGATAATTTACTTACAATTTCACAAATTCCGCTGCAATTTGGCTAGCTAATTTCGCATTGTTTAACACCAAATTAATATTGGAATTTAAGCTGTCGCCCCCCGTTAATTCACAGACTCGAGCTAACAAGAATGGGGTGCTGTCTTTGCCGTGAATACCCTGTTCTTCCGATTCTTTTAAGGCTTGTTCAATCGCCGCTTTAATGGTGTGTTCTGGCATTTCAAATTCGGCAGGAATTGGGTTCGCAATCACTAAACCTCCATCTAATCCTAATTGCCATTTGGCTTGCATTGCTAAAGCAATTTGTTCAGGGCTGTCTAATTTTACACTCACTTCAAAATCACTGCGACTGGTGTAGAACGCTGGTAATTGTTGGGTTTGATAACCAATTAATGGCACGCCAAAGGTTTCTAAATATTCGGTGGTTAAGCCTAAATCTAAAATGGATTTTGCTCCCGCACAAACCACGGCTACATTAGTATGAGCCAATTCTTGTAAGTCAGCGGAAATATCAAAGGTGGTTTCGGCACCACGATGCACACCGCCAATACCGCCCGTCGCAAACACCTTAATGCCTGCTAATGCCGCCACAATCATTGTCGCTGCCACCGTGGTTGCCCCGTGCTTTTTAGCTGCCACAATAAACGGCAAATCACGGCGGCTGACTTTTGCCACGGCTTGCCCTTCTTTGCCTAAAATTTCAATTTCATCACGGCTTAAACCTGCTTTTAAACGCCCATTGATAATCGCAATGGTCGCAGGAATGGCTCCATTATCACGAATCACCTGCTCCACACGCAATGCGGTTTCCACATTTTGCGGATAAGGCATACCGTGCGAGATAATGGTGGATTCCAACGCCACCACAGGCTTACCCTGTTGTAAGGCTTGTGCCACTTCAGGGGCAATATCAAGAAATTGATTCATCGTTTAGTTCTCCAATAATTGTTTAACACTATCATCTGATAGATTTGGGTTGTTTGTGAATACGGATGCCAACGCCATCGCAGAACAGGCTTGTGCATAACGAACCGATGCGGAAAAAGACCGATTTTCTAAATAACAACAAGCCAACCCTGCCATCATCGCATCACCTGCTCCCGTGACATTGACAATCTCCGTTTTGAACGCCGCCATTGTATCAGCAAAACCGCCTTTTTCGCTATAAAAAACACCATCCGCCCCCAGACTCATAACCAAACGTTGCAGCCCTTGCGAATGAAACCAATTTGCTACCTTGACGAGATCTTCAGGCTGCTCAATGGTTATACCGCTGAGTATTTCCGCTTCCATTCGATTCGGTTTCAGGGTATGAATTTTATGTAAATAGGGCTTAATTTTCATTGCCTTAAAGGTAGAAACGGGATCCACAAAAATCGGCAAATGCCCACAATGGGTAAACAGCCACGCCAATGTGGTTTCCGATAAATTGCAGTCCAACACCAACACATCCGAATGTTGGATAAAATCCAAACGGGACGCCAATAATTCAGGGGTCAGGCATTGCAAAATGTCCATATCATTAATCGCCACCACCATTTCCCCAGAATGATTATGCAACGACAAATAGGTGGACGTGGTTTGATTCGCCAGTTTATAACATTGCTCAATTTTCACCCCAGCAAGGCGAGTGGTTTCCAACAGGGTTGCCCCATAAGGATCGTCCCCCACCACTGAAATCAAATGGGATTCCTGCCCGAGCATTGCAATATTTTGTGCAATATTCCGAGCCACGCCCCCTGCACTGCATTTGATTTTGCCCAAATTAGAATCCTGCAAGCGTAATTCCGTCAACGCCGTGCCAGCAATGTCCATATTAGTGCCACCGATGGTGACAATGCGTTTGTGGGGAGCAAGAATATAGCCCTTGCCCCGAATTTTACCTTTATTACTCAAATTCATAATATAATTCGCCACACTAGAGCGAGTAATGCCTAATTGTTCAGCTATTTCATTTTGTTGTAAAAATGGATTTTTTGCCAACAACGCCAAAATTTGCTGTTCTTTTGTCATTGCTGTTGTTGCCATCGTCATATTAACACCTGTTAAAATATTAACAATTGTTAATATATTCTACTTTTGACAGGATAAATCAATGGCTTTTTGTTGAATTTGTGATCTTGATCACGAAGTTTTGGCGCTTTTCTAATAGAGAACCCCAATTTTATAATATAAAAAGAAGTAAATTTACGCCAAATACTTAACCAAAAAAGGCAACGCCGCCCCCATAGCACTAGGATATTTTTGTTGGGTAGCTATGCGAATGAAATCACTGTCAAGGGGGAAAGTCGAAAGTTCACTAATGCGTTGTTGCAATATTTGTAGATCATCTTCAATAAGATAGAATGCAATTTCGCCACCTAAAATAATATCTCGCTCAAGCAGTAAATACACCGTATTTAATCCTTTAGCTAAATGTTCTAAAAACGCATCCCAACGCATAACAGAAAGCTCATCATTTTCTCTCAGGGATGCAAAAAAGGCTTCGGTTGTTTCATCGGGGGCGAGTAGGGCTGAAAGTGAGCAATAGGTTTCTAAACAGCCACGTTGTCCACAATAACAAAGATTTCCATCGGTATGAATTTGTAAATGTTCTAATGCTCCCGAATAACCTTTTTTGCCTAAATCAATTTGATTATTGATGATAATGGCTCCACCTAAATGTTCACTAATCGAAACATAAACAGCATTGTCAATATGCTCCGAAAACCAGAGTTCAGTTAATGCTGCACATTTCACATCGTGAAATAACATGGTGGGAATATCAAAATAAAGTTGCAATTGTTTGAAATCAAAATGTTCGCTTGACAATACACGGCTATAAAGCATGGATTGTCCATCTTTACTGACAATGCCTTGAATGGAGAATCCAATCCCTAAGATCCGTTCTTGTGGATAGGCGATCTTCTGTAAAAAAAGATAGATCACTTGGCTGAGATTTTCGATATAAGGGGGTTCATTTTCAAAATAAAGTACGTTTGTGTCCACATTCAAGACTTCTCCCTTTAAATTTAAAGCGATACAACGGACTTTGGTTTGTTGAATTTCAACACCTATGGTAATAAAGGCATCATCCACTAATTGATAAGCGATAGCAGGTCTACCACCTTGTGGTTGAAAAAAGCCTTGTTCTTTGATTTTTCCTTCGGTTTCTAGTTCAGTGATATTATTGACAACAGTCGGTAAACTCAAATTGAGCATTTTCACTATTTGTGGCTTGGATAAATGCTCGTGTTGAAAAAATAGCTGATAGATATTGCGGTAATTTGCCTGTTTGATGTCTAAATATTCTTCATTTTTCATTATTTTTTGCCTTTAACTCATCTATTTTTTGTGACAGAGATCACAAAATCATAAAAAACTACCGCTTTTCTAAAAATATTTTAACAAAGTCCCTTGCAAAATGAAATTGATCGGATTAAATTAACTTTCATAAAACAACTTTAATAAAGTTGCTTTATATAAATATCAACATTTATAAGGAGTGTAGTATGAATATCTTAGAGAAAATGAAACTAACTGGCAAAACCGCTTTTGTAACAGGTGGAGCAAGGGGAATTGGTAAAAGTGTGGCGATTGCTTTTGCACAAGCTGGAGCGAATGTGGTCATTGCTGATTTTGATATTCGTGAGGCAGAAAAAACAGCGGCTGAAATTAGCCAACAAGAGAACGTGAGAGCGATTGCCGTTAAAACGGATGTGACCGATTTAGCCAGTGTGAATAACCTCATTGATGTGATTAAAAAAGAATTTGGAAAACTGGATATTGCCTTTTGTAATGCGGGAATTTGTATGAATATTCCTGCGGAAGAAATGAGTTTAGAGCAATGGTCAAAGGTGATTAATGTCAATTTAACAGGGGTATTTTTAACCGCACAAGCCGCAGGAAAATTAATGATTGAACAAGGTACAGGTGGTTCAATTATTAATACGGCATCAATGTCTGCTCATATTGTCAATGTTCCACAGCCACAATGTGCCTATAACGCATCCAAAGCAGGGGTTATTCAGCTAACGAAATCTCTCGCTATTGAGTGGGCAAAACATAATGTACGAGTCAATAGTCTAAGTCCTGGTTATATCGGTACAGAATTAACCTTAAATTCAGAAGATCTTAAACCGTTGATTAAAACTTGGAATGAAATGGCACCGTTACATCGTTTAGGCAAACCTGAAGAGTTACAATCCATTTGTGTTTATTTAGCTGGTGATACCAGTAGCTTTACTACAGGTTCAGATTTTATTGTAGATGGTGCATTTACCTGTTTCTAAACGATCCTTTAACAATGTAAGGAGATTTTATGTGTAGCAATGCAAAAACGTTGATTGAAAATGGTCAAACTTATTTAGGTATTGAGCTAGGTTCAACACGGATTAAATCGGTATTAATTGATGTAAATGGGAATATTTTAGCCAAAGGGAGCTTTGAGTGGGAAAATCATTTTGTCAATGGCATTTGGACGTATCCCCTTGATGAAGTTTGGACAGGTATTGCTCAAAGCTATCAAGATTTGAGTTCTGTGGTGCGAGATAAATATAACACGGTTATTCGCCACATTTCGGCAATGGGCGTGAGTGCAATGATGCACGGTTATCTTGCCTTTGATGAGCAAGATAACCAACTCGCAGAATTTCGGACTTGGCGTAATAATACCACAGCGGGGGCGGCTGACCAATTAACCGACTTATTGCAATATAATATTCCACAGCGTTGGAGCATTGCTCACCTTTATCAAGCTATTTTAAATCAGGAAAGCCATACTAAAGACATTGCTTACATTACTACCTTAAGTGGCTATGTACATTGGCAATTAACAGGACAAAAAGTATTGGGCATTGGCGATGCGTCAGGGATGTTCCCAATAGATTCTACGACAAAAGATTATGATCGCCGAATGGTCAATACATTCAATGAATTAATCTCTCAACAACACTTTAATTGGAAATTAGAAAATATTCTTCCGAAAGTATTGGTTGCAGGTGAATCAGCAGGATTATTAACCGAAAAAGGTTGCCGCTTGCTCGATCCTTCGGGGAATTTGCAAGCAGGTTGCGTGCTTTGTCCACCTGAAGGTGATGCTGGAACAGGAATGATGGCGACCAATAGTATTAAGGTTAAAACAGGTAATGTTTCCGCTGGTACATCGGCTTTTGCGATGGTGGTATTGGAAAAACCGTTATCACAGGTTTATCGGGATCTTGATATGGTCACGACACCAGCAGGTGATCTTGTGGCAATGGCTCATTCGCAAAATTGTAGTTCAGATCTTAATGCTTGGTTTCAAGTATTTGATGAAGTGCTAAACGTCTTTAATATTAAGGTTACGCCTGATGAATTGTATGCTGGTCTATTTAATAAAGCATTAGAAGCCACACCTGACGGTGGTGGATTATTGTCATATTGTTTCTATTCTGGCGAACATGGTGTCAATCTTACCACGGGTTGCCCGTTGTTCTTACATCCTGCCAAAGCCGATTTTTCGTTGGCTAACTTCTTGCTTGTGCAACTTTACACTGCATTTGGTGCAATGAAATTAGGCATGGATACCTTGACTAAAAAAGAAAGTGTCAACATTGAAAAAATCTTTGCACACGGCGGATTATTCAAAAGCAAAGAAACCGCACAAAAAGCCTTGAGTGCTGCATTGAATGTGCCTGTTGCGGTACTAGAAACAGCCAGTGAAGGCGGTGCTTGGGGGATTGCTTTGTTAGCGGCTTATATGCAACAGACTTCAATTTCTTTAACCGACTATTTAGACAAAATCGTCTTTGTGAATAGTTCGGATAATGTGGTGAATCCAGAACCTAACTGGGTTCAAGGCTATGAAACCTTTATTCAACGTTATAAAAATGGATTAGCGATTGAACAAGTCGCCGCAAATTTTGCAACGAATCAGAATTAATGGGATTTCCCATTCTTAAGCCGAAATGACTACCCTAAAGTGCGGTAGAAATTTCAACATTTTTAACTAACCCAAACTAAGGTGGTTTATATGAAAAAATTACTCACAGCGCTTGCTCTTTCTTTATCACTTATTGGTACAACAGCCGTTGCCAATGACAACGTTAAAATTGGGTTTGCTAATCGAACTTTAAATGGTGCGTTCTTTAATGGCTTAACTGAATATATGAAAATTCACGCTAAAGAGGCAGGCTATGAATTAATTACCACGGATGCACGGGGTGATTTGAATAAACAAGTTGCTGATGTAGAAGATATGCTTTCACAAGGAATTAACTACTTAGTGTTAAATCCACAAGATCCTGTGGCAGGTATTAAAATATCAGAAATGGCAACGAAAGCAAAAGTCCCAGTCATTGCCTTAGATAGTGATATTTCTTTAGAAGCCCCCGTTGTTACTCGTATTCAAGCGAATAATGCGGCAAACAATATTATGATTGGTGAATTTGCCGTAAAACAATTTGGCGATAAACCTATCAATCTTGTGCTTATCAGTGGGAATCAAGGTAATTTAGTGGGTGAAGCTCGCCGTACTAACTTTATCCGTGGTGTAATGGAAGCTCAATTACGTCAATATGGACACACTCAACTCAATGTTTTAACGCAAGTTTGGGGTAACTGGGATCAACAAGGTGGTTTAAAAGCAATGGAAGATGCCATTGTTGCAAATGGTGATAAAGTGAATGCTGTTTACGCTGAAATGGACGATATGGCATTAGGTGGTCTGCGTGCATTGAAAGCGGCTGGCAAATTAGAAAATGTGAAAGTGTATGCTCACGATGGTTATAAATTTGGTTTAGAAGCGGTGAAAAAAGGCGAATTACAAGCCACGGCATCAAATAATCCAGATGCGTTAACTAAACTTACGATTGACACTATTACTCAATATCAACAAGGTAAACGTGATTTTCCTGACTATCTTTATATTAAACCATTGTTAATTAACAAGGATAATGTAGAAAAAGTATATAACCCAGACTCTTTGTACTAATAATCCAATGAATAGTGGAAGTTTTAACTTCCACTATCTTGAAAAAAGGAGATGATATGAGTGATTATGCTATTGAGATCCGTAATGTAAGCAAACATTTTGGTGGCGTAAAAGCATTACAGAATATTGATCTGAATGTTAAAAAAGGGTCAATTCACGCTTTAATTGGTGAAAATGGTGCTGGAAAATCCACTTTAATGAAGATTCTGTCAGGAATCTATATTAAAGACAGTGGAACAATAAAAATAAATGGCGAAGAAGTTCATTTTACTAATCCTAAAAGTAGTCAACGCAAAGGGATTGGGATTATTCATCAGGAATTAGCCTTATCCCCCGATCTTTCCGTTGCTGAAAATATCTTTCTTGATGATTTGGGGCAAGGTAAAAAAACCATTAACTGGGATTCAATTAATCAACAAGCGAAACAAGCATTAGATTCTTTAGGTTTTAATATTCCCCCAACAATGCGATTGGGTGATTTAAGTGTTGCCTATCAACAAATGGTGGAAATTGCTAAGGCTTTAACCAAGAACGTGAATATTTTAATTTTAGATGAACCCACAGCAGTACTTGCTGATCCTGAAATTGATATTCTATTTGACAACCTAAATAAACTTAAACAAAAAGGCGTTACCATTATTTATATTTCCCATCGTTTAGAAGAATTATTCCGTATATCTGATTCAATTACAGTGATTAAAGATGGACAGACGATTATTGAATTAGATCCAAAAACATCTAATGAAGATGAAATTATTAAATATATGGTAGGACGAGAATTAGATTCCCTATATCCTGATAAGATTGTTCCACAAGATGATGACTTATTATTAGTCAAAGATCTTAATCGAACAGGATTATTACGGAATATTTCTTTTAATGTGAAAAAAGGCGAAATTGTGGGTTTAGCTGGCTTAGTCGGAGCGGGTCGAACAGAAGTCGCAAGATGTATTTTTGGTATTGATCCAATCACATCAGGGGAAATTTATAAAAATGGTCAATTATTAAAATTCTCCAATGTAACCGATGCAATAAAACAAGGGATTGGCTTAGTCCCTGAAAGTCGGAAAGAACAAGGTGCGATTTTGAATATGTCAATCTTAGAAAATATGACAATGGCAACCTTAAACAAGATTTCTAAATTCGGCATTATTAATCATCATTCTGAATTATCTATGGGTGAAAAACTCAAAAAGTTATTACAAATAAAATTAGGTTCGTTATTTGACCCTATTTCCAGTTTGAGTGGTGGTAATCAACAAAAAGTCGTGTTAGCCAAATGGTTAAATACAGATTGTGATTTCATCATTTTTGATGAACCCACTCGTGGTGTTGATGTTGGGGCAAAGGCAGAAATTTATCGCATTATCTCTGATTTAGCGAAATTAGGTTATGGATTATTAGTTATTTCATCAGAATTAATTGAGCTTATCGGTTTGTGTAACAGAATTTATGTAATGAGCGAAGGTACAATTACGGGTGAATTACAAGGTGAACAAATAACCGAAGAAAATATTATGAAATTAGCCATTCCTAAACGTGAGAATTTAAATTAAGGAGTTTTTATGAAAAAAGCATACTCATTTTTCTTACAACATTCAACCATTATGTTTTTTCTCATAATGCTTGTTGTGTCAGCATTATTATCTGACCGATTTTATGCCCTTGAGAATATCACTAATGTACTAAGACAAAGTGTTCCGTTAGGTATTGTTTCATTGGGATTATTGTTTGTGATTTTAACGGGGGGAATTGATTTATCCGTTGGTTCAATAATGGCATTAGTGTCCGTGATTATTGCGATCTATATGCCTGATTACGGCATATTCGGTAGTACTATCATTGGTATTTTATGCGGTGCAATTATTGGCGGTATTGCAGGCGGATTAATTGCATATTTTAAAGTTGCTCCCTTTGTTGCGACCTTAGCAATGATGACGGTAGCTCGTGGATTAGGTTTAATTGTATCAAAAGGACAACCAATTTTTATCAACGATGATAGTTTTACGGATTTTGGTACGGGTTATTTACTGGGGATTCCATTACCTTTTTATATATTATTTATTACTTTCCTTGCCACCTTATTTGTTTATAAGAAAACGGTCTTTGGCAGAATTGTGATTTCCATTGGGAGTAATGAAACAGCGACTCGTTTTGCAGGTATTCGAGTAGAAAGACACAAATTCTTTGTTTATGTTATTAGTGGCATAGCTTGTGCAGTGGCAGGTATTTTGGCAACCACCAGAACAGGTGTGGGTTCACCAGTGTTTGGTATTGGCTTTGAACTTGATGCCATTGCTGCGGTTGTTGTCGGTGGAGCAAGTTTATCAGGTGGTAAAGGGACGGTATTAAATACGTTAATTGGGGTATTTATTCTAAGTATTATCTCTAATCTAATGAATTTATTGAATATTCCTGGCTATCATCAACAAGTGGTGAAAGGCGGAATTATTATCCTTGCCGTATTATTAGAAAGTTTAAAAACCAAGCAACAACTGAGTAAATAATTGAGATAGGCAGGTAAATAATGGCAAATTTTTTAGAACGAATTAAACATCTTCTAAGTGGTCAACCGAGCCAAACAGAAGTTGACCTGTTAGATAAAATCTCGAAAGAGATTGCGGAACAATTCATTATGGCATTAGGCGGTAAAGAAAATCTCACAGGGGTTGATTATTGCATTACAAGATTAAGGTTAAATTTAGCTAATCTCAATCTTGTAGATTTCAGCAAACTTGAACAATTAGGTTCAAAAGGGAATGTTGCTGTTAATGATAATGAATTACACGTTATATTAGGTAAACAATCAGGGGCAATTGCTGAATCTATTAAGGCTGTTTTGTAATAAGAGCGTTTTAAGCGACATAATTTTTTATGTCGCTTATTTTTATAATAGTAGCGATATTAAATGATATTTTACTATTGTTTTTATATACATAATGGTTAAATTCTATTGCTATTCTCTCAATGATTAGCTATATTGCTCCAACCAAAAACAACAAAAAAGGTACGTATATGCTTACAGTGACTTCATCTCAAGCTCAAAATGCGTTTAGTCAACTGATTGATCATTCACAAAGGGAAGCTGTGTCTATCACAAGACGTAATAAAATTGTCAGTTTGGTCATGTCACCAGATGTGCTTGAAGAATATATTGATGCAAGGTTAGCGCTTGAAGCAAAAAACAAAGGGTTGCTCACATCCTCAGAAACCGAATCTGTACTTGATAAATTCCGTTAATATGTTAGCTATTCGATTATCAAAAGATGCCGCTGCATTTTTAGAAAAAATCCCTCTTAAACACGCAAAGCAAATCGTCGCAAAAATAGATTTATTGGCTAATAATCCGTTATCCATTCAGTCCAAACAACTTACTGGTTATCCCATATTAAGACGAATAAAAGCAGGTGAATATAGAATTATTTATCAGATTGAAAATGATGTATTAGAAATCCATGTGTTGAGAATTGGCAAACGCAATGATGCTGAAGTGTATCGCCATTTGGGGAAATTGATTTAGATGCAGTATTATTGTAGCTAAAAGCAAAATTCATCACATTTTTCTATACAACCGATACCCCACCATGCCCGTAATTTTCTCCTTTAACAACTGCCAATTTTCAGGTGTTGTTAACTGTTTTTCTTTTTCGGTTTCCACATAAATTAAGGCGTTTTCTTTTAGCCAGTTATTTTGCGCTAATAAAATTATTGCTTGTTCCGCCAAACCAAAATGAAATGGTGGATCCAAAAATACCACATCAAACTGCGGTGTTTTTTGCGGTTGTTTTAGGTAATCTAGGCTGTTTTGGTTAAGTACAACAGATTGATCTGTATCGCATTTCAAGGTGGCGAGATTTTTTTTCAGTTGGTTGGCAACGGTTCTGTCTAACTCTACAAAAGTCACCTGTTTCGCTCCTCTTGATAGGCTTTCAAACCCCAGTGAACCACTGCCCGCAAAGCAGTCTAAACAGTGGCTATCCACAATGTAAGGCATTAACCAATTAAACAGGGTTTCTTTCACCCGATCACCAGTAGGGCGTAAACCTTGGGCATTAAGGACTGGCAATTTTCGCCCACGCCAACGGCCTGCGATAATACGAACTTCGCCTTTAGTCGATTGAGTGGTCGATTTTGTGCTTTTTTTCATACAGATGTAAATAAAAAATGATAAACTATATAGATTTTGTATAGTTTAACAGATATTGAGAGATTTTTATGGCAGATGAGAAGAAAAAGGGCGGATTTTGGTCGTGGTTAGGACTTGGGAAAAAGCCACCAGAAAACCATGTTGATGAACCAATATCACCAACGGAAACACAACAAGCAGTTGAAGAAGTTGTTGAGCAAACCACCCAACAAACAGAAAATATTGTTGATATTATTGAAGAAAAAATCGAAAACATCAGCGAAAATATCGATCATGCTATTGAAACGGTGAGCGAAAATTTAAGCGAAGATACCTTAAATTTAGTCGAAAATTTTGTTCATTCTGAAACCGCATTTATTTCTGAACAAAATAATACCGCACTTGAACCAGTCAAAACGGAACAAATCATTGCAGAGGTTATTGCTCCAGAAGAAAAGGATAATGCAGAAGATGGTGTTGAAGATATTGTTAAAAAAAGCGCGGTGGAATTTGAGCCTGTTTTAGCGCAAGTTGAACAATCAGAAGAAATCACCGAACAAGAAAATGAACCCGCTGAACCAGATATTCCAGAAACTGCCGTTACCCAAGAAAAGCCAAGCGAGGGCGGTTTTTTCAGTCGTTTACTCAAAGGGTTAGTGAAAACCAAACAGAATATCGGTTCGGGTTTTCGTGCTTTCTTTTTAGGTAAAAAAATTGATGATGAACTGTTTGAAGAACTTGAAGAACAACTATTAATTGCCGATATTGGCGTGCCGACCACCAGCAAAATTATCCAAAATTTAGAACAACATGCCACTCGTCAACAGTTGAAAGATGCGGATTTGTTGTATCAACAACTCAAACAAGAAATGGCGGATATTCTTGCTCCAGTAGCACAACCTTTGCACATTGACACCAGCAAAAAACCTTATGTGATTTTAATGGTCGGCGTGAACGGCGTGGGCAAAACCACCACAATCGGTAAACTCGCTCGTCAGTTCCAACAACAAGGTAAATCCTTGATGTTAGCGGCGGGTGACACGTTCCGTGCGGCGGCGGTAGAACAGTTGCAAGTGTGGGGCGAGCGTAATCATATTCCAGTGGTGGCACAAGCGACTGGCTCGGATTCAGCATCCGTCATTTTTGATGCTATGCAATCAGCCGCTGCGAAAAATATTGATATATTGATTGCCGACACCGCTGGACGTTTGCAAAATAAAAATAATTTGATGGACGAGTTGAAAAAAATCGTGCGTGTGATGAAAAAATATGATGACACCGCACCGCATGAAATTATGCTCACCTTAGACGCAGGCACAGGGCAAAATGCCATTAGTCAGGCAAAATTATTTAATGAGGCTGTAGGACTGACTGGACTCTGTTTAACCAAATTAGATGGCACCGCCAAAGGTGGTGTGATTTTTGCTATTGCGGATCAATTTAATTTACCCATTCGTTATATTGGTGTGGGTGAAAAAATTGAAGATTTACGCACCTTTGATGCCAATGAATTTATTGATGCGTTATTTACGCAAGAAGATTAAGGGAAAGCCAAATGATCTATTTTCAAGATGTGAGCAAAGCCTATTTAGGGAGCAAACAATCTGCGTTACAAGGGATAAATTTTCATTTACCTGTGGGCAGTATGACTTATTTAACTGGGCATTCTGGGGCAGGTAAAAGTACGTTGTTAAAACTCATTATGGGCATGGAACGTGTTAATGGTGGGGAAATTTGGTTTAATGGTCATAAAATTTCTCGCCTTTCTAGCCATGAATTGCCATTTTTACGTCGCCAAATTGGCATGGTTCATCAGGATTATCGTTTATTGCCTGATCGTTCTATTGTGGATAATGTGGCATTGCCCTTAATTATTGCAGGCATGCACCCCAAAACCGCAAAAGAACGTGCATTGGCTATGTTAGATAGAGTGGGATTATACGACCGTGCCAATCATCAGCCATTACATTTATCGGGCGGTGAACAACAACGTGTCGATATTGCTCGAGCGGTGGTGCATAAACCGCAATTATTGCTGGCTGATGAACCCACTGGCAATCTGGATAACGCTTTGTCTTTTGATATTTTTAACCTGTTTGAAGAATTTAACAAAACCGGCATGACTGTGTTAATTGCCACCCATAACATTGGCTTAATTCAACAAAAACCAAAACCTTGCCTTGTATTAGAACAAGGCTATTTGCGAGCATAGGGGAAAGCAAATGAGTTCAACACAAAAAGCCCCATTTTGGGTACAAATGCAATATGTTCTACGCAATGTGTGGGCCGATCTTTGTTTAAGAAAATACGGTACCTTATTGACAATTTTGGTGATTGCCGTGTCATTGACCATTCCGACCGTGAGTTTTTTACTCTGGAAAAACACCCACTTAGCCACCACCAAATTCTATCCAGAAACCGAATTAACGGTCTATTTGCATAAAAATCTGAATGCAGATGATGCTAACAATGTGGTGGAAAAAATCCGTGAGCAAAATGGCGTAGAAAGCCTAAATTATGTGTCTCGCCAAGAAAGTTTAAAAGAGTTTAAGGCTTGGTCTGGCTTTAATGAAGAATTGGATATTTTAGATGATAACCCCTTACCGGCCGTGGTGATGATCCATCCAACATCAGAATTTCAAGGTTCCGAAAAACGTCAAGAATTACATAATAATTTGATGAAAATCAAAGGGGTAGATGAAGTCCGCATGGATAATGATTGGCTCGAAAAACTCACGGCGATTACGTGGCTGATTGCTCATGTGGCGATTTTTAGTGCGGTGTTAATGACTTTGGCGGTCTTTTTAGTGATCGGGAATAGTATTCGTTCTGATGTATATAGTAGCAAGGCGAATATTCAAGTGATGAAATTATTGGGTGCCACCGATCAATTTGTGCTACGTCCTTTCCTGTACACAGGCATTATCTACGGCTTTTTAGGTGCTTTATTTGCCTGTATTTTCAGTAGTTTCGTCATTGGTTATTTCACTAGTGCGGTGAAATATGTGACCGATATTTTTGCAGTCCAATTTGAATTGAATGGCTTAGGATTCGTAGAATTTGTATTCTTGTTGATTATTTGCTCCATTGTAGGTTATGCGTCAGCATGGATTGCGGCGACACGGCATATAAAAATGTTAGGAAAATGATAAAATATCTAATTTTTAAAGCCTAGTTTTAAAAATTGTTCTAACATAACTGCTTATTTAATGATGAAAATTAACCAAAACCTAATTTTCATCATTTTTTATATAAAAAATACTTGATTTTATCAAGGTTATCTGTAATTTTATAACCATCAAACACAACATAACTTAAAGGAAATGCAAATATGAAAAATGTCGGTTTTATCGGTTGGCGTGGTATGGTTGGCTCGGTGTTAATGGATCGTATGGTTCAGGAAAACGATTTTGCCAATTTAAATCCTGTGTTCTTCACCACTTCGCAAGCAGGGCAAAAAGCCCCAGTGTTTGCTGGCAAAGAGGCAGGCGAATTGAAAAATGCCTTTGATATTGATGAACTTAAAAAATTAGATATTATCGTCACCTGTCAAGGGGGCGACTACACCAATGAAGTCTATCCAAAATTAAAGGCGACAGGTTGGGACGGCTATTGGGTGGATGCGGCATCCGCATTGCGTATGCAAGATGATGCGATTATTGTGTTAGATCCAGTGAACCAACATGTGATTACAGATGGCTTGAAAAAAGGCATTAAAACCTTTGTGGGCGGTAACTGTACCGTGAGCTTGATGTTAATGGCGATTGGTGGCTTATTTGAAAAAGATTTAGTGGAATGGATTTCCGTTGCGACCTATCAAGCGGCGTCTGGTGCAGGGGCGAAAAATATGCGTGAGTTGCTTGTGCAAATGGGTCAATTAGAAGACAGCGTGAAAGCAGAATTAGCTGATCCAGCGTCGTCTATTTTAGATATTGAACGCAAAGTCACCGCCAAAATGCGTGCTGACGATTTCCCAACGGATAACTTTGGTGCAGCCTTAGGCGGTAGCTTAATTCCATGGATTGATAAATTATTACCAGAAAGCGGACAAACCAAAGAAGAATGGAAAGGCTATGCGGAAACCAATAAAATTTTAGGTTTAAGCGACAATCCAATTCCAGTCGATGGCTTATGTGTGCGTATTGGGGCATTGCGTTGCCATAGCCAAGCGTTCACCATTAAACTCAAAAAAGACTTGCCATTAAGCGAGATTGAACAAATTTTAGCAAGCCACAATGAATGGGTGAAAGTGATTCCGAATGATAAAGAAACCACCTTGCGTGAGTTGACGCCAGCGAAAGTCACAGGGACATTAAGCGTACCAGTAGGGCGTTTGCGTAAACTTGCCATGGGCCCTGAATATTTAGCCGCATTCACCGTGGGCGACCAATTATTATGGGGTGCGGCAGAGCCAGTACGCCGTATTTTGAATCAATTGGTTTAAAACCCTCACCCTAACCCTCTCCCAAAGGGAGAGGGGATTTTTAAATACCATGATATGCAACGAGAACCTCAATTTTGTCAATTTGCCTTAGCTGAACTGTATCCTTTTGCACAACAATTCCCCATTCAATATCTTGTTGGAAAAAGACATTGTCAGCTAGCCTATCGTCATTTTACCCAACCCCAAAGCGATCAACGAAAGTTGATCGTTCTGGTCAATGGTCGGGCTGAAAATATTTTAAAATGGTCTGAACTTGCCTATGATTTTTATCAGCAAGGATTTGATGTCTTGGTTTTTGATCACCGTGGACAAGGTTATTCACAGCGGTTATTAACCGATCCGGAAAAAGGCCATTTAGATGAATTTCGCTTTTATGCGGATGATATGGCAAAAATTATCGAAAAATGCACCGTAGATTTTAACTATCAACGTCAGCATATTGTGGCACATTCTTTAGGCTGTTTAATTTCAAGCTATTATCTCGCCAACTATGATCACCAGATTAAAAGTGCGGTGCTTTCTTCGCCTTTTTTTGGCTTACCCTTAAAAAAACCGTTACGTGATGAAATGTTATTGAGTTTAATGATGTTATTGGGCATGGGAGAACATTATGTGTTTGGCAAAACGGCTTATAAACCTGCGGATTTAAAACAAAATGAACTCAGTTTCTGCAAAACTCGCATGAAATGGATGAATCGGATTAATCGCAAGTTTAAAGAGATTCATTTAGGCGGTCCGACTTTCCGTTGGGCACATTTATGTTTACAAGCGATAAAACGCTTGCCAAAAATTCTGCCACAAATTGAAATTCCCGTGTTGATCTTGCAAGCGGAAAAAGACAACATTGTGGAGAATAAAAATATCGAAAAATTCACCGCACTTTTGCCAAAAGGGAAATTAATTCCAATCAAACAAGCCAAACATGAGATTTTATTTGAACGTGATGAAATTCGGAATGTGGCGTTGGAGCATATTTTTCAATTTATTCGTTAGTGCGTTCTGTTAATTGTTCGGTCAAAAATATCACTTCTTGTAAGAAAGCAGGAATGCCATCCACCACATTTAATGCGGTTTCTTCATCATAGGTGTGACTGGTACGTGATCGCATTTCTCGGTAAGTTTTCCAATCTTTCCATTCACCTTGTAATAAATTCATTTCATAACCAGAACGAATTAAATCTTGAAAAGGCATGGCATCATATTGTGCTGGATTAGGCGAAATATGCACTAAATAACGTTTAAGCATTTTATGGCTTAATTCATAAGTAAATTCAAAACGTTGAATTAAGCCATCACGAATTTGAATATCCGTCACGTCCGCTTGATAACGAGCCAACCCTTCTTTTAATCGTTCAACCGCATTAATTAATGGCGTAAAATCTAATGTAATATCATTCATATCAACCTACTTAATGTAAATTATCACCATCATTTTTCTTCAATTTAGCCACCACAAAAAGCAATACTACACCAAAAAGAGAACTGGTTAAAAATGTATAACTAAAGGATTGTTGTAATTGTTCGGGTTCCACTAAAGTGCGGTAAAAATTCAATGCAATAGCAGAAACGGCAATCCCTAAACCGATACCCACTTGTTGAATAATGCTTAGCATGGTGGAACCGGCACTGGCGGTCTGTTTGTCTAGTTCAGAAACAGTCAAGGTATTCACCGACGTGAACATAATAGAAAGTACCACACCATAAACCGATAGTAAACTAATGTAAATCCAAAGCGGCGTATCAATGGTTAATAACGCCATTAGTCCCACCGAAACTGCCATAAATAATGAATTAATCATCAATAATTTTCGATAACCTAATAATTTTAACAATGGGCGAATAATCGGTTTGCTGACCAATGAACTAATAGCAATCGGCGTAATCATTAAGCCTGCATAATCTGCACTGTATTGAAATGACACTTGCAACATTAATGGTAATAAAAACGGAATGCCGGAACCACATAAACGAATAAATAAATTCGACCATGAGCCTAAATAATAAGTGCGAACCTGAAATAAACTGAGTGGAATCAACGCATGTTGATTGCCGCTGGCATAAAAATAATAAGCCACTAAAAATAAACAACCGGCAGCTAAAATACTACCTGCTTGCCATTTTTCCACAAAGGTTTCGCTGACTAAATCAAGTCCTAATGTCAGACAAACTAAACCACCACCAAATAATAAAAAACCGAGCCAATCAAATTTATTTAGCTGATTTTTCACATTCGGCATAAAAAAGCTAGACAGAATCACGCCGATGAAACCAATGGGAATATTGATTAAAAAAATCCAATGCCATGAGGCATAAGTCACCAACCATCCGCCTAAAATAGGGCCAATAATGGGGCCAGTTAAACCGGCCATGGCCATCAGATTCCAAATCGGAATTAATTCATTTTTAGGCACGGTACGAATAATGGCCAGACGAGCCACTGGCATCATCATAGCACCGCCAAAACCTTGTAATATACGAGAAAAAACCAACATTTCCAATGACATGGAAAAAGCACAACTGACCGAACCTAACACAAACATCATAATAGAAAAACGGAAAATATTTAGCGTACCATATTTATCGGCTAACCAACCGCTAATAGGAATAAACAACGCTACCGTTAATGCATAGCTGATCACGGCCAACTGCATTTGTAAAGGGGATTGCTGTAAATCTTTTGCAATGGCAGGTAGTGCGGTATTTAAAATGGTCGTATCTAAGGCTTGCATAAAAAAGGCCGTGGCGGCAATCCATGCAAGGGAACGTGGTGAAATGGCTTTTTCCATTTTAATGTTTCCCTAAATAATGCCAAATAAAATCGGCGATTTGATCAATATGATTAATATCTAACAAGGGTTTATCCGTGTCAACAGGATAATCACTGGCAATGGCAATCACATGGTTGTCTTGCTCGGGTAAAGGTTTATCCATGTCTTTTCTATGCAATAAAATTTTAGGTATAGGTTCTTGTTTAAAGCCTTCTATTAACACCAAATCCGTTAACTGCGGATCAAATTGTTGGATTAAATAAGCAAAGGAAACTGGCTCAGGGGTTTCCGTCATTAATGCCCAACGCTGATCGCACGCCATAATCACTTGGCTGGCTCCTGCTTCTTTCATCCGCCAGCTGTCTTTACCGGGTTTATCCACTTGAGCATTATGATGGCTATGTTTAATCACCGCCACTCGCAATCCAAGTGCGGTTAATTTTGGCAATAATTTTTCTAATAATGTAGTTTTGCCACTGCCGCTATACCCCGTAATACCCAAAAAAGACATCATATTATCTTACACCTATTATTTATATCGTTGCTTTGATATTTTCATCTTGCGTTCAATGTATTATATTGTAGTTCGCTATACAAATTCCATTATAAAACCGTGATCTAGATCACAGTTTTTAATCGTTTAACTGGTATTTAATCGACTTATCATGGATAATCAGCCGTAGCGTAATATCAACCAGAGGTAAATTATGACAACCCAATTAGATGCTTTAAAAAATGTAACCGTCGTGGTCGCCGATACCGGCGATATTGAAGCCATGAAACTTTATAAACCACAAGACGCCACCACTAACCCATCATTAATTTTAAGTGCCTCCGCACTGCCACAATATGCCCCATTAATTGATGAAGCCGTTGCTTATGCCAAACAACAAAGCGGCAACAAAGCACAACAATTAATTGATGCAGAAGATAAATTAGCCGTAAATATCGGCTTAGAAATTTTAAAATTAGTGCCTGGACGCATTTCCACTGAAGTGGATGCTCGTCTTTCTTATGACACCGACGCCACCGTTGAAAAAGCACGCAAATTAATTCGTCTTTACAACGAAGCAGGCATTGCCAATGAGCGTATTTTGATCAAAATTGCCTCTACATGGCAAGGTATCCGTGCAGCGGAAATTTTAGAAAAAGAAAACATTAACTGTAACTTAACCCTATTATTCTCCCAAGCACAAGCACGTGCTTGTGCAGAGGCAGGTGTTTACTTAATTTCACCATTTGTGGGTCGTATTCTTGACTGGTATAAAGCAAATTCTGATAAAAAAGAATACGCACCAGCAGAAGATCCAGGTGTGGTTTCTGTCACTGAAATTTACAACTACTACAAACAATACGGTTATAAAACCGTGGTAATGGGGGCTAGTTTCCGTAATGTAGGCGAAATCACCGAATTAGCGGGTTGCGACCGTTTAACTATTGCACCACCATTATTAAAAGAGTTACAAGACAGCACTGCACCTTTAGCACGTAAATTAGACTATAAAGGTGAAGTCAAAGCGCGTCCAGAACCATTGAAAGAGGCTGATTTCTACTGGCAACACAATGCTGATCCAATGGCAGTGGAAAAATTAGCCGAAGGTATTCGCAAATTTGCCGCCGATATTGAAAAATTAGAAGCGATGTTAGCAGCCAAATTGTAATATTTTGAGATAAAAAAAGCAGAAGTGCGGTGAAAAAAACCGCACTTTTTTTGTTTCTGTACAAATTACTCTTGTGGATAACTCAATAAAAAGCACTGAAAAAACTGTGTTATTATTGTTTATAGAAATCAAATGTAATTCATCTGTGGATAACTCAGCAAATTATACATAACTGATCTACTGTAAAGATCGGGCTTTTACGAACTTAAAAAAAGATCTAACTTATTTATATAAAAAAGAAAAAGATCCTTATCAACGATGATCAGTAGATCTAATAATAACAATAATAAGATCTTTATATATAAATAAGATCTATATTAATTAGCCAACGGATCTTTTCTGATCGAATTGATCTGATCTACTTTCCTGTTTATCTAATTTTAGGTAAAATAGTCGCCTATTTTTAAGTAAAGATCGGTGAAAGCGATCATTTTTATCTAATAAGGTTCTTATGTTTTATACAGAAAATTATGATGTGATCGTGATAGGTGGCGGTCACGCCGGTACAGAAGCCGCTCTTGCACCTGCTCGAATGGGGCTTAAAACCCTTTTATTAACCCATAATATTGATACCCTTGGACAAATGTCTTGTAACCCTGCGGTAGGGGGAATTGGTAAAGGGCATTTAGTCAAAGAAATTGATGCCATGGGCGGTCTTATGGCACATGCCACCGATCAAGCAGGGATTCAATTTCGCACCTTAAACAGTTCTAAAGGCCCAGCGGTTCGAGCCACTCGAGCTCAGGCAGATCGGGTGTTATATCGTCAAGCTGTGCGTATAGCCCTTGAAAATCAACCGAATTTAGATATTTTCCAACAAGAAGTGACCGATGTATTGATCGAACAGGATCACGTCACTGGCATAGAAACTAAAATGGGCTTAAAGTTTCGTGCCAGATCTGTGGTTTTGACGGCTGGTACCTTTTTAGCCGGTAAGATCCATATTGGATTACAGAATTACGAGGGCGGACGAGCAGGCGATCCAGCATCGGTTTCCCTTTCTCATCGTTTACGTGATCTAGGCTTACGTGTTGATCGGCTAAAAACAGGCACACCACCTCGTTTAGATGCTCGTACCATTAATTTTGATGTGTTAGCCAAACAGCATGGTGACGCTGTGTTACCGGTTTTTTCCTTTATGGGATCAGTAGATCAACACCCTCGTCAAATTCCTTGTTTTATTACGCATACCAACGAAAAAACCCACGAAGTGATCCGCCATAATTTGGATCGTAGTCCAATGTACACTGGGGTTATTGAGGGGATCGGCCCACGTTATTGTCCGTCTATTGAAGATAAAGTGATGCGTTTTGCGGATCGCAATTCTCACCAAATTTACCTTGAACCAGAGGGATTAACGTCTAATGAAGTCTATCCAAATGGTATTTCCACCAGTTTGCCTTTTGATGTGCAAATGGACATTGTAAATTCCATGCAAGGGTTAGAAAAAACTCGCATCGTGAAACCGGGTTATGCCATTGAGTACGATTATTTTGATCCGAGAGATCTTAAACCTACCTTAGAAACCAAAGCGATCAAAGGGTTGTTCTTTGCTGGGCAAATTAATGGCACAACGGGTTATGAAGAAGCCGCTGCACAAGGTTTGTTAGCCGGTATTAACGCAGGGTTATTTGTACAACAAAAAGATCCTTGGTATCCACGCCGAGATCAAGCATACGTTGGTGTATTAGTGGATGATCTTTGTACCCTTGGCACAAAAGAACCCTACCGTGTCTTCACTTCTCGAGCGGAATACCGTTTATTGTTACGTGAAGATAATGCCGACATCCGTTTAACGCCAATTGCGCATGAATTAGGATTAATAGACGAAAAACGTTGGGCGAGATTTAATCAAAAAATGGACAACATCGCCAAAGAACAAGAACGACTAAAACAAATTTGGATTCATACTAAATCGGAACATTTAGATGAAATCAATACGTTGGTGAATACCCCGATTGTGCGTGAAGCCAGTGGCATTGATTTATTACGTCGTCCTGAAATGAGCTATGATATTTTAACTAAAACCGCTTTATTTGCACCAGCGTTGGAAGATAAACAAGCTGCGGAACAAGTGGAAATAGCGGTGAAATATCAAGGTTATATTGAACATCAACAAGAAGAAATTGAAAAACAAAAACGCCATGAGAATACGGCGATTCCTGAACGTTTTGATTATAGTCTTGTAGTGGGTTTATCTAATGAAGTACGAGCCAAATTAGAACAACATCGTCCCGTTTCTATTGGACAAGCGAGCCGAATTTCAGGTATCACCCCAGCGGCCATTTCTATTTTGTTGGTGAACTTAAAAAAACAGGGAATGTTAAAACGTGGCGATTAATTTAGAACAGCAATTAAGCGAAAAGCTGGAAACCTTGCTAAAATCCACCGCACTTTCTATTACCGATCAGCAAAAAAGCCAGTTAGTCCAGTTAGTGTTGTTGTTGCATAAATGGAACAAGGCATATAATCTTACCTCTGTGCGTGATCCACAATATATGTTGGTAAAACATATTTTAGATAGCCTTGTGGTAAGCCCTTACCTACAAGGTTCACGTTTTATTGATGTGGGTACAGGACCGGGTTTACCCGGTTTGCCGTTGGCGATTATCAATCCAGATAAGCAATTTTATTTATTGGACAGTTTAGGCAAACGCATTAGCTTTATTCGCAATGCTGTGCGTGAGTTAGGATTGACTAACGTGGAACCAGTACTTAGCCGAGTAGAAGAATTTACACCCGATCATCTATTTGACGGAGTGTTAAGCCGAGCCTTTGCTAGCCTAAAGGATATGACCGATTGGTGTCATCATTTACCCCATGAAAACGGTTTATTCTACGCCTTAAAAGGCCAATATCATCAAGAGGAAGTGCAACAGCTTTCGGCTGAATTTTCTATTCAACAGGTTATTCCGTTACAAGTGCCAGAGTTGGTGGGCGAACGTTGTTTGGTTATTATAAAAAGTAAAAATGGGTATCAAAATATAGGGTAAAATTTTTATATTTTAATGTATTTATTTTACTACCGTAATAGTCCACTTTGCATCGCCAATTTGCTCAAAGTTTGTCACTTCGTAGCCTTCTTCGGCTGCCCAATTCGGAATGGCTTCAGTGGCTTGAGTGCAGTCAAATTCGATTTCAATGCCATCACCTTGGTTTAATTTTGCCATGGTTTCTTTGGCTTCCACGAGTGGGAATGGGCAAACTAATCCAGCTGTTTCTAATTTTACAATCATTATTTTTTCCTTATTTTGTTAATAACCTCTATGGCTGTTAAAGCATTGCTAATGGTAATAAAAAAGGCATAAAGCATAATAATTCTTTGATAAGAATAATTATGCAAAAAATACTTATAACAAGCCAATAATTTTTTGTTTAATTATATTTCCTTTAGGTATAAGAATGCGGTAAAAAAATCTATTTTTTCACCGCAAAACATTGTGCTATTACTAAAGTAAAACTGTCACGCTGTTGTATTTAATAATAGTAAAAATATTATCTGTATTAAAATTTATTCCACAAAACTAAGGGCGGTTTCCACCACGTCCACCCCCTCATTCGGCTTGCAGGCATTTTCACTTAAATGCCGTCGCCATTGTCTTGCCCCTTTGCAATTTTGGAATGCACCCAATATATGGCGAACAATATGATTTAAATACACGCCTTGACTGAGTTGATTTTCAATATAAGGGAACATATTCCGCACCGCTTGATGAGCGGTGATGATCGGAGCATTAGGGTCAAACAACGCTCGATCAATTTCGCCTAATAAAGACGGATTTTGATAGGCTTCACGGCCCACCATTACCCCATCAACGTGCTGCAAATGGGTTTGCATTTCTGCAATGGTTTTAATGCCACCGTTAATGCTAATCCAAAGTTCAGGGAAATCTCGTTTGAGCTGATACACTCGTTCGTAATCCAATGGCGGAATTTCACGATTTTGTTTTGGGCTTAAGCCAGATAACCACGCTTTACGAGCATGGACGATAAAATCCTGACAGCCCACGGCTTGCACTTTTTGCACAAAATCACACAGAAAATCATAGCTGTCTAGCTCATCAATGCCGATACGGGTTTTCACCGTGACAGGAATTTGCACCGCACTTTGCATCGCTTTCACACAGTCTGCCACTAAATCTGCTTTTGCCATTAAGCATGCCCCAAACATGCCATTTTGCACTCGGTCGGAAGGACAGCCAACGTTCAAATTAATCTCTTGATAACCTCGTTGTTCCGCTAAAATCGCACATTGTTTGAGCTGTTCAGGGTCGCTG
This sequence comes from Lonepinella sp. BR2357, assembly GCF_051851525.1. Taxonomy (NCBI): domain Bacteria; kingdom Pseudomonadati; phylum Pseudomonadota; class Gammaproteobacteria; order Pasteurellales; family Pasteurellaceae; genus Lonepinella; species Lonepinella sp. BR2357. Next base: position 8,461 of record NZ_JBPDVG010000013.1, on the reverse strand, counting down.
CCGCCTAATTGTAAGACAACAGGATTTTCCGCTAAATCAAAGTCTAAATGATCATATTTGGCGTGAATAATCGCAGGTGCCGTCACCATTTCCGTATAAAGTAAAGCCTGCTTAGTAAATTGACGATGAAAATAACGGCAATGACGAGTTGTCCAATCTAACATGGGTGCCACGGAAAAACGTCCACGGTAATAAGGCGTAGGAAAGTGCGGTTGATTTTGCATAAGTTTTTTTATTATCCTTGTTCTTGAATACGTTGACGAAAACGGCCTGCGGCAAAATGGTAAAACGGTTTTGGCATAATTTGACGTGACACAATGGTAGCAATAATACCGCCGATTAATAACCAAATTAACACAGGCTGACTCCCTGTCATTTCCATCACGACCACGGCGGCTGTCACTGGCGATTGGGTCGCACCGGCTAAAAACGCCGCCATGCAGAGTAACACCAACAAACGAGCGTCCACTAAACCGCCTGTAAAACCGGCAATTTGAGAGCCAATACCTGCCCCCACTGTTAACGCCGGCGTGAAAATTCCCCCTGCAATACCTGTCCAATAGGTCGCTACCGTAGCAAATAATTTGGCTATGCCCGTCACTTCAGGTTCCACCAGTTCTCCGCCTAGGGCTTGCGTCACCACTTTATAACCGGTGCCGTAGGTTTGACCGTGGGTGTAGGTGCCAAGCCCTGCTAAAATCAAACCTAAAATCATGGCGATCAAAATCGGATGACGGCGTACCCAACCACGAATCACCCCAGGCACGACGCCTGCCACGCCTTTGGCTAAAAGTCGGGCAAAAATTCCACCAAAAACACCGCAGATCACGCCGCATAACAGCACCCAAAGCAAGATTTTATCTGCATTGTTTGCTCCTTTGTATAAAGGAAAATAGGGGTTATTACCGTCAATGGCGACCAAAATAAAACCGGCGGCAAGCACGCCTAATAACACACGTCGCTCCCAACGCAAAATGACCCCACGTCCGAGTTCTTCTAAGGCAAAAATCACCCCAGCGAGCGGTGCATTAAAGGCGGCCGCTAACCCACCACCGGCACCGGCGGCCATTAACTCATTGGCATTCAAACCTCGGAATGCCACATTATGATGATGACACCAGTTGCCCCAAGCCAACATCACAGCGGCACCCACTTGCACAGACGGCCCCTCACGTCCCACGGAGGCACCAAATAACATGGCTAAAAAGGTGAGTGGAATTTTCCAAAGGGTTTGCACAAACTGCACCAAATGGGATTTTCTTGAACCATGTGGCAAACTCATGGCGGCAATCACTTGGGGAATACCACTCCCCCCGACAAAAGGCGTGTATCTTGGGGTAAACCAAGCTAATGCGGCTAATCCCAACGGCAAAACAACCCAAACCGCAAGGGGATAATGGGCAGTCCATTGGGCATTCAGCTCCAAGCCAAATTCTGCTAATTTGGCAAAGCCAAGGGAAAACAACGACACCAAACTCGCCCCAATCAGTAAGCAAGAAAACTCTACGGTTTTGCGAGAAATGCGGTGCGTTTGGCGTAATTTTTTGTGTAAAAAGTAACGAATATTCATAGGCTAATGATAAATAAGATCTTCTTTAATCGCTTTATATTAACATAAATCAGCACGCTATTGTTCATGATGTTTCCTCATTAAGTATTGCTATTGCGGACTGTGGGTTAGGGTACCTCTACACATCACCATCTTTGGATGTGACGATTGAGCCTGATTGTTGATAAGTGCCATCAGTGATAATTTGAGTGTTACAATGGAGCCTATAACAAAATTTGTTATAGGCTCATCATTTTTTCTCCCCTACATACCCCTTGAGTATCTGGCTGAATCTTTTCTAATATTGATTTAACATTATTTTTCATATTTTTTTTGGATATCACATTCAACCTTATTATATCTACAATATAGAAAGCTGTAATAAAAATAATATCCTTTATTATATTTACATTTTGAGCTTTCTTCTATGGCTTGTTCATAAGTTAATACCCCAGCAGTATATTCTTTGCCCCTGCCACATATATCATTAATGTAATAAGGCATTTGTTTACCATCTTTATTTCTCCAAGTATCATCCCATATTGATGAACGACTACCTGTATAAGCCAAGTCCCATACAATTGAACATCCTGTAAGCATAAAAATCAAATAAAAAAAGATAAATCTACTCATGATCACCCACCTTATTAAAGATTCTTATCCCATTATTTTTATGTATATTATTTAAAATATAAATTGTCTTTTCCTTTTGCATTAACAGTTGTTCGTTATTAATTCTATAAACATATTTTAAGTTATTAATATTCTGATTTGATTCAGAATGTCTTTCGCCAAAACTAAGATCTAATCCTTTAGGTACAGGGGTAGCATTTTTATTATTTCCAATAAAATACCCTCCAATTCCTTGGTATATAGAATCTCCCTCAGTACCCAAATAATGAGTGGTTGTATTCTTATAAATAGATTTTGCTTGATTATCAATTTGTTCCGACGAATAAGAACCTCCAAGATGATAGTAATTTACTTTAGTGCTATCATATTTCATACCCTGATATTCAGCCCAATTAAGTGCATTTTTATCACCTGAAACACCTAAACTATGTGCAATTTGAGTTACATCAACTGTTTGTTTTCCCTGTGCTAAAGCTGATTGATTATATTCATTAATTTTATTACTCAGTTGAACTTTGTCTTTTGTAGCATTAGAAGCTCCAAAAATAGTTGGCATATTCGCCCAAGCTCTAAAACGTTCAAAACCAGTAAAAATAAACTCATTTACAAGTCCTGCACTTCCACGATTAATAATAACGCCTATATCATCAAGATTAGAAAGATCGTTGCCATATAAAACTGCACTATCAATTTTATCTTTATCTTTTAAATTCAACATACCTGCAGTATTGATTACAGAAAGTTCTTTAGCTTGTTTTTCTGTTAATATTTGATCTGAATAAATAAGTTCTTTCAATTTAAGAGGGTCATCTCTTTCTATACAATCAGTATGTTCGCAACTTGCATATTCTTTCTTAATTATGAAACTAGAGTCCTCATTTTTCTCCATTTTATAATAGATCTGATCACCTCGTTCACCAATATTATTTACAAAATCAGTTGCTACATTAAGATCTTGATTTAAATCTGATTGAATTTGATCTACATTGATGTTTTCCAATACTCTATGTTGATTATCTTGATTTAACTCAGTAATAGTTTGCTGAATCGTTTTCCCAGTATTTTTAAACTGTTGTTGCTCATCACGAATTTGAATATTTTGCGTCTGAATACGACTTGATGTTATGCTATTATCTTTAGATTTTTGGTTGACTTGTCCTAATAATCCTGTCACCAACCCTTTTGTAATTCCCCAGTTGCCTTGATTAAATACGCCAGCAACACCTTGAGTCTCAATTTTTGAACTACAGTCTAAATTATTATCTGCCATTTTTGTTAATTTTATCGCACCAACATCTTTAGCAGAATCTTCCTTGCCAACGGTTTTATCTGGATCATTTCCACCACTTATTGTCAAACCACCATTTAAGCCAAAACCTGATGCTTTAGATTCAGATATATTTTCAATGTCTGAATAACTCAATGTTCCTGTACTAAAAGAATTTCTGCTATTTTCCTCCGCACTTTCAGTGGAAGTGATTAAGGCACCGGTTAAGTTCGTGTGGTTGGCTACATTCACCTTAAATCCATCATCCCCAGCAAAAATCCCTGCTTGCTGATTTACGCTAGCATAATTTGAGTTGATTTTGGATTGGCTATAACTAGCACTCGCAGACACACCATAACCCACTGTCACTTGCCCACTTGCACTTTCTTGCTTGCCCTTGTAAGTCGCCGTGTCTTGCAAACTCTCAATATTTAGGTTTTGGGCATTAACAGTAATTTGTTTACCTGCAACTTGTGAACCTTTGATATTGGTGTCTTTTTTGCTATCAATGGTTGTTTGGCTATTTTGGCTACCTACATAGCTCTCCACCCAAGCCTTACTATCGCCATTGCCATAACCTTTGGCTATCTTGCCACCAGCTGTTACACCAAAGGAAAATCCACTTTGTCCATAACTCACTGCGACACCTGCATTCCAACCACTAGATTTATTTTTACTGCGTTCATGGTGATTTTCATCCATGGCTAATATATTGACATTATTTTGACTGCTTAAGTGAGTACCTTGATTGCCACTGACATCAGAACCCATAATCGTTAAATCATCATTTTTCTCTGTACTTGTGGTGATAATGTTGACTTTACCGCCAGCATTGATTTGGCTTTTTTCAACCTTATTTCCATCAGTATGTTGGGTTTGCGTGTTCTTTTGTTTGCCATAGGTAATGGAAACACTGACATCCTGTTTTAAGCCATCTATGCCGTTTTCTTGTAGATTTTTATATAAATCCTTTCCCTGTTCATAGGTTCTTACTGCACCAAAACCCACATTCGCTAACGCTAACGCATTAATTCGGTCATCTTTGCTTTGCCCAACGGTTTTTATTGATTTCACTGTGGATATGGCACTTTGCAAGGCTTGTAAAGCAGGAATATTTACTGCTACCGTTAACCCACTTTGTTTCATTTGATATTTGTAGTTGCTTTCGTAATCGCTTTCTACCCCTGTGATATTGGCATTTTTAGCCATAATCAATACATCACCGTCTTTGGATGTGACGATTGAGCCTGATTGTTGATAGTTGCCATCCGTGATGATTTGAGTTTTGCCATGTAAGCTACCAACTTGACTGCCCACCGCACTGAATTCGTTCTACCAATTAACGAACAAGTTCCTACACAATCTTTTTGGTGCAATAGCATAATCTAATCTTGTTTTGCAGAATAACTCGGATGCAAAATCAAAATATTTATTCATACTTACTCGCATTTTTACAGATATAAGTATCTTTCCAGTATGAACAATAGCCTAACTCTGGATTAAACCTGTATCCCTTTCCATAAATACAATCATAGTATACAGGGGAGAATTTTTCTATTACTGTTTCAAAGCTATCTTTGGGAGATCTAATATCACCAAATATTTTTTTTCTTCATCTGTTAGAATATTTTTAGCTTTATCTTTACAAATTGAAAAATCATTAAAAGAATAGTGGGTATTCTTCCATTGTTTATGTTCTCCAGAAAAAGATGTATCCATATAACGTATTTGATAAATAGTACTACACCCACCTATGTATCCAAGTAAAATTATCAGTGTAACTATTTTCATAATTTACTCACTTTCTAGTCTATTAAAAATAGGTCCAAATGTTTTACTTTCAGAACCTCTCTTCCACACTGCTTGATTCTTTTCATATAAAACTTTAAGCTTTTGTCCACTGTTATCTTTAGTGCTATATATAAAATTAAGTACATCCACATCTCTTATGTAGGCTTTATGATGATCTAACAACGGCACTCCAACTTTCGGATTTTCCGCTGTAGAATCCGTTCTAACTATTAACAAACAGGTTCCTACACAATCTTGTGGTGCAATGGCGTAATCTAATCTTGTTTTTCCGAGTAACGATGGTGCGGAATTAAAATACTTATTCATACTTACTCGCATTTTTACAAATATAAGTGTTTTTATTATCCGAATAGGAACACCATCCCAACTCAGGGTTAAATCTATACCCCTTTTCATACATGCAATTAGCTACATAGGGTGCCCTTTTTTCAATAATACTTTTTATTCTACCATAAGGGATGTTATGATCCTTTAGCAATATAACTTCCTCATTAGTTAAATTATTATTACTGCTTTCTGAACAGCTATTAAATATATGGTATGAATATTTATGATCTTTTTCCCATTGTTTAACTTCCCCTGGCACTCCCACAGGAAAATGACGAAGCTCTATACATCCTGATAATATCAAAGTATAAACTATAAACACTATGAATTTCATAGCTCCCCCTATTTACTTATCAAAGTTTTAATTTCGGGACCAAAATTTTCTGAATTGGTATCTCTATTCCAAATACCTTGGAGATCTGGCTCTCTATCTTTTTTGTTATAAAAATTTAAAACATCTCTGTCTTTTACATAGGATATATGATGACTTAACAAATCCACCAAAGGCACCCCAACTTTCGTGTTTTCCGCCGTAGAATTCGTTCTACCAATTAACAAACAGGTTCCTACACAATCTTGTGGTGCAATGGCGTAATCTAATCTAGTTTTGCCAAATAACCCTGATGCGGAATCAAAATACCCCGTTTCAATATCACTATAAATCGGGTAGCTTGTACCAAGTGCGGTTAAATTTGCTTTCGTTTCTTTAAGATTGGTGTGTTGATAATTTGCCCAATTTATGGCATTTTTGGTGCTAGACACACCTAAACTGTGTGCTACATGGGTTAAATTAACCTTATCATTGGCGTTCTCTTGGTTGTATTGATTTAATTTATCCCAAATGGTTACCTGATCTCGACTGGCATTTGATGCTCCAAATAGACTTGGTAGATTTGCCCCAGCTCGTAATCGTTCAAAAATGGTATAAGTAACTTCTTCTGCGACACCAACATAAGGTTTTCTGACGATAATGGAGGCGTTATTTAAGGTATCTTTGCCACTATATAAAATGCCTCCCTCTGTCCGATCTTCATCCGTCGTATTAAAAATCCCATGTACATACATTCTGGATAATATTTCTGCTTCTTCTTTCGTCAGTATTTCTTTATTTTGCACTTTCTCCATATCCAATTCAAAGAAACGCAAACAACTTGGATCGTCACAATTCTCAGGTTTATATTTGACAAGGATATTCTTGTCGTTTTTTTCCACTTCATAATAAAGTTTATCGCCGATTTGATTCAGATTATTGACAAAATCTTGAGCAACAGATAAATCCTGTTCCATATTGGACTTAATTTTTTCAACATCCACTTTTTCTAAAGCTTGATGTGAATTATGTTGAGTCACGGCTTGAATCGTTTCATCCGTTGTTTTTCCTGTTAATTTTTGTTGTTTATCATTATCTGTAATGAGCACATTTTTTGTATTAATAAAGCTAGATGTGACGCTTTGGTCACTACCATTATCATGCACTTGACCAAGAAGACCTGTTGCTAAACTTTTCGCTACGCCCCAATTTCCTTGGCTAAACACACCGGCGACACCATTTAGTTGAGTAGCCTTACCATTTTCTTTTTTCATATCTTCGACACCAGCTTGTTCCGATGATAAATATTGCCCACCTAATCCTTTGATCACATAAATAGTTTTATTATCCTTTTCTGTGGTCGTGATAGCTTCTGTTTGAGTAGTTGTATCTGTTGATTCAGGCTTACCCCCTAGTGGGACAGTAAAATCACCTTTAATCGAAAATCCGCCACTTAAACCAAAGCCACTCGCAGAATAATCACTATGATTTTCAATATCTGAATGTGTCAGTGTTGCTGTACTAAAATGATTCTTTCCATCTTGTTCAGCTTTACTCGTGGATGTAATAATGGCTCCTTTTAAATCTGTATTGTTAGCCACATTAATTTGATAACCTTCATCTTTAGCAAAAATGCCTGATTGTTCAATCACACTGGCATAATCCGCATTCACTTTTGATTGATTATAACTTGCTGAAACAGATGCCCCATAACCAACAGTTGCTTGCCCTGATACATTCATCTGTTTACCTTTGTACGTCATCGTATCCTGTAAACTTTCAATATTAAGATTTTGAGCATTAACTTGAACCGACTTACCAATAACTTGGGCACCTTTAATCCTTGTGTCATTTTGACTGGAAATAACAGTTTGACTATTTAAACTTCCAATATGGCTATTGTGCCAAGAAACCTCATCTCCGTTACCATATCCTTTTCCATAATTACCACCCGCAGTAAATCCTGCGGCGAAACCATTGGAACCATAGCTTATAGCGACACCCGCATTAAAACCGCTAGACTGATTAGTTGATCGTTCTTGATGCGTTTGTTTTTGTGCCTCTATATTGACATTGTTATCTGCTATTAATATCGTGCCTTTATTACCGCTTATATCCGAGCCTTTAATATTAATATTAGATTTTTCATTGTCACCTGTCGCAATAATCATTGCTTTTTTATCTGCGTTGATCTTACTAGAAGCTATCTCGTCTCCACTGGTATGACTGCTATTAACATTTTTCTGTTTACCATAAGTTAAGGTAACACTAATATTTGTATTCGCCATATCATTGTTCATTAATGCTTTAGTCGATCCAATCGCAGACATTGCACTATCAGCAGTACGCAAAGTATCCCAAGCTACATTCGCTGCCGCTAACGCATTAATTCGGTCATCTTTGCTTTGCCCAACGGTTTTTATTGATTTCACTGTGGATATGGCACTTTGCAAGGCTTGTAAAGCAGGAATATTTACTGCTACCGTTAACCCACTTTGTTTCATTTGATATTTGTAGTTGCTTTCGTAATCGCTTTCTACCCCTGTGATATTGGCATTTTTAG